>JAGHSV010000150.1 GCA_018065665.1 Candidatus Sodaliphilus aphodohippi
GAACGGTAGAGAGCGCAGGCCCCGGAAAGTGACACCCGTAGCAAATGCGGGCTGAAAGTCCGCGATTTACACGCCATATAATGCACTAACAGCAATAGAACAACCTCAAGGATGAGTAAATCGCGGACTTTCAGCCCGCCCTGAGTGTGCAGCACCCTATCCGAGGCCTCGCTCACTGCGTTCGCTCAACCCCGGTTACAGTTGCGCTGCGCTCACACCTCGCGCTTTCAGCGCTTAACGCCTGACGGCGTGCTCTGTTATCGCTACGACCCCGGGGGCAGTTGGCAGAGGCTCGCTGGTCGCGGCACCGGCTTCGCCGACTTACCGCTGCTCACTCTGCCGAGCTCGCTACGCTCGCTTATCTGCAACGAGCCGCCAAGGCGTTCGTTGCGTACGGGGCATCCGCCCCTCTTCAGTTACCATTCAATCTTGTCACACCTCAGGCGATGGTATATTTACTGGGACAAATTATATATCATTTCCAAAAAAAGGCCCCTCCCGATTTTGGGGAGAGGCCCGTTGTCTGTGAATGTATGGACCGGATTAGCGATGGCGTTCCTCGAGGAATGCCATGTAAATGCGAATGGCAGTTTCGACCATGCGCACGCAAGGACGCTTCTTGTAGTACTGGTCAGTACGAGCCTCTGGGGTAGAGGTAATGGCAATCTCAGGCATAGTGCCGTCGGCCCGTTTCTTGTTGAGGCCCAGCAACTCCTTGCACACGATACTGCCCGTTTCGGCGCGGAACCGTGCCGCCAGGTCCTGTACGGCCGCATAGTTCGCGGCCTTGGTGGCAGGGTCGGCAGCGGGGCTTGCTGTCTCGAGTCCTGCCAACATGAACATGCCCATGGCTGCCCCGCAGGTTTCGCGCATGCGCCCTATGCCGCCGCCAAACGATGCCGAGATGCGGGCCATCAAATCGTCAGGTACATTATACCAGTCGGCAAAGGCGAGCGCAACGCTCTGCGAGCAGTTATATCCTTGCTTGAAGGCATCTACGCCGCGCGCCACCCGCTGTTCGGTTTCCTGTTTCCAGTCCATTGGTGTCGTTTACTTTGTCGAGAACTTGTAGATGCAAGTGCTGTGGTAGGTTTGTCCGGGACGGAGCACTGTAGAGGGATACTCGGGCTGGTTGGGCGAGTTGGGGTAATGCTGAGTCTCGAGAGCCAGAGCCGAACGCAGCGGATAGGCAATGCCGTCCTTGCCGGTAACCTTGCCGTCAAGGAAGTTGCCTCCGTAGAACTGGATGCCGGGCTCGGTGGTGAATACCTCCATGAAGATGCCGTTGGCGGGGCAGAATACGCTGGCGCTGACCTTGGTGAGGTCACACTTGGTGTTGAGCACGAAGTTGTGGTCATAGCCGTGACCGTTCTTCAACTGCTCGTTGTCGGCATTAACGTCCTTGCCGATAGCCTTAGCGGTGCGGAAGTCAAAGGGAGTGCCCTCGACTGCCATCATTGTGCCGTTGGTCATGAAAGTGGTGTCGATGGGGGTGATGCTGTCGGCAGCAATCATCAACTCATGGTCAAGGATGTCCTTGTTGTGGTCACCGCACAGGTTGAAGTAAGAGTGGTTGGTCAGGTTGACAACAGTGGGGGCATCGGTAGTTGCTTCATAGTCGATGCGCACTGCATTGTCGGCAGTGAGTGTATAAACGACCTTGACTTGCAGATTTCCGGGGAAACCGGCACCAATACCGGCTGTGCCGGCACTGTCGGTGAGCGCGAGGGTGAGAGTTGAGTCGGTAGCCTCGGTTACGTCCCAAACGCTGTGGTGGTAGCCCACGGGACCTCCGTGCAGGCAGTGGCCGTAGTTGTTCTGGGGCAGTTTAACTGTGTCGCCGTCAAGGACGAACTGCCCGTTGGCGATACGGTTGCCATAGCGGCCGATGAGTGCACCGAAGTTGCCGTCGGCGTTGGCTACATAGTCGTCAATAGAGGCGTGTCCGAGAACGACGTCGGTCATCTTGCCGTCGCGGTCGGGTACGTTAATCGAGACGATGCGTCCGCCGTAGTTGGTGATTTCAACCACCATACCGTTGGCGTTCTTGAGAGTATAGAGGGCGGTTTTCTTGCCCTTTACGGTTGAGTCAAAAGCTTTTGCACGGTCACTGTTGCTTTCCTGTGTTGTGCAAGCGGTTGCAACGAGCATTGCTGCTGCAAGAATCGATAAAATCTTAATTGCTTTCATATTAATAAAATTAGAAATACGTTAATTCCGTGATTTGATGCGGATGTCGTCCAGTGTGACACCGTCGTTAAACTTCGCCAGGTCAACGAACTGCGGTATGCCGGTGACGATACCGTTCTCGCTGAACTGCCAGATGGTGTATTTCCCGCTCCAGTAGATGCGCGGGCGGGAGTTGGAATACCGGCCTATGTACAGCGGATAGTCGTTGAAATTGGCGGCAAGATTCTCGTTGTAGAACTCGACTGTTGAGTAAATCATCGGTCGGCAACGGTAGTGTCTCTCCATTAGTTGCAGCATCTTGCCCACGCTATCAATGAACTGGCTGCGCGACCATGTGCCGCGGTCCTCGACGTCAAGCATGGGGATCAGGTCCTGATTGTCCCTGCGAGCGTTGCGGCAGAAGTTGGCAAACTGGTTGTTGACCGAGGCTGTCGTCGTCAGGTAATGGTAACTGCCCACGGCAATGTGCTGTTGTCGCGCGGCCTTCAGGTTTGTGCTGTAATGCGGTGAGAAATATGTTTCTCCCTCGGTTGCCTTGATATATACAAACGATATGCATGTGTCGCCTGCCACTTTAACCCAGTCGATGTCCTGCTGATGGCTTGACACGTCAATGCCGTTGTATGCCATGTTGTTGCGGACCTTGTCATGGCTCTTGCGGTCCCACCTGATATTGCAGGACGTTGCTGCTGCAAGAACTGTCAGCATTGCTATGACAAGTGTCGTCTGTTTCATTGCTTGCGGGTGTCGTTAGTCGTTGTCGGCCGAACTCTTGTTTGTCTTTCTTGCGTTAGGCACGATGGGTTTTGACTGTTTGCCGGCATTGGTTCGCTGCTGTTGCAGTTTTTCTTTCTTCTCCTGCTTGGTAGTTGTTGTCTTGGGTTTTGCCGTTGCCTTTGTCTGGGCTGCAGTCTTTGTATTGGTCTTTGCTTCGGACTTTGCCTCGGTCTTTGCTTCAGTCTTTGCCTGTTTCTTTACGGGTGTAGCAGACTGGGCGGTCGAGGCGGTCTTCTTGCTTTGTTCAGTTTTGCGGGCAGTCTCTTGCTTCTTGGCCTTTTGCTCGGCTTCCTGCTTTGCCTTCTTTGTTTCTTCGGCTTTGCGGGCAGCCTCTTGTTGCTTAGCCTTTTTCTCTGCTTCCTGTTTTGCTATTTTGGCCTTCTTTGCCTCTTCGTCCTTGCGTTCAGCCTCGGCCTTTTTAGCCTTTTCTTGCTTAGCGCGTTCCTGCAGTTCACGCTGGTGCTGCTGCTCCTTGGCTTTCTGTTTGGCTATTTCATGTTGCCGGTCAAGTTCCAGTTGTTTTGCCCGCTCTTGTGTTTTACGTTCCTTCTCCTGTTTTTTCTCCAGTTCTTTCTGCTGTGCTTTTGACATAGCGGGAGCAGGCTTGGCTGGTTTGGCGGTGGTGACGTTGAGTTTCCCGGGTTTTTGCTTGGTTTTATCGATGATTTCAGAGTTTGGTTTGGTGCGTGACTTCAGTTTGTTGTTTTTAATGATAAGGTTCCTGAGCGAACAACCGTGATTGAACTTGCTGACATCGGTGTAGTGGTCGATGCCGGTAACCTTGCCGCGGTCGCTGAACTGCCACAGTATCCACTTGGTGTTGTTGGTCAATACGGGTTCGTTTGCCGCATAGCGGGCAATGAAAAGCGGATACTGGGCAAAACCGAGTCCCAACCTGTTGTTGAAGAACGAACTACTGGTATAAATCATTGGTTTGCAACCATAGTAATCCTCAAGCAAATCGACAAACAACTTGACGCTGTCGCGCAATTGCTGGTTAGACCATCCCTGGTGCACCTCGACATCGAGCAACGGCAACAGGTTCTGATCTTCTTTGTTTGCTACACTGATAAAGTGCTCAAACTGCTCGCGAATCGGGGAGTTTGTTCTCAAGAAGTGGTAACTGCCAACCTTGATGCCGACGCGGTGTGCTTCGCTGATGTTACGCTCATAGCATCGGTCAATAAATGAGGTGCCCTCAGTCGCCTTGACATAGACATACTGCACCCGTTTGTCCTTAGCCAGTTCGTCCCAGTCAATATCCTTCTGATATCGTGAAACGTCAATACCGTCAAATCCGCTGGTTACCACCGGACGTGTTGGTTTGGGTTTTGGCTTGGGCTGTGCTTTTGCTGTGTCTTGGACCTCTTTATTAATTGTGTCCGGTTTGTTGCCGGCGGGTTTTGTAGGCTCGGCCAGACAACCCAACGACACAATCGCACAGAGTATGATGTAGAGCAGTTTATGCATTAGTACTCCTGAAGAATTGAATAAAAACAATTACAAAAGTAATGAAAAAGGCCCATATTGACAAATTATCGGTGTAAAATATTTTGAAGAGCGCTTTGCCCGGCGTGACAAAAAACGGTGTTGCGGGTTGGCGGGATGCATAAATTGTTGTAACTTTGCAGTGTTTTTAACGGCATGGTGTCATGCCACAATTGAAATCATAGCGATGAATGACAAATTTGAAATGGTAGCCAAGACCTTTAAGGGTCTGGAGGGTGTTCTGGCCGACGAGTTGCGAACCCTTGGAGCAGACGATGTAACTGAGGGGAACCGCATGGTATCGTTCACGGGAGACAAAAAGATGATGTATCGTGCCAACTTCTGCCTGCGCACAGCATTGAGAGTTCTTAAGCCAATCTACAAGTTCCGTTCCACGAGCGCCGACGATTTGTACGAGCAAATCAAGTTGTTTGACTGGGATAGTGTGCTTGACCCTACCAAGACATTTGCTATTGATGCCACCACGTTTGGAGAGGAATTCAGTCATTCTCGTTTTGTGACCTATCGCGTTAAGGACGCCATTGTTGACTATTTTACCGACAAGTGCGGTAAACGTCCGTCTATACGTGTCACCAATCCTGACATCCGACTTGATGTACACATCAGCGGCAACGAAGTGACGCTGTCGCTTGACTCGTCGGGCGACCCGCTGTACAAACGCGGATGGCGTGAAGCCCAGACCGATGCCCCCATCAATGAGGTGCTTGCTGCCGGCATCATTAAACTGAGCGGCTGGGACGGTGAGTGTAACTTCGTTGACCCCATGTGCGGTTCGGGCACGTTCCTCGTCGAGGCAGCTCTGATTGCCGCCAACATTAACCCCGGTGTCTATCGCGAGAGTTTCGCGTTCCAGTCATGGACCGACTATGACCAGGAGATGTTTGAGGAAATATATAATGATGACAGCGCCGAGCGGGAGTTCAAGTATAAAATCTATGGCAGCGACGTTAACGGCAAGGCCATTGCCATCTCGCGCGCAAACATCAAGCGTGCCGGTGTTGCCAAGATGGTCGAACTGGAGATGAAGGATTTCAACGACATCACCGAGGTCCCCGAGCACGGTGTGCTCATCACCAACCCGCCTTATGGCGAACGCCTCAAGGTGGAAGATATCGAGGGATTATATACTACTATCGGCAATAAACTGAAGCAGGTGTTCAAAGGATACAGTGCCTGGATTATCGGGTATGACCGCGAATTAACCGACAAAATCGGTCTGAAACCGTCGGTGCGATATGCCCTGTTCAACGGTGCCCTCGACTGCGAGTTGCGTCAGTATGTGATTTTTGACGGCAAGTATAACGATATGCGCGGCCGTGGCGAGTCAATCAAGAACGAGGGGTTCCGTGCCAGCGACGAGAAACGCGCCATGCACCGTCGCGAGTTCCGTGAGACTTTTGGCGATGGTGAACGCCGTGAACGCCGTGAGTCACGCGGGCACGACAGCGACCGACGAGAGCGGCGAGACTTTGGCGGCGAGAAGCGTGACCGCATGGAACGTGGTGGAGAACGCCGGGAGTTCCGCGGCCATGGTGGCGAGCGCCGCGAGCAACGAGGTTATGGCGACAACCGTGAGCGCCGCGACAACAAACCACGCATCAACTTTGGAGGTCCCCGTTTGACTGCCGAGAACGATGTCCCCATTGTTCATGGACGCCGAAAGAGCTGGAAGCGTCGCGATGTCAACGAGGGCGACATCGCCTTTAACTCGAACAAGGCAACTGACAACCCGGCTGGCGAGAATAAAGAAGATTAACATTTGACACATATTTTTGTCATGGAAACAATGTCTAAATACAATGTCCTGCTGCTTGGTTCGGGAGGACGCGAGTGTGCAATCGCATGGAAATTGAGTCAAAGTCCCCTGCTTGGCAAATTGTATATTGCGCCAGGCAATGCCGGGACCAGTGAGTACGGCACCAATTTGGCATTGTCCCCCATGGACTTTGATGCCGTGGCTCAGGCAGCACTTGACAAAGGCATCAATATGCTTGTCGTCGGCAACGAAGACCCGCTGGTGGCTGGCATAGCCGACTACTTTGCCGGGCGTGAAGACCTCGCGTCGGTGCTTGTTGTCGGTCCGTCGCGCGATGGGGCAATGCTTGAGGGCAGCAAGGATTTTGCCAAGGGGTTCATGAACCGTCACGGCATACCCACCGCCCGTCACCTTAGCGTAACGTCGGCAAATATTGATGAAGGCTACCGTTTTCTCGAGTCCAACAAGGCTCCCTATGTGCTGAAGGCCGATGGTCTGGCAGCAGGCAAGGGTGTGCTGATAATCAACGACCTTGACGATGCCAAACGCAGTTTGGGCGAGATGCTCGACGGGCAGTTCGGCAAGTCCAGCGCCACTGTTGTTATCGAGCAGTTCCTTGATGGAATCGAATGCTCGGTGTTTGTACTCACCGACAATCACCGCAACTATGTGCTGTTGCCCGTCGCTAAAGATTATAAACGCGTAGGGGAGGGGGATACCGGCCCCAATACCGGCGGAATGGGCTCGATTTCACCCGTATGTTTTGCCGATGAGGCTTTTATGGACAAGGTTCGCGCCAGGATTATTGAACCGACGGTTAACGGTCTTGCCGACGAGCACTTGCGATACAACGGTTTTATCTTCTTCGGACTGATTAATGTTGGCGGTGACCCATACGTTATCGAGTATAATGTCCGCATGGGCGACCCCGAGACACAGTCGGTGATGGCACGCATCAAGGGCGACCTGATGCCTGCTCTGGTTGCCACAGCCACCGGCAACCTCAATGGTGTGACGCTCGAGCAGGACGACCGCACGGCAGCCACCATTATCATGACTTCGGGAGGCTACCCCGGCTCATACGCCAAGGGGAAGGAAATCACCGGCATCGACAATGTTGAGGGCAGCATAGTCTTCCATGCAGGAACCAAACGCGGTGACCAAGGGCAGTTGCTCACTTCTGGCGGTCGCGTACTCGCCGTGACTACACTCGCCCCGACAATGGCCGATGCACTGCAGACAGGGTATAGCCAAGTCGCCAAAATCAAATTTGAAAATAGTTATTGCCGAAAGGACATCGGTTTTGACCTGAAGTGACCTGGGCAAACATTTTGCCGCAAACAATGAACGAGAAACAACTGAACGAATACCTGAATGGCCCGTCGGCAATGATCTTGTCGGGGATTGCCATGCTGGTTACTGTTGTGGCGACAATCCACAGCGGCGATATGCCACCGTTATACACCGGGCATGGCGTCTTTTTTAACCTGTTTCAGGGTTCGGGGGCATCGGTGTGGTTCAATGTGGCAAACGCTGTGGCTGTTGTGGGCGTAGTCGTGCTGTTGGTTCTCTTGAACAAGGTGTTCAACTTCATACGCGACCTTACCTACAGTTTTGGAACGGCATATTTTTTGCTCACTATTGCCAATCCCTTGTCGGCCTGTTCATTCAATATCGGGACTTTTATGGCTTTGCTGTTTCTCGCCGGTACTTTCATAATGTTTTTTGCCTATGAGAATCAGAAGTCCCAGAACATAGTGTTCCTCACCTTTGCGGCACTTTCATTCGGCACAATGTTCCAGTGGGCATTTGCATTCCTGATTCCGGCATTCTTGCTGGGTTTCTGCTATGTGCGAGCCATGAATTTCAAGTCATTTTTGGCTATGTTGTTGGGGCTTGTTGTGCCATATTGGATTGTCCTCGGTCTGGGATTGGTTACGTTTTCAGACTTCAAACCGCTTGAGATAAACACCTTGTGGACATCATTCCAGTTGTCCCAGACGCGTCTGATGGTTGTTTGTGTCGCAATCGTGGCGTTGACCACAATCATATTGAGCATCACCAACCTGGTGTCAATTTATGCCTACAGACTCCAGCTGCGTGTCTATAACGCCTATTTTATCTTCGTGTCGGTGATAGTACTGATTGCCATGTGTGTCGTCTTTCGTGACATGATGCTCTTTTTGCCGTTACTTAATGTCTGTCTTGCCATTCAGGTTGGACATGCCTTTTCCATTAGCAAATCACAAAAGCGTTATATCCCGATGTTACTGATGATTGTACTGTGTATAACATCTTGTATATCAATCATCATTCTGTAAAATCATGAAAGTCGTTGCCGAGAGCCATATACCATACCTGAAGGGGCTGCTCGAGCCGTGGTGCCAAGTCGAGTACTTGCCGGCCGATGCCATCACACCCGATACCGTCCGTGATGCCGACGCGCTGCTGGTGCGGACACGTACACGCTGTGACGAGGCTTTGTTGGACAAATCACAAGTACGGTTTATCGGCACTGCGACAATCGGTACCGAGCATATTGACCTTGACTACTGCCGTAGGGCAGGTATCGAGGTGTGCAACGCCCCGGGATGCAACGCCCCGGCTGTGGCACAGTGGGTGCTGGCAACGATAGGGTACTGGATGCAGGCAAACGGCATAGCGGGGGCATCATCGCTTACACTGGGCGTAGTGGGTGTCGGTCATGTGGGTTCGATTGTGGCGCGCTGGGCACGCCAGATAGGGTTTAATGTCATATTGAATGACCCTCCGCTGGGAATGAACGACAGTGTGGCCGACTGTGACATCATAACCTTTCACACGCCACTAACCATTGACGGCGAACATCCCACACGTCACATGTGCGACAAGACATTCCTGGACTCGCTCTCACGCTGCCGCCTCATCCTGAACGCATCGCGTGGTGCAGTTTGCGACAACGGCAAACTGCTTGCGTGGCACGGCGATGTGGCAATAGACTGCTGGGAGAACGAGCCTGCGGTCAACTTGCAACTGCTGGACAAGGCTTTTGTGGGAACTCCCCACATCGCCGGTTATTCGGTCCAGGGCAAGCAACGCGGCACGGCAATGGTGCTTGACGCGCTTAACCGCCATTTTAATATCAGTGCTCCGGTTCAAATGCCCGGCTTGCCGATAAACGGTACTTCCAATATCACATTGCAATCTATTATAGACAGTTACAATCCACTGCTTGATACTGCCAACCTTCGTTCTAACCCTCATTTGTTTGAGAGTCTTAGAAATCGCTACACTCTGCGCAACGAGGTGATGTGATTCTTTAAAATTCTGCAATGCAGCAAATCTCCTTATCATGGGGATTGATAGACCAATTAACAATAAAACATGATAATGATTGATATAAATTGTGTGGAGTATTGATTTTTTTTGTAACTTTACACAAATTTATATTATTGACAAAAAACACTAAGATATGATAGACGAATTATCCATTTACTGCAAGAACACCGAAGAGTATATCAGCATTGACGGCGGCGATACGTTGCTCGACATTTTTGAATCCATCAAGCAGCGCACCGGCATCAACGCGCTCTGCGCTCTGGTCAACAACAAGGCCGAGGACCTGCACTTCAAGGTTTACCGCCCGAGGCACATTCAGTTTCTCGACTTTTCTCATCCTGCCGGACAGCGCGCCTATACCCACTCGCTGTGCATGGTGCTGTACAAGGCCGTCAACGATCTCTACCCCGGCAAGCGACTGACAATCGAGCACACCATCTCAAACGGATACTACTGCCGATTTAAGCACGAACACGCACAGGTGCAGCCCGACATGGTGAACGCCATCAAGCAGCGCATGCAGGAAATTATCGACCATAACTATAAGTTTGCCAAGCATGAGCGACTGACCGAGGACGTCATCGAGATGTTCAAGAAGCAGGAACTCAACGACAAGGTGAGACTGCTCGAGACCAGTCAGAGCATCTATACAGCCTACTACAAACTGGACGATATCATCGACAGTTTCTATGGTCCCCTCGTGCCGTCAACTGGATACCTCAAGGTGTTTGACCTGGAATCATTTGAAGAGGGTATGCTGCTGTACGGACCCGACAAGAACGACCCGACCAAGACAGCCGCTTTTGTCGCACAACCCAAGATGTTCAAGGCGTTTACTGACTACACCCAGTTCAACGATGTCATCAGCCTGGGCGATGTCGGTGCGCTCAACAAGGCCATCAACAGCAAGCAGGCGGCAATGCTCATTAACGTTGCCGAGGCACTGCATAACAAGATGTTTGCCAACATCGCCAACGAGATTGCCGCACGCTACCGCAAGGGCGGTGCCCGCGTTGTCCTCATCGCCGGGCCTTCGTCGAGCGGCAAGACCACTTCGTGCAAGCGACTGGCAGTGCAGTTGATTACCAACTATATCATTCCCAAGATGATAAGTCTTGACGACTACTTCGTCAACCGCGTCAACACCCCTCTCGACGAGAACGGCGAATATGACTACGAGTCGCTATACTCGCTTGACCTCAAGCAGTTCAACCAGGACCTCACCGACCTGTTGGCGGGTAAAGAAGTGGCTATGCCAACCTACAACTTTGCACGCGGCGAGCGCGAGTACAAAGGCAATACGCTCAAACTCAACGAGAATGAGATTCTGCTAATCGAGGGTATTCACGGACTGAACCCCGAGTTGACCAAACAGATTCCCGAGGAACAGAAGTTCCGCCTCTATGTCAGCGCGCTGACAACTCTCAGCATCGACGACCACAACTGGATACCGACAACCGACAATCGCCTGCTGCGTCGCATTGTACGCGACTACAAGTACCGCGGCGCAAGCGCACTCGACACCATTGCACGATGGGCAAGCGTGAGACGTGGAGAGGAAAAATGGATTTTCCCCTATCAGGAAAATGCCGATGCCATGTTCAACTCGTCGCTCATCTTTGAACTCGCCGTCATGAAACGCTATGCCGAGCCCGTTCTCAAACAGGTTCCGGCCAACGTGCCCGAATATGCCGAGGCCATAAGACTGCTCAAGTTCTTGAGTTACTTTGAATCTATCGACGAGAAAGACCTACCAAGCACCAGCCTGCTTCGCGAGTTCCTGGGTGGCAGCAGTTTCCACTATTGATTATCTATTAATTTAAACGGTTATGAAAAAATTACTCCTCGTTGATGCTTACGCGATGATTTTCAGGGCGTTCTATGCCTTGATGCGTAATCCTCGCATCACTTCGACCGGGATGGACGCGTCGGCAGTGTTCGGGTTTGTCAACATACTGCAGGACCTGCTCAAACGCGAGCGGCCGAGCCACATTGCCGTGTGCTTTGACCCCGGTGGTAAGACTTTCAGACACGAGGTGTACCCCGAGTATAAGGCAAACCGTAGCGCCACACCCGAGGGCATTCTGGTCGCTGTGCCATTTATCAAGCGAATTCTCGAGGCTTATAACATACCCGTGATACAAGTCGAGGGTTATGAGGCCGACGACGTCATCGGCACGCTCTCGCACAAAGCCGAAAAACAAGGTTTCCTTACCTATATGGTCACCGGCGACAAGGATTTTGGACAACTCGTGACCGAAAAGGTGAAAATTCTCAATCCCGGCAAGGAGGAACTATTGGGAATCGAGGAGGTTAAGACAAAATATGGCATAGAAGACCCGTTGCAGGTGATTGACCTGCTCGGACTGATGGGTGACAGTGCCGACAACATTCCGGGATGCCCCGGTGTCGGTCCAAAAACGGCACAGAAACTGATTGCCGAGCATGGATCGATTGAGGGAGTAATCGAGCATGTTGAGGACCTGAAGGGATCCTTGAAGATTAAGGTCAGCGAGAACATCGAGCAAATCAAGTTCTCGAAGTACCTCGCCACCATCATTACAGACGTCCCCGTCGAACTCGACGAGCAAATGCTCGAACGCCGTCCCGCCAACCTCAACGCACTGCGAGAGGTGTTCAACGAACTGGAGTTCCGCACCCTGACAAAGCGCATCATCGACAACAATGAAGCCAATGTAGGGCTTGACGTCCCCTCAACCCCGCAGCCAACCGTCACCGACGGACAGATGTCGCTGTTTGACATCCCTGCCGACCCTGTTCCACAACCCGTGAACGATACGCCGTCAATTCAACTGAAGGAACCGCAAATCGTCACAGACACATATAAGGCTGCCGAACTGATAAAGCAGTTGCTCGGAGAACAACAGGTTGCGGTTTCGCTGGTTGCCGACGGCGACGAGGCGATGCGAGCCACACTCGTCGGCATTGCCGTATGTGACAATGGCGGCAACGCTACCTATCTGCCTTTTGACGGAATGGGATGGATGCTCCAGGAGGTAGCACCGCTGTTTGGCGGCAACACGTCCATCATCAGCAACGATGTCAAGCGTGACATGGTGATGCTTCACCGCGCCGGATATGAATTCACTGCGCCCTACTACGACACGTCTGTGGCACACTACATACTGCAACCCGAGCGGGGCCATGCAACAGCCGAGGTAGCTGCCGAGGTTTTGCAGCACACTGTTGTCAACGCCGACCCCACCACGGGAAAGGGCAAGACAAAACCAACTTGGGCCGGAATGAAACCCGAACGGGCAGCGGCCATTGCGTGTGAGCAGGCTGCGCTAACGATGGCTCTGCGGCCTGTTCTTGACAGCATGCTCGAACAGCAGCAGATGAAACACTTGTTGACCGACATTGAGTTACCGCTGGTCAAGGTGCTCGCTGCGATGGAGATTGCCGGCGCACGCATCGACGTCAAGGCACTGGAGCAGTACTCGGCAACCCTGACTGCCAAAGTCCAGCAACTGGACCAGGAATGCCAGGCACTTGCAGGAGAACCGTTCAACACGGCATCACCGATGCAGGTGGGGGAGATTTTGTTTGACAAGCTGAAACTCGACGAGAAAGCAAAGAAAACACGCACAGGCCAGTACAGCACCAGCGAGGATATATTGGTGAAACTGCAGAACAGGCACCCGATTGTCGCCAAGATTCTGGAACTGCGCGGAATGAGAAAACTGCTCAACACCTATGTCGATGCTCTGCCGTCGCTGATTAACCCGATGACCGGACGCATCCACACCACCTATAAACAGACCGTCACCGCTACCGGACGACTGTCGTCGGTCAACCCCAATCTGCAGAACATCCCCGTTCGAGAACTCGAAGGACGTGAAATCAGACGCGCATTCATACCCGCCGACGGCAACGTGTTCTTCAGCGCCGACTACTCACAAATCGAACTGCGCCTGGTGGCTGACCTGAGCGGCGACAAGACAATGCTCGATGCTTTTGCCAACAATGAGGACATCCATGCCATCACCGCAGCGCGCATCTACGGAAAAACCGTCGATGCCGTCACTCCCGACGAGCGTCGCAAGGCAAAGACCGCCAACTTTGGTATCCTCTACGGCATTTCGGCATTTGGACTCGCCGAACGACTGAACATTCCACGCAACGAGGCAAAAACGCTGATTGACGGATATTTCGATACATTCCCCTCTATACGTGACTATATAGAACGTGCCAAGGCCAAGGCACGTGAACAGGGATACGTCACCACGCTTCACGGACGCCGGCGAATGTTGCCCGACATCAATTCGCGCAATGCCGTAGTACGCGCCTTTAGCGAGCGCAATGCCGTCAATGCCCCCATCCAGGGTACGGCAGCCGATGTCATCAAGCGAGCAATGATTGCCATTCACCGCCGATTTGAAGAAGAGAAGCTGAAATCCCGGATGATACTGCAAGTACACGATGAACTCAACTTTGACGTGGTGCCGGCCGAACTCCAACGCGTACAGGACATCGTCACCGGCGAGATGGAACGTGCCTACAGCGGACGTGTCAGGCTGACAACATCCAACGCCTCGGCAACTAACTGGCTCGACGCACATTAATTACCTCTTTTTTATAGGTTGATTTTGCTTTCATCCCATTAGTGTTTACATTGCACCAGCACAATAAACACAAAACCGCACTTTAAGCTTTGTAATGCGGATATTTTATGCTATTTTCCGCAGTATACTAGCTGAATTGAGACTTTATTTTGTGTTATTGAAAAAAAAGGAGTATTTTTGTGCTCAATAATTTTAAAAAAGGTTTGACAACAACAAAATATTAATTGATATAATAAATGAAGAAATTAACATTTTTATTAGCTGCGTCACTGATGACTATGGCAATGGCAACATCGTGTAACGATGATGTCGTTTACCCCTTTGGCAATGATGAACAAGTCGAAAGAAACGTCATCAGCGACCCTCAAAATCAATTCCAGAACGATGTCATCAAGAGCAAGTTCCTAATCCCCGCCACCGCAATGCTGGCCGATAATGACGGTATTTCACAGGCTATCCGAAGCCGTATCGTCAACCAGATTGACGAGGCAGAACAGGCCGAGATCATCTTCATCGACAACAACTGGAAACTCAGCGACCAGCATGTCGATGCCATACTGCGCAGTTACCTGAAGGGTGGCATCATCGTATTGTGCGGCAAGGACAAAGAAGGGCTAATCTCTTTCCGCGACCGACTGCTCAACTGCGGCTGTACACCACAAGAAGGACTTCCACCGCTGTTGACTGAGAACCAAGTGCGCACGCTGAACTCGATCTTCAACGACGGGCAGATGATCAACACACGCGAGGACAAGGCGTTTGACTGCATCGCATTCAGCCTGGATGGGATTTACTGCATCGACTTCAAGTATGACTTTGAAGGTAAAGCAAGCGAAGCCGAATATGCCTACAGCAACCCTGATAAGGCCGATGCCGAGCAACAGGTGGTTGAAAGCCGCTCTTATGTTGTCAACACCGAGGACGTCGAGTTGACTCCTTACAACTACGGTTGCCTTGCCGAGGAACTGACCGATTGGACACAGGAAATTCAGGCCAAGAAAGAAGCACGCCGCATACGTCTGAAGAGCGGTAACGACATTAATGACCTGCTCAACGCCCAGCACGTGCGTTACACCTACAACTATGCCGCTCCCGACCCCTGGCACGCCACTGAACTGTTCTACGGTACCAACCGCATCACCGTCGATTACTACATACATTCTCTTTACTCGTTCCAGAACAATAAGGACTATTATCTGGTACGACAGGTAATGACAATTGAGAATGGAGTTGTCTTCTGGGGACCGGAAAGCAAAGAAAATTACCTCCAGAACTATGACGACAAGACATGGTCATACTCCTACGGTGCGTTTATGAGTGACGTTACATCAGAGTGCAGTCTCAACGCCAACGCACAACTGCTGCAAGTCGCTCCGCTGACATGCCAGGGCAGTACCAGCGTCAGCACCAGCGTGTCGCAGAGTCTGAACGGCAATATCGGCGCAAGCCTCTCGGCTAACCCCGGTGCCACTTTCGGCATCAACTTTGGCGAGAGCGTGTCACAGGGCGAATCGGTCAGCATACCCGACCTTTCGGTTGTTTTCAACAAGGTTGACCAGACTGCCACATGGGCCTATAACTGCCCGCACCCCAAGAACCGTTCCAAGAGCACGGGATTCCTGGGAATGTACGAGTCATACTATCACGATATCGCCAAGCCCATCTCAGTCAATACCTGCGTCGTTGAGCAGAACATGATTTGGGAAGTCGATAACCCCAAAGGCAAATACATGTTCACCGGCAAGACCAACGTGATTCCCGAAGTGCTGCTCAGCAAGGACGGTTCGAAAAACGATAAGTATGTACGCATTGACGAACTCAATCTGACCAAGCAAAGCATCTATCTTGACCCCCCGACGCGCTCCTATCAGACCGACTGGTCTATGCAGGTGCTGAAGTATGGCGACATTGACGGCGACATGACTAAGACAGCCTATTTCAGGGAATATCTCCACACTAATTTCACCAACACTTGGCTGCCCGAGATGAAGGTCTATGACCTCTCTGATTCAGACACGGCCTCGGCTCGAAGTGTCTTTGGAAACTTTATGGATGCGCTCCGCAACCGCCGCGACGAGATGAGGGCAACCGGTTTCACGGGTGAATTCGTCTTTGCTCTGAAGCGTGGCGACAACATCATCAGTTCATACATCATAGACCTCTAACAATCGGGTTGGGGATACCAACAATAAAACAGCCGCCGACCATCACTTTAGGTCGGCGGCTGCTTTATGATATCAGTTCTGAATGTATCAGAAATCAGATAACGATGTTAACGAGTTTGTTGGGAACGACAATCACTTTCTTGGGGGTTCCGCCCTCAAGCCACTTCTGGGCTGCGGGGTCGGCAAGTGCCAGACGTTCAACCTCCTTGGCATCTGTTCCGGCGGCAACCTCGATGTTGAAACGTGGACGACCCTTAATCATCACGGTGTACTTAACCGATGACTCCTTGAGGTACTCCTCGTTGCATACGGGCCACTCGGCATCACAGACGGTGCCCTCGTGACCGAGCACGTGCCACAGCTCCTCGCTGATGAACGGTGCAAACGGTGCCAACAAGCGGACAATGATGTCATATACCTCGCGGGCAGCACACTTCATCGAACTTAACTCATTAATACAAATCATGAATGCCGCAACGCTGGTGTTGTAGGAGAACACCTCGATGTCGGCTGTCACCTTCTTGATGAGTTTGTGAACGCTCTTCAGTGCCTCGGCGCTGGCCTTTTCATCGGTGAGTTTGAGGTTGTCACCGTCAAAGAAGAGACCCCACAGGCGTTTCAGGAAACGGTTGACACCGTCAATGCCGTTGGTGTCCCAGGGCTTGCTTGCCTCGACGGGACCCAGGAACATCTCATACAGACGCAGGGTGTCGGCACCATAGCGGTCAACGATGTCATCGGGGTTGACAACGTTGAACATCGACTTTGACATCTTCTCGATTGCCCAGCCGCAGATGTATTTGCCGTTCTCGAGTATGAATTCGGCATCGGCAAACTCGGGACGCCATGCCTTGAATTTCTCGATATCAAGGGCATCGTTGCTGACAATGTTGACATCAACATGGATTGGCGTGGTGTCATAGTCTTTCTTGAGGTTATAGGATACAAACTTGTTGGTGTCCTTGATGCGGTAAACAAAGTTGCTGCGACCCTGAATCATGCCCTGGTTGACAAGTTTCTTATAAGGCTCGGGCTCGCAGACGTAGCCGTAGTCATAGAGGAACTTGTTCCAGAATCGGCTGTAAATCAGGTGACCGGTGGCATGCTCGGTGCCGCCCACATAGAGGTCAACCTGTCGCCAATAGGCGTTGACATCCTTGTCAACGAGAGCCTCGCTGTTGTGCGGATCCATATAACGCAGGTAGTATGCGCTGCTGCCTGCAAAGCCCGGCATGGTGCACAGTTCCAGCGGGCGGCCATTGGAGGCAACCCAGTTCTGGGCACGGCCCAGAGGCGGTTCGCCGGTCTCGGTCGGCAGGAATTTGTCAACCTCGGGCAGCAATAGAGGCAGTTCGCTCTCGCTAACTGGTTGAGGCTGGTTGTCCTCGTCATAGTAGATGGGGAACGGTTCGCCCCAGTAGCGCTGACGGCTGAAGATTGCGTCGCGCAGACGATAGTTGACCTTGACGCGCCCGATGCCGGCCTCGGCAATGTACTCCTTGGTGCGGGCAATCGCTTCCTTGACCTGAAGACCATTGAGTTGCAGGCGGTCGTTGCTCGAGTTGGTCATGATGCCGTCCTTGGCGTCAAAACTCTCCTCGCTGACGTCGGCGCCCTCAATCAACGGGATGATGGGGAGGTCAAAGTGGCGGGCAAACGCATAGTCGCGACTGTCGTGGGCAGGCACTGCCATGATGGCGCCGGTGCCGTAACCCGCCAGCACATAGTCACTGATGTAGATGGGTATCTCCTTGCCTGTGACGGGATTTACCGCATAGCTGCCGCTGAACACGCCGCTCACCTTCTTCTCGATGAGACGCTCGCGCTCGGTCTTGTGCTTTACCTCGTCGAGATAGGCATCGACTGCAGCACGCTGGTCGTCGGTGACAACTTTCTCAACATAGATGCTCTCGGGTGCCAGTACCATGAAGGTCACACCAAAGATTGTGTCGGCACGAGTAGTGAAGATAAGGATATTCTCGTCGGTACCGGCAATGTTGAAGTTCATCTCGGCACCCTCGCTATAACCAATCCAGTTGCGCTGTGTTTCCTTAATCGAGTCGGTCCAGTCAACGGTTTCGAGTCCGCGGAGCAGACGTCCGGCGTATGCCGACACGCGCAGGCACCACTGGCTCATCAGTTTCTGTTCTACGGGATAACCGCCGCGCAGCGATACGCCCTCGCTCACCTCGTCATTGGCAAGCACTGTTCCCAGTTTGGGGCACCAGTTCACCATGGTGTTGCCACGATAGGCAATGCGGTAGTTCATCAAGGTGTTCTCCTTCTCGACCTTGGTCATCGCGTTCCACTGGTCGGCTGTGAATTCGTCGGTGCTGTTGGTGTGGGCGTTGCAGTCGGTTGTGCCATATTTCTCAAAGTGGGCAACCAACTCCTCGATGGGGCAGGCCTTGTCCATAGCAGTGTTGTAGTAACTGCCGTACATCTTCAGGAATGCCCACTGGGTCCACTTATAATACTCGGGGTCGCAGGTGCGCACCTCACGGTCCCAGTCAAAGCAGAAACCGATCTTGTCGAGTTGCTCGCGATAGCGGGCAATATTTTTCTTGGTGGTCACCTCGGGGTGTTGACCGGTTTGGATGGCATACTGCTCGGCGGGCAGACCATAGGCATCATATCCCATGGGGTGCAGCACGTTGAAGCCACGTTGCCGTTTGTAGCGGGCATAGATGTCGCTCGCGATGTAACCCAGCGGGTGTCCTACGTGCAGACCGGCCCCCGACGGATAGGGGAACATGTCAAGCACATAGTACTTGGGGCGGCTGTTATCAACCTTTGCACTGTACACCTTGTTATCGCGCCAGTACTGTTGCCATCTCTGTTCAATTTCCTTAAAATTGTAATCCATTTTTATTTTGTCTTGTTTTTATTCCTTATAACTTGCAAAGTTAGCAAAAAATCCTGACTTATACCTTATCTTTGAACTAAAACAAACAAACACAGATATTGTCTCTGATGATTTTGTGTTTTTTTGGGGGGGGCTGGTTGCAACTTTTATGTCTGAATTTCACAAAAAACATTGTTTTTTCATTTGAACCCATCTTTGCGC
>JAGHSV010000075.1 GCA_018065665.1 Candidatus Sodaliphilus aphodohippi
CTTTTTGCCGGCCCGCCTGCCACCGGGTGGCACACTTGACCGAAACAATTTGCAAAATTACAAAATTCCTAATGGTTAAGCAAATTTAGCGGCGAAAAAAATGAAAACGCCCATAAAGAGCAGACGCTTTGCTGAACCATCGTATGGGGCATGACAAGCTTGAACGGTAACTGAAAAGGGGCTGATGGTGTCCAACATAAGCAAAAACTTGATGCCTACAGGCATTGGGTAGCCGCGTACGAAGCCCTACCCCATCTTGAATGCGAGGGACCGACTGTGCCCCTCTGCTGTTCAGGACATCATTTGTTGGGTATGTCGTAGGTCAAGGTCAAGGGGTTGTCCCTGAGGGGGCAATCGGCCTCAATCGAGGCGACTTCGGTATATTCATAAGAATGCCCCTTTGAAATTTCAATCGAGATTTTGGCTTTGGTATTAGGCAGTGCTTCGGGCACATCGACAAACGTCGAGAACTCTACATGGGCCCCTTGGGGAACCCGTTCTACTCGAAAATATCTATGAGTATCATCAAGAACTCTTTCAACCTGCCTCGGTCTACCTGTATAATCGCCATCCTCGTCAAAAAAAAGGGTAAAACTGGCATGCGCAATATTGTGGAAGTCATATATAGTTGAATAGGTGACGTTATAATCGACCGTGTACTCGTCTTTGTGAGTATCATGATCATCATATAACAAATCGTCACAACCCGATAATGCCACCATGAGGCACAAGGCAATTGAAAAATAGTGGATTAGATGCTTCATTTTGCTTTGATTTTGAATGGTTAATGTGTTTGTCAACCACAAAGGTAGTACATCCCGACCAAAAAAACAAAAAAACGCGAAAAAAGTTAGGGTTACACCCCGGCATCACTGCAATGCTTGAAGAAGGTCCCTATGCCAATGCCGCGTCGCCTTGCCATGCCGCACTGAGGGAAACGAGGTAGCGGCTTCCAGCCGCAATGTTTGTTGGAGACCTACATCCCGTCCTTTCGCTATCGCTCAGGAACGGGTTATCTGCAGAGCCATCAAGGCTCTGCGTACAGGGCTTAGCCCTTCTTGAAGTCACTTAATGTGGCTTAGAGTGTGCGTTCCCCTCGGGAACGATGTGTGGGAGATGCGGCTATCCCACGATGGCATTTCGCTGCTGCTCAATGCTATCGTGGGTTATTGAGATGCAATGCCTCGGCATCGGGTAGCCTTGTCCGAAGCCCTACCCCTCCTGAATGGATTCTTGGCCACAGCTATTACTGCATTATATAAAAGCATCGAAGATGCAGCCGAGTCGAAAACCCGGCAAGTTTACAATAACGCCATGCAAGCCCTTCGTAGATGGGCGCAGCTTGGCGCAACAGGGCATATACCCCGCTGTGCCTCGAAGAGGAACATGAGCACCAACTAATGCCAAACAATCTCATTGATATACCACTGAATAGTTTACTGAAGACCCTGAACGGGTAATTTCCTTTTAAGGTTGCAGTGTGCGCTCCCCAGTGTAGAATCACAACGTTTCAAAACAATTCACCGATACCCCAAGTCGGACTATTCTCTACTTTACAAAAAAAGCACCCACATCGCGAAGTTACAGTTACCCCCATACTTAATACACGGTCAAACAATTCGTTAGGGGTGTAACCATGTGTAACTTTTGCAACATGCCGCATGAGTACCCGAGGCAACCCGTCGCCATGGCCGGCAGGAAAAACAAAAAATATTGCAATATGGGCGAAAATAATGACAATTTCGTAGCACCTATGCCAAAAAAAATGAGTAATTTTGTGGTATAAATTGAACTTTAATATAAATATTATAAAAATAGGACTATGGAACCTCTATTTGAACAAATGAAGCAGAATGCGATAGCCAACCGCCAGCGCATTATCCTTCCTGAAAGTACCGAACCCCGTACACTCAAGGCTGCCGACCGCATCATTGCCGACGGCATTGCCGACATCATACTGATTGGCGACCGCGCCAACATCCTCGAGACCGCCAAGGGACTTGGACTCTCAAACATTGACAAGGCAACCGTTGTTGACCCCAGCAACGCCGAGGCAGTCGAGAAATATGCCCAGCTGTTTGCCGAACTGCGCAAGAAAAAGGGCGTAACCATTGAGGACGCGCGCAAGAAGGTCCAGGACCCCCTGTACCTGGGCTGCCTCATCATCAAGAGCGGCGAGGCCGACGGTCAGGTGGCAGGTGCAATGAACACCACCGGCAACGTGCTTCGCGCAGCATTCCAAGTACTGAAAACAGCCCCCGGCATCAGCGTAGTGTCGGGCGCTTTTGTTATGATGATGCCCGAGGGTTCGCCCTATGGCGATAACGGCGTGATGGTGTTTGCCGACTGTGCAGTGCTCCCCGACCCCACAGCCGAAGAGCTCGCCCAGATTGCAGTGTCGACCGACCAGACCGCCCGCGCCATTGCCGGCATCGAGCCGCGCATTGCCATGCTGAGTTTCTCGACCAAGGGCAGCGCGAGCCACGAGCGCGTTGACAAGGTGACCGAGGCAACCCGCCTGGCACTGGAGATGAACCCCAACCTGAACATCGACGGCGAACTGCAGGCCGATGCCGCACTGGTTCCCAGCGTTGGCGCCAGCAAGGCCCCGGGCAGCAAAATCGCCGGCAAGGCCAACGTGCTGGTGTTCCCCAGCCTCGAGGTGGGCAACATCGCCTACAAACTGGTGCAGCGCATTGGCGGCGCTACGGCAGTGGGCCCCATCCTGCAAGGTCTTGCAGCACCCGTCAACGACCTGTCGCGCGGATGCAACGACGAGGACATCTACCGCACCATCCTGATTACATGTAACCAAGCTATTAGTAAATAACAAAGCATAACGGATAAAATGAACATTCTGGTATTAAACTGCGGAAGCAGCTCGGTGAAGTACAAACTCATCGAGACAAAAGAGAACAAGACACTGGCCGAGGGCGGCGTAGAGAAAATCGGTCTGCCCGACGCATTCATCAAACTCAAGTTTGAAGCCGGCAGCAAGAAGCAGATAGACCTCGACATCACCGACCACATCGGTGCCATCAAGGCCATCCTTGACGTGCTGACAAATGACGAGTACGGCTGCATCAAGTCGTTTGACGAGATTCAGGCAGTGGGCCACCGCGTTGTCCATGGCGGCGAGAAGTTCAGCAAGAGCGTGCTCATCACCGACGAGGTGAAGGCGATGATCAAGGAGTGCTACGGCATTGCCCCGCTCCACAACCCCGTGAACATGCAGGGTATCGAGGCCATCGACGCCATCCTGCCCGATGTTCCCCAGGTTGCAGTGTTTGACACCGCGTTCCACCAGACAATGGAACCCAGCGCCTACATGTATGCGCTGCCCGAGAAATACTATACCGACGACCACGTGCGCCGCTACGGTTTCCACGGGACCAGCCACCGTTTTGTATCGCGCCGCGTGTGCGAGATGCTGGGCGTGAAATATGAAGACCAGAAAATCATCTGCTGCCACGTTGGCAACGGCGGCAGCATCACCGCCATCAAGGACGGCAAGAGCATCGACACGAGCATGGGCCTCACCCCCACCGAGGGTCTGATGATGGGCACCCGCTCGGGCGACATCGACGCCGGCGCCATCCTGTTCCTGATGGAGAAGTACGGCTATACCGCCAAGGAGATGATCAACATCATCAACAAGCAGAGCGGTGTCCTCGGTGCGACAGGCCTCTCGAGCGACATGCGCGAGGTTGTTGACGCTGCCGAGCACGGCAACAAGAAGGCACGCCAAGCCCTTGACATGTATGAACTGCGCATCCTCAAGTACATCGGCGCCTATGCGGCCGAGCTTAACGGTGTTGACATCATCGCCTTTACCGGAGGCGTCGGCGAGAACCAGACCTGCACCCGCAAGGCCGTTTGTGACCGTCTGGGTTACCTGGGCGTCAAGATTGACGACAAGGTCAACGACGAGACATGGCGCGGCAAGGAAGGCATCATCAGCACCCCCGACAGCAAGGTCAAGGTGGTGGTTGTGATGACCGACGAGGAGTGCATGATTGCACGCGACACCGAGGCGATTGTCGAGGGCCGCGAACTTTAATCGGCGTCAGGACCGTGACAAGGTTGATTGCAAACCATAATTAAAATGGCAGTCTGAACTGAAAAAGTGTAATTTTGCTCAAATAATGCCATACACAGTTAATATTTATTAACAAAAACGGTTATGGTACAGACACAATTTGGTCTGGCAAAAAATAATGAGTAAATTTGCCATGTAATTAACAAATCATTACGGTCAAGCCCCAAAACTGAAATCAAATATAATTTGATATAACTTTTAATACGACATAAAAAATTATTTATTATGGAAATCAAGAATGCAGCAGCCGGAACAATGGAATCTGGCGACATCCTCATTCAGATTGCGCCCAACGACGAGAAAGGCCTGAAAATCGAACTCGAGAGTTCGGTAGCGTTCCAGTTTGGCGAGCAAATCAAGAAAGTGATTGTTGAGACACTCGAAGGTCTCGATATCAAAGAGGCAGTTGTCAAGGCAACCGACAAGGGAGCCCTCGACTGCACCATCCGTGCTCGCGTCACTGCCGCCGCCGTACGTGCCACAGGCAAAGACGTATGGGCATAATCCACTTCAAAAAACAGAAAACAAAAAATCAACACTAAGCTATGCAACGATTAAGAAGAACAAT
>JAGHSV010000178.1 GCA_018065665.1 Candidatus Sodaliphilus aphodohippi
ACAAGAGACCGCAACCCTGCAACAGGTGCGGACTACTTGCTTGCATACGTGGGGAACAAGGCGCTTGGCGGTGCCTGTCAGACCACAGCAACAAGCATGAGCCCGGCACCTTTTTTGTGTGCCCAGGGCCGTGCTCAAAGAACTATATTTATTAACACCGGTGGTTCGCCACCAACAAAAAAATTTGTTATTATGCCTCTTTACCGAATCACAACCAAGTTGCGCAAAGACTGCAACGGCATCCGCATCGAGCCGGGAATGAGTGTCCAGATTTCGACACAGTGCTGCGCAAGCCCCGTCAACGCCGGACCGAGTGAACAACAAAAAGTCGCCGACGCCTTCATGAACGTTTACGGCATTGACCTGCGCCGCGCCGGAGCCCTCAACGCCGCCTACCTACAAACTGAAAGAATAGGGTAAAAGAATTATGTGGACAATCATTATTATAATTGCAATACTTGTAATAGTTTGTATTGTTGTATATTACTTATCCAACCCATTTGATTTTGGATGGGACATCGGTTCATGGTTAGCCGGAGGAGATGCAGGTTGCCTTGGGTGTCTTTTAAATATTCTCAAATGGATAGTTTTAATCGCTATTATATATATTGTTTACCGCTGCTGTAGATAGTTATGAACAATTATAAACAACTTGCAATTAGGCGTACTGAGCTGGACCTTAGCGAAGATGTACGCCTTGATATATCCCCTGAAGTATTAAAAGAAAACACCTTCATGGAGATAGCGCAATTTGATGATGTTGTCAATGACATCACAACCACTTGCGCTCAAGTGTCGGAACAGTGTGCTGAGATTTGCGCTGAGATATCGGAAGTTGGTGGTCAAATCGGATCATTCGTTGCAAACTCGGGCATCATTAAGAACAGGAACAAGGCGGCATTGACCGGAATGGGCATTGAACTGGCAGCAAATGCCGGCGCAGCCCTTTGGAACATGTACAAGCAGCACAAAATCCAAAAAGAGCAGAAACGCAAAATGCAGGAACTGCTGCTGAAGAAACAAGAGATTGCCTCGGTCAAACTGCAATGGTGCCGCGAGCAACTGGACGATTTTTCCAAAAAAACCAAACCAGTAGAACTATACCAAAAGGAGTTTACCAGAAAAGTAGTGCTGGACGAACAGTTTGTCGACAAGAAGGTCGCAGGCTTCAAGCGGTCGTTTGCCCTTTGCATCAAATGGCAGTACAACATTGAGGTACTGCAGTACCTCATCAGCGAAATGAAGGCATGGCAAAACGGTGAACACACCAGTGGAGTGAACCGGCCCGATTGGACAAGAATTGTAAACAGCGAGTTGAGCAGATGGCCCTGCATGCTGTTATCAAATTGCAATATAAAACCATGGCAAGAATACTTAAATTCAGTCCTGTTTAAAGAAAAGACATCGCTTCCGGTCCCCATCTATCTGATGTTGACAGAACCGTTCCTGCTGCGAAACTAAATTGGTGTCAGCGTGTCTGAGATGGAGCACTGTAGTGTCAAGGCTCCGCTCATCAACTTTCCACAAAAAGAGATGTTGAGTTCGTCGGCACAGAAACTGCTCAACACCAATCCATACTACACCGACATGGTTCAGATTGCAGAGCAGATGCCAGATGAGGCACCCACAGGGGCTGAGCCCATAGACTATCTCACCATCGCATGCTGTGCAAGTTGTGCGACAGTTCTATTCTTAGTACTGGACTACTACATGGAGGGATTCTGGTTCTTCCTTGTCGGCACAATCGTTGCATTTCTGGGTGGACTGATTACAGTTGCAATCTCATCAAATGTGCCGTCGGTTAACAAATGCGGTAAGCATGCCGAGGCACTCAAGCACATGCAAGAACAAGAAAAGGAATCAGCGATTCGCAATAATGAAATAAAAATCAGATAATCAAAACACATTATGGACAACGAATTCAAAGACTACGAAGAGTATGACAACTACGAAGCGAGCAACGAAAACCTCCCTTCGGCAGAAAATAACGGCAACAACCTGCCAACCCAGACCGACAACAATGACAATACGATGGAAATGGTCATGCAGACCACCGAAAACATCATGAATATTGCCAAGGACATTAAGCAGATGGATGCTGCCATGCACCAGATGGACGTACAATTAGACGCATTTATAACATCACTGGACTACAAACTGCAGAAATTCCATGGCAATGCCCCCATCGTCAGGGAACAGCTCAACCGCATCAACGACCGCATGGACCGCCTTGTGGATAAAATCATGGAAATGGACCCCAAGACAGAACAGGAGTATGACTACAAACTGCGAATGCTGGACTCGCTTGACACCTACTCCGACAAAATATCAACACTAATGATAAAACTTCTTGAGTCATGAGAAATAACTACGAAAGGTATATCAACCGTTCAAACGTAATTGCGGCCCGGCTGGCCGAGAAAGCATTTATCATACTCATTGCAGCAGTGGTGATTGTGGTCCTTGCCGACACAATGAGTATCTGGAAAGACCTGTGGTTTATAATTGTTTTTCTGGTTGGAGGAGTTATTGGTTTCGGTTCAGTTGGCACAAACGACAAATAGATATGGCAGCAGAATGGAAACAACAGGCTCTTGAACTGAAACGTCAAGAGAACCGACGCAGGATTGAAGCAGACAGTGATTACCGCATGGTACGCGGCATTGCCAACATCTTTGACAACTACTACCTTGACCCCATACTGGGATTTATTCTACCGGGTATTGGAGATATTTTGACCTCGATATGCGCACTGCCTTTTATTTGGGTTGCCTTAGTCAAAGTAAGGTCAATACCTCTAACAATTGCAGTAATCAGCAACACTCTCTATGATATATTACTTGGATTAATTCCATTCTATATTGGAGATATAATTGATGTTTTCAACAAGTCATACAAGAAAAACTACCGTTTGATTGTGGGTTTTGTTGAGGGAGACAAAGAAATCATCAATCAAGTGAATCGCAAGGCGATTGTATCTCTAATAATATGTGCCCTAATCATTGTGGGCATATACTATCTTGCCAAATTCACCATAGGCTTAGTTGCAACGACATGGGACTGGATTAGTTCATTATTTTAACGTGGATTCAATAATAAAAAGCAAATCATTGTTAGCTATTTATCATTAACCTATTAAGTCCTATTTTTATGAAACTAATATATTATATATTGGTAGTATTCATGTATATATTGGTAGTATTCATGCTTATCGCGCCAGCAGGAGTCTTGTACACCTCCGAAGAACAGATAGAGAAAGTCCTTGAACTTCCTCAAAGTGATGAATTCAGGATTAAAACAACCAATGGATTATTGCGTCATGCAGATCTTGGAGTATATCATACACAATTCTCATTCTTTGGAATCCCATTATTTAATTTTGAACCAGAAAAATATGTTTTGTACTCGTACACTGAGAAGGAAACTGACTTTATCTATGTTGAGTTGGATTCTGAAGATATTGCATATCTTCAAAGTGAATTCGATATCTCTTCGACCCCAAAATTACCTTTTTGGAAAGCATGGGGAGGAAAAATATTATTATTGGCTATTTTCTTTATTCTATCCTTCATTGAATACGCAATTAAATCCGCAAAAGCAAATAACAAGACCGATGCAGATGACATTAGTAGTCTGAGTGATTCATTTACCTGAAGAGAATAGGATGCTACACTCTCAAAGCTTGCTTAAAGTCCACGATTATCTCACCCTTGAGTTTGCTCTGTTGCTGTTAGTGCATTGTTAAGCGTGTAAATCGCGGACTTTCAGCCCGCATTTGATGGAGCACCCGCCTTCCGAGGTCTGCGTTCGCTACCGCTCGCCCCGCCCCCCGGGCAGCAATTATGACAAAACAAAACGGCAGTAAAGAAGCTGTCGTTTTGTTTTGTCATAATTCACTCTATTTGACGAATTTGTTTGAATCAATTATTCCGGAATGCATGTTTTATGGGAAAAATCTTGCAGAGGTGCTGAATTTTCACTAACTTTGCTCATCAGTGGCATTGGTCGGACTCAGTCTGCTGCCGCCAATGTGCAAAATATCAATACACTTAACATACTTTTATTATAAACACGATATGATTAAAGACAAGAAGCAAACCGGAAAGTTTTTTATGATGAGAACATGGGTTGCGACCATGTTGTTCCTGTGCGTGTTGGCATCCAATGCCAAGGAGAGATATGTCGATTACAGGTTCGCGCCTAAGTGGGCCCAATCGACAACGGCGTTCCCCGACGACAGTTACAAGACACTTGTGGGCCCGCAGGGACAGCTGCTATATGAGTTTGGCGACGGAGAGTTTTTCCAGTCTATCGGTACCGGGTTCAAGACCGTCATTCACATGATGGCCGACGAGAACCAGAAATATGAACAATGCGCACCCGTCTCGCCGCGCGTGCCCGTGGTGACACTGACCAGCGTGCTGGGCAAGGAGAAGAACCAGGTGAAACAATGCGTCTTCTCGACCACTCAAGCGGCTCTGGACGGGAGGGCTATCTCCAACCCCATCAAGTCGGACCGCGAGGATGTGGTGGTCAGCAAGTTCATCAACACATCTGGCAAGGCACAAACTATTCACCCTATTGTTGTAGTAAATTCCAAGCACAAGGTGACTGTCGGCGACCGTATCGTGACAATAGACTCAGCCGGGCACTTCTTCCTATCGGTCCCCGTTGCCCGGGTGCGCCAGAACCTGATTGACTTTAAGACGGTTATTGAGCTTGAACCCCAAGAAGTTCCTGCCGGCAACGAGTTTATACTGGTCGGATTATATGACAACGGTCTGCCCTCGCAACTGGCCACCCGATTGACCAACGACCCCAGCGTGACGGTGCGCGAGATTCCCGGCATCTGCAAGACCATCTGCAACTACTGGGAGAACCAGACCGATATCCCCTACGGGCATATCACTGTGCCCGACCAGGATATCCAGAATCTCATCGATGCCTCGGTGCGCGGCATCTGGCAGGCACGAGAAATAATTGACGGCAACATCAGTCTGCAGGTGGGCCCCACCTGCTATCGCGGCCTCTGGCTTGTGGACGGTGCGTTTCTGTCCGAGGCATCGGCAATGCTGGGCGCAGGCAAGGATGCCCGTGCCGGCATTGAATACAGCCTCTCGTTCCAGAAAAAGGACGGAGGTTTTCGCAAACTCAGTCCCACCTTCTGGAAGGAGAACGGCCTCGTGCAGTGGACCTGCGTGCGCCATGCCATGCTCACCCAGGACAAGCAATGGCTCAACGAGAAGTGGTTTAACCTCTCACGCACTGTCGACAACACCATCGGGCTCACCAACAAGAACCATGGCGACTCGATTCCCGAAGCCGACGGACTGATACCTCCCGGATTTATCGATGGCGGACTGAATGGCGGATTGGACATCCCCGAGTACTCCAACACGCTGTGGAACCTTGCCGGCATCAAAGCGATGATATCGGCAGCCCAGTGGCTTGGCAAAAAAGACGATGCCCGCAAGTGGCAACAACAATACGACAAATTCTACGCCACCTTCAGGAAAGCGGCGGCACGCGACATGGCAACCGACGACTTTGGCAACAGATACCTCAACAACATGATGAAGCCCGAGCAGCGCGACCTTCCGCAGAGGGCACAGTGGGCATTCTGCCAGAGCATCTATCCGGGACAGGTATTTGAGATTGGCGACTCGATTGCCGTAGGCACGATGAAAATGCTTGAGACCACCCTACAAGAGGGCATGGTCATGGGAACAGGATGGATGCCCGAGGGCATCTGGAACTACTTTGCAAGCTTCTACGGTCACGCATGGCTGTGGAACGGTGAGGGCGAAAAAGCAGCCGATGCGCTTTATGCCTTTGCCAACCATGCCTCAGAGATGCACAACTGGCGCGAGGAGCACAACCCGCGCGACATCGACGACGATTTCTACATCGGTGACATGCCGCACAACTGGGCCAGCGCCGAGTTCATCCGCCTGGCTTGCCACATGCTGCAGCTTGACCGGGGCACCGAGCTCCACATGCTGGAAGGCATCCCCGAGGAATGGTTGGGAGCCGGCATGAAGACAGCCCTCAACGGGATAGCGACACCTTTTGGACCGCTCTCGTTCACCCTCACAGTCGATAACACTGGTCAGTGGGCCGATTTTGAGATTTCGCCACTTGCCACAAACTGCACCTCAATCGTCGTTCACACCAACAAATGGGGAACAGTTCAGGGCAAGAACATCGTGAAGTTAAATCCCAAGCAGACCAACAAACTGAAAATCCAGCTGACGAAGTGAGGCATCGGGCCCTCATGCCTCTAGTTACTCTAGTTATTCTAGTTAACGCTTTCAATCTTCACGCCATTGGTCTTGCCGGCAATATAGGCCTGCGGTGTGTCCTCGCCCGGCAGCCACAGTTCATCGACAATCAGCGGGCAACCGTCGGCAATGGTTGTCATGCGCAGGCGTGCGCCCACTTGCAATTTACTATTGGTGTGCTCCATTACCGTAAACATCTGCTCGCCATCGTAGCGCAGGCGACACGTGCGGTCGGGTTGCCAACTCAGGCACACCATGGTGCCCGATGCAATCTCGGACGAGTGCAATGCCTTGCCGATAAAGTCCGACGAGTTGCGGCCGTCCATAGCTTCGCAGAAAGCTTTCCAGCCGGCATATCCCGCGTATGTCGCGAGTATCTCAAGCGTAGTGCCGCTTGATTGTGGGCGCCACGTTACCAGCCCCCATACCCGCTTGATTGTTGACTGACTCAACGAGTTTCCTGTCTTGGCCTTGATGTCCCTCAACAGGTCGTTAATGCTCGACGGCGTTGTCACTTCACGCCCCCACGCCCGCTCGACGCGGCGTCTCAATTCCTCGATGTATGTTTCCATGCTTTCAAGTCATTTTCCAGTTGTGATTGATATCCATATCCTATATACAAAGGGGTCACGGCCCACTTCATCACCGAGTCATACTGCCAATTATCGGGCGGCAGCTCGGCGGCAAGCCTACGGGCAGTCGCGCCAACGGCACGCACAGCGATAGCGTGCAGGTCATCAACCGTCTGGCGGTCGCCACGATACATCTTGCCCATTATCTCGTGCCAGCAATAATGCTCGGCCACTTCCTGCCTCTTGTCCACCTCCTCGCCTCGGGCACGCTTGCCCCCGATGTAGGCTGTCAGATACTCGTGCTGCAGGACATCAAGCTGCTGCAGGGCAAACCCCTTCATTCTCGCGGTCAGTTCACCGTAATCCTTTACCGGCAAGGGTTGCACCCCGTTGGCGACCATAGGTTCGTCATGGTCAACCGGCTGCTCGCCGGCACCCGTGGCGGTCGTGGTCCGGACAGTATCGGCAACGGCCGACGGTGTGTCAACGGGCGCTTCAATATCCATAGTGTCCACTGTGTCCATAGTACCCGACGGTTTAGACGGCCACATCCACCACAACGCGATGCCGAGTGCCACCACGACAGCCGCCGCTACAACCCAACGCCACACCGGACGGTAGCCGCCGGCGAGCAGATTCGCCACGTCCTCGGCACACTGCGGACGAGCCGAGCGTTCCTCGCGGGTGCATCGCGATGCCACACTGTGCAGCAATCGGCGATTACCTCCCTCGGCATGCCCGGCAATCTCTTCCAGCACCACGCCCAGCGAGTAAATATCGCTCAGCGAGTCGGTCACGCCATCCTTCAGACACTCGGGCGCAGCATAGCGACGAGTGCCCGCGGGCATCTTCAGCAAGGCATAGGACGACGTGTCGGCAAGACCAAAGTCAATCAGCACCGCATGACACCGCTGCTGATCGACAATGATATTCTGTGGTTTGACATCGCGGTGAACAATCTGGTGCGAATGCAGATACCCGAGGGCACTGCACAAATCGGTTGCTATGCCCAGTGCAAGCCTTGCCGGCAGCTTGCCGCGCTCGAGGACCACGTCCAGCGTGTCGCCCTCGACATAGTCCATCACCAGACACTGCCCGATGCCGTCAACGGCCTCAATCGACAACGCGCGCGCCACGCACCGGTGGTTCAGATTATAACCGATGTCAAACTCCTTGACAAGCAGCGACGCGTGCAGCGACGGCCTCTCGCAGCCGTCACGCACACACTTCAGCACAAACCAGCGGCCCATGCGCATGGCGCGGTACACATCATAGTAGCGCCCGCTGTAAATCAGCGTCACGTTGCTCCACTGCTGGCTGAACACAGCGTCAACCATGCCAGACCTCTTCAATATATCTGAATCACTGTCCACGATGCAAAGTTAATCATTTTTACCATAATAACAGCCATCGCCACCGTTTTAGTCAACGAAATATGCACCGAGAACCAACAAGAACCAACACGGGAGCCACCCTCAAACCATTTGTTTGCTAATTTTGCCAATGCAAGCAAAAAATCCGCACCGATTGTTGCAGATATTGAATTTTTTATCTAAATTTGCATCGTGTGTAGTCATACAGGGAAGCGTCCCGCAACAACGACCGCACATCATACATAATTAAGAATTCGTTCAACGATTTCTTTGTAGGGGTCTGACAAAACCGCCAAAATTTAGTTCCCCCCTGCCACAAGAGACCGCAACCCTGCAACAGGTGCGGACTACTTGCTTGCATACGTGGGGAACAAGGCGCTTGGCGGTGCCTGTCAGACCACAGCAACAAGCATG
>JAGHSV010000089.1 GCA_018065665.1 Candidatus Sodaliphilus aphodohippi
GGACAACGCCCAGGAAGGCGATAGCCTCAAGAAGGACGCCCCCGCCGATGAGGCACAGGCAACCGACGCACAGAACGCGAAAGCCGAAGAGGCAAAGTAAAACTGCCACTGAAAAAAAGTGTGTAACGAAAGGAAATCAAGACATTTCCTCTGGATAAAAACAGGAGGCAATCCATAGCGGGTTGCCTCCTGAAGTATTGTTACTGTCATTGGTGAAAAACTATTTGAACAGAATTTCCAAATCCATTGTAAGGAACTCCCCGCGCAGATCTCACTGAACTCACTGATTTTTTTCATCAGGTCTGGGCGGGGACTCTTCAAAATTCTATTGCTGAATCGTTACAACTTTATGATATTTCTTTTCAGGTGAGAGAAATATGTAAAAACATACACTTTGTGTCGGGTAGTGGAGGCGGGTTAATGCGTGATGGTTTTGTTGATTAGCATTTTTTGTGTATCTTTGTAGCATATAAAAACTATTTGCTGCTGTTTTATTATGAAAAAGAACCTATTTCCTCTATTTATACTGCTCGCGACAGTGATTGCGGGCATCGTCAGTGCGCAAGCCAAACCTGTAGTATATTTCTTTCATGGAACCCAAATCCAGACCGACACTCTCACCGATGGCGTGGTGAGTGGTACTGTAGTGTGTGACCATAACACGGGAACTTTCACTCTCGATAATGCGGTGATAAACATCACCAGCGAGGACTATCCTGTGTTTAGCGATGGTAACTATGGTAACCCCATTACACTCATCATCAAGGGAAAGTGCTCAATCAAGGTCTTATCAGGAGGGGTTGGTTTCTCGGCAAGTACGATAACGGTTCAAGGTAACAGTTTAGCTGACCAATTGGAAATTACAAGCCGTACGGGCCTTGTGACCAGTGGCGTCAATGTTGCCAACTGCGTGTTGAAGATATCTACAAGCAGGGGCTCACTGATTTTGAACGACAGAACAACGGCATTTTTTTCTAATTGCCAGGTAAATCTACATTCTAACGAAGGCCGAGTTATAGAAGGCGCATCGGGTGTGACGTTCAACGGATGCCGCATCACCAGCCCCGATCCAGCTACAATCACCCTTGGCGACCAGGGATACCGCATGCTCGACGGCAGCAAATTTTATTCTATGGCCATCGACTTGATTAAGCCCACCGATGTCATCCTCTTTGAAGACGCGTTGGTGAAATCGCTGTGCGTGAGCCACTGGGACACCAACAAGGACGGTCAACTGAGCTATGGCGAGGCTGCTGCTGTGACATCGCTGGGCGATGTGTTCCAGGGACAGACTAAAATCACTAAGTTTGACGAACTGCAATACTTCACTGGCTTGACCAAGGTGGACGAGGGCGCGTTCAAGAACTGCACAAAGCTCGAGAAGGTTACCATTCCCAAGACGGCAGTAACCATCGAGGCATACGCGTTCCTTAACAACCTGAAACTCACTCAGGTTACCTTTGTCGCCGGCAACTCGCTCGAAGCCATCAAGCAGAGCGCCTTCTATGCAACCCCCGTCACCACGATAACTGGTGTGGACAAACTCACCTACATAGGCACGTCGGCGTTCTCTAACTGCGTTTCACTCGAGACATTTGATATGCCCGCTACGCTCAACTATATTGGCAACAGGGCGTTCTACGGATGCAAAAAACTCAACACCGCCATACCCGCGTCGGTAAACCAGATCATGCAAGAGGCGTTTGCCTACTGCTCGTCGCTCGCCACCGACCAGCACCTGACTAACCGCACTTACCAGTTCAAGATAGGCAAGGACGCATTCCGCGGTTGCCCGTTGCACAAGATTGTGCTGGAGTCGGACTTCCTGATGTCAACCAGTGTGGAGGATTGCTTCTATGGCGACAATGCCGATGATTTCATCTGCTATGTCAACAACCACGTGTATAATGCCTTCCAGTCGCTCAACTGGACTGACGAGCAAAAGTGGCGCACGCTGCCCTACTTGGACCTGGGCGCTCACAATCGCGCTCCCATCTATTGCAATATCGACCTCATCCCCGCCGAGCGCAGCTACTGGGCACATGTGTTAGAGATTGTCAGCGACTATGATAAGGGAAGCAGCTATGTCAATGCCCGATACACCGAGGTGCCCCGCACAATGGCTCTGCCCGCCGGCACTCCCGCCATCGCCTATTCTTACGGAGCCGACCGCATCTACTTCGAGCACCCCAAGGCACCGGCACGACCGCTCAAAGTCAAGAACCTGCTGATAGGCTCTTATGCCGGCGGTTACACAAAGGACAATACCGACCAGGCCTCTTATTATATATGGAATCACGCCGATGATGTGTTTAAGTGCTTGAGCAGCAACTCCAGGGCTAACCGCGTTGGATCGGGCTGCGCCTATATTGAGATACCCGAGGCTCTTGACAGTTCGGTATATGCATCAGTCATGGTCAACGGCACCGACCCCAACAGCCATATATATGATGGTGATGTGAACGGCGACGGCCTGGTTGATATCACTGATGTAAACATCCTCATCAACATAGTACTAGGCAAAACCGATGCCAAGGAGATTGATG
>JAGHSV010000098.1 GCA_018065665.1 Candidatus Sodaliphilus aphodohippi
ATCGGTCAGCCCGACCTGCCTACTCCCCAGGAAGGTCTTGATGCACTCAAGAACGTGGACCGCACAGTCCTCGAGTATTCACCCTCTCAAGGTTATCAGAGCTATCGCGAGAAGATGGTCGGATACTATGCAAAGTACAACATTAACCTGACTCCCGACGACATCATCGTCACCTGTGGCGGTAGCGAGGCTGTTCAGTTTGCATTCATGGCTTGCCTTAACCCCGGTGACGAGGTTATCATTCCCGAGCCCGCCTATGCAAACTACATGGGCTTTGCCTGTGAGACCGGCGCTGTTGTTCGCACCATCACAACTCACATCGAGGACGGTTTTGCACTGCCCGCAGTCGAGGAATTCGAGAAACTCATCAACGACCGCACACGTGCAATCCTGATTTGCAACCCCAACAACCCCACCGGTACTCTCTACAGCCGTGAGGAACTGGAGCAGTTGCGCGACCTCGTTAAGAAGTATGACCTCTACCTGTTTGCCGACGAGGTTTACCGCGAGTATGTATATAGCGACGAGCCCTACGTGAGCGCTATGCACCTCGAGGGCATCGAGGACAACGTAATCATGATTGACTCGGTATCAAAGCGCTACAGCGAGTGCGGTATCCGCGTTGGTGCTCTCATCACACGCAACGAGAAGATTCGTGCCGGTGTGATGAAGTTCTGCCAGGCCCGCCTGAGCCCCCCATTGATCGGCCAGGTTGTTGCCGAGGCATCGCTCGAGGCACCGCAGGCCTACCACAAGGCTGTCTATGACGAGTACATCGCTCGACGCAACTGTCTGGTTGAGGGTCTGAACAAGATTGAAGGTGTTTATTCTCCCATGCCCATGGGCGCATTCTACACCGTTGTTTCGCTCCCCATCGACGACGCCGACAAGTTCTGCCAGTGGTGTCTCGAGGAGTTCAACTATGAGGGCGAGACCGTGATGATGGCTCCCGCAACAGGTTTCTATGCCACTCCGGGCGAGGGCAAGAACATGGTCCGCATGGCATACGTGCTCAAGATTGAAGACCTCAAGCGTGCACTTGTGGTTCTCGAGAAAGCTCTCGAAGCCTATAACAAGAAGTAATTCATTTGATTAATACCAATGAGGGGTAGATAGCAGTGGTGCTATACCCCCCATTTTTTTCTAACAATAGATATGAAAAGACTAACTATGATAACCCTGGCGGTCCTGATGTGCTGCACTGTTACAGTCCAGGCCCAGCGGTTTGCCAAATATAAGGTGGTGAGCGACTCGGCTTTCACCACAAACAAGACCTACCAGAAAGGCAATAAATATCAGCGTGATGCCATGGTGTATATGGACCTGCTGGCCGACACACATCCCTTTTATATTAATAAGGTGCGCCGCGATAGCCTGATGGCTACCCAGCAGGCAGTGCTCAAGGCTTGTGCCAAATGCAAGAGCGACTCGGTGTTCACTACCATACTCGAGGGTGTGCTCGGACCGCTGCACGACAAACACAGCCAGGTGATTGACACCGCACGATGTGCCTCGGTTATGGCACGGGAGGCAGCCCGCGAGCGTGCCGACCTCAAGGCCTCGGCCGGACGTGGCGGCGATGTCATGTCGCTGAGACGCACTGTATTTGACTTCAAGGTGTTCCCCGAGCATTCTATCTGTTATCTGCAGTTCAACCAGTGTGCCGACGCACGCACTAACAACAATCCATCGCTTCCGCGCTTTGACCTGACGCTTGACTCGATGTTCGCTGCCATCGACTCGCTCGGCATCAAAACCCTGGTGGTTGATGCGCAGTATAACACCGGCGGCAACAGCAGTTTGTGTGACGAGCTGCTGATTCGCCTGCGTCCGCTATCCCAACTGAAGATTTTCGGGATGTCACTCAGGTTCTCACCCCTGATGGCGATGTATAATCCAAATATAGTTGAGTTCCAGAAGAACTGGGAGAGCCAGGGGCATGTTGGTGAGATGTACAGCGTGAGCGGCGGCTCGATGCTCGATGCCGTAAAGAACAACCCCGCGTTTGTACAGCCCAAGGTGTTCGACGGCAATGTCGTGTTCGTCCAGAGCCACCGCACCTACAGCAGTGCCGGCATGCTCATGACCCTGGCGCGCGACAACCACATCGGCACCATCATTGGCGAGAGTTCCACCTTCCCGCCGTCTCACTATGGCGAGATCCTGCCGTTCATCCTGCCCAACACCGGCGAGGCGGGAACACTGTGCTGCAAGTACTTCACTCGACCCGACACAGCACGTAACGATGATGCGTCACTTGAACCCGATGTATATCTAGACCTCACCGACAAGGGTGCAGTATGGACCTACATTGTCAACACCTACGGCAAACACTGATTCATCGATAAAATCCCTATGAGGGAATAAAAAAACGGTGGGGTTTCCCACCGTTTTTCGTTATCGTATTCAGTTACTGTTTTTGAAGCAAATCGACAATGGCAGGGAACTGCATGAAATGGGAGGCTTTGACCAGAATGGTGTCGCCATCATGCAGCAGTGCGGGAAGTTCCGCCATCAGGTTGTCGCGGGTATCGAAGTGCTTGATTTCGCCCTTGAACCCGCCAGCCTGTGCCGCATCGGCAAGTGCCTGCGTGAGGTTGCCGGCACAGTAGATGGCATCGATGTCGAGCCCCGCGGCAAATGTGCCAACGCCGGCGTGCAGTTCACGCTCGGTTGTTCCCAGTTCGCCCATGTCGCCCAGTATGGCAACGCGTCTGTTGGCACCGTCCTGAAGCACCTCGAGCGATGCTTTCATCGAGACGGGATTAGCATTGTAGCAGTCGTCAATGATGGTGTAACGGGCCGTATCGATGATGTTGAAACGTCCGCTCAGCGAACCGTTGGACTCGATACCGGCCTTGATTTGATCAAGCGTCAATCCGTAGGCGATTCCTGCCGCTGCACCTGCCAGGGCATTATAGACCATGTGCTTGCCCGGCATCCCGACGGTGGCGTCGAAGTCGCCGGCGGGGGTGTGGATGCGGCATGCGGTACCTTTCAGACCGAGATTCTTGAGGTCGCTTGCCCAGTAGTCGTTCTTGGGGTCGAGGCCAAAGGTCACAGGCCTGATACCCCTGACGTCGGTGACCGTCGATAGTTTGTCGTCGTCGCCGTTGAGTATGATGTGTGCTCCGTCCTCAAGGTAGTCAAATATCTCACTCTTGGCCTTTAGAATGCCGTCACGGTCTATAAGATTCTCAAGGTGGCAATATCCGATGTTGGTCATTATCACCGTGTTGGGGCGTGCAATCTTGGCAAGGCGGTGCATCTCTCCAAAGTCGCTGATGCCCATCTCCAGCACCGCCATCTGCTCGTCGCGCAAGCGGAATATGGTGAGGGGGACGCCCAGTTCGTTGTTGAAGTTACCCTCTGTTTTCAGCACGTCGAACCCTTGACGCAGTACGCTGTGGTCATCTCCTTGGTGCTGGTCTTGCCCACGCTGCCCGCGATGCCGACTACGGGGATGTCAAGTCCTTTCAGATAGAACTCGGCAATGTCCTTTACGGCTTGCAAGGTCGATTCGACCAATATGTAGGCATAGGGTTGTTCGCCCAGGTCAACCTCGCTGAGCACTGCCAGCGCTCCGGCCGCCACAACCTGGTCGATGAACTTATGCCCGTCAACGCGTTCGCCCTTGATTGCAACGAACATGGCACCGGGTCCGACCTTGCGGCTATCGGTCTCAATGGCGGTTACCTCTGTGTTGGCTTTGTCTGCCGGGCCGCGGTACTGTCCGCCGGCTGCTGCAGCGATATTGGCGAGAGTGAGGTTCTTCATCACGCTTTGTATTTGTTCAGTGAAATCTTGATGATGTATTCGCACAGGTCCTCATAACTGTAGCCCACTTGGGCAGCCTCCTGGGGCAGCAGACTGGTGGCAGTCATGCCCGGCAGGGTGTTTGCCTCGAGAGCAATCATCTTGCCCTCGGGAGTCATGATGAAGTCAATTCGTCCGTAGGCCTCGATACCCAGTGCCGCCATGGCCTGCTCGGCATGGTGCTGCATGCGGGTTGTCTGTTCCTCGGTGATGTCGGCGGGGCAGGTCTCGATGGTTGCACCCGGTTCATACTTGTTCTTGTAGTCATAGAAACCGACCTTGGGAGCAATCTCGATTACGGGCAGTGCCTTGCCGTCAACAACGGCAACCGAGAACTCGCGTCCCTTGACAAACTCCTCGACAACAGCCTTGGGCTCAAGGTCAAACGAGGTCTTGACCGATTTGTTATACTCCTCGTCGTTGTTGGCGATGGTAATGCCCACGCTTGATCCACCGCATGCCGGTTTCACAATGACGGGATAGTCGATACCCTTGTCGGCGGGTGTGGGAACAGCCTCGCCGCGTTGCAGGAAGTATGCCTTGGCCGTTGGCACACCGCCGGCGATAAACATATTCTTGGTGATGGTCTTGTCCATAGCCATGGCACTGCTAAGGCACCCTGCACCGGTATACTTGATGCCCATCAGGTCAAATGTGGCCTGCACGCGTCCGTCCTCGCCGTTTGCCCCGTGCAGCGCCATAAAAGCGATGTCGGCTGCCTGGCAAATCTCCAGCACGTTGGGGCCGAAGAACGAGCGGCGTTCTTTCACCATCTGCCCGATGCGGTCATTGAAACTGCTGATATAGGCGTTTGCCTTGTCCACGTCATAGTCGGCGGGGAAAAAGTTGTCCTTGTCGGCATTCTCGTCGCCGGCAAAAATGTCAATAAGCACGGCCCTATGCCCCTTTGCCCTGAGCGCGCGGCACACACCGGTGCCCGAGATGATTGAAATCAGTCGCTCAGTACTGGTTCCACCTGCTAATACTACTATATTCATTTCTTAAAAAAATTTCCGGTTATCCTTAATAACTTGCAAATTTACTTAAAAATCCCGTTACCCACAAACCCTCATGCGCCATTTTTTTTGCAATCGCCAAAAATCGGTATGGTTAAGGACTACACAATAATTAAAATTGTATAAAAATGTCGTTTGGTTTGCTCAGGTCGGGATAATTTGGTATATTTGCAAATTAAATTAGTCGTGGAGTATTCCATGGCAACCTAAGTTGAATTATTAACAGAACTTTTTTTACAATATCATTTGCTGATATGAAAAATTTATTTATCCTATTAACATTCTTATGCATTGGAGTGCAAGCATTTGCAATTCCAGCCAAAGGTATTCCAACACTTGTAAAACAACCCGACGGGACAACACTAACCATTAAACTCATCGGCGACGAGTACTACCACTTCAACACCACTGCCGACGGTTACACCATCGTCAAGGACGACAACGGTGTATTTGTCTATGCACAGAAAGTCAACGACCAGTTGCAGCCCACAACAATCAAGGCGCATGACCAGGCGGCCCGCACAGCAAGCGAGAACGCTTTTCTGGCAAACGCCAAGAAATATATCACCGACCGCACACAGCACAAAGATGGCGAGGCACGTCGCGTAAAACGGGATGCAGCGCCAAAAAAGGCCGCGCTCGCCAACATGAAAAACTTTCGCGGACTGGTGCTCCTGATCAACTTCACCGACAAGAAGTTCTCAATGACAAACCCCACGGAGTTCTACACCGATATGCTCAACACCGAGGGGTATTCGGGATACACACTGAACGGCAAGACAGTCAGTTGCCCCGGCAGCATGTGTGACTACTTCAACGACTGCTCTATGGGCAAGTTCAAACCCAAGTTTGACGTGCTCGGCCCCGTCAATGTCAACCACAACTGCGAGTACCCTATGGGGGCAAGCGTGTCGCGCATGTCAACCATCATCAAGGAAGCGATGAGCGCGCTCAACTCGACTGTCGATTTCAGCCAGTATGACAGCAACAACGACGGCAAGATTGACATGATTTATGTCCTGTGTGCCGGCATGGCGTCGAGCTTTGAGGGCAACAACAGCCGCTGGCTGTGGCCACACCAGAGCGACTACGTATCGATGGGCGGGACCTATGACGGCAAGTCGCTTGGACGCTATGCCTGCTCGACCGAGCTCTACGGATGGCAGGACAAACCGGACGGCATCGATGTCGAGGGCATCGGCACCATGTGCCACGAGTTCAGCCACTCACTGGGACTCCCCGACCTCTACGACACCGACTACGAGAAAGGCGGAGGCCAGAGCCACGACCCCGACATGTGGGAGCCAATGGCTTCGGGTACCGGTTTCAACGTATCGCGCTACCCCGCCAGTTACTCGCTTTATGACCGTCTGACACTGGGATGGGCAGCACCCAAGACCATCACTGCCGAGGGCGACTACACGATTGCAAATCTTGTCAACACAGGCGAGGGACTGCGCATCCAGTCGGCAAACTCCAGGGAGTTCTTCCTTCTCGAGAACCGACAGAAGAAGAAATGGGACCTCTATCTGCCCGGTCACGGCATGATTGTAGCACGCGTTGACTCCAGCAAAACCTGGGGCAATGACCCCAACACAAACCCGGCTCGCAACTACTATGAGCTGGTGCGCGCCGGCAACACCTCCACCGGCAGCCTCGGCAGCGACCCGTTCCCCGGCACCAAGGGCGTTTCGATGCTGGGCCCCAGCACCACTCCCCCGCTGGCCACATGGGACAATAAGACAACATCGGTCAACCTAATTAAAATCAAGGAGGCCAACAGCGTGATATCGTTCAAGGCACTCAACACCAACAGCATCCAAAAGCTGACCGAAGACTTCGAGAAGATGCCCGCAACCACCGACAAGTCGGCAACCGACGTTACCGGACGCTTCACCAACTGGGACTTTGCAAAGTGCAATGTTGTGGCACCCGGCTCGGCCTACTGCAACGGCACCCACGCTGTTGCCATGTACTCGGGTACGGCAATCACGTCGAACAAACCTGTTTACTACAACACCTACTTTGCCGCCGCTCAGGCAATCAACACCTCGACATCGGCCGCCAAGTTCACCCTGTCTTACTCGACCAACAACGGTGCCTCGTGGACAAGGCTTAAGAGTATGGGCAACCTCGACACCCAGGAAGTGCCCAGCAGCACCACCAAGATGCTGTACTGGGACCTCAGTTTCATCAACAGCCAGCCCGTTCTCTTCCGTCTGAACCAGACCGCAGGCAACAAGACTGTACCCGTTTACATCGATGATTTCTCCCTATTCTACACCGGAAGCGAGGGCGGCAAGTATGAACCGGGCGACGTCAATGCCGACGGTCTGATCGACATCAGGGACCTCAACATCCTTGTCAACATCGTTCTCGGACAGGACGGTGCCAGCCGATATGACGGACGCGCTGACCTCAACGGAGACGGCAAGACCGACATCGTTGATGTCAACATCGCTATCAACTTGATCCTTGGACTTTAAAACCAAAACATAACTTATTATGAAAAAACTGCTTTTATCGGCACTTATCGCAGCCACAGCAACACTTAATGCACTGGCAGTGCCTGCAAACACCACCCCGGCGCTGTTCCACCAGCCCAACGGGCAAACCGTCACCCTGCAACTGCATGGCGATGAGTATTATGACTATCTGACAACAACCGACGGCTATACTGTCGTGAAGAACAGTCTTGGACAGTATGTCTATGCTGTTGCCCAGGGCGAAGGTCTCATGGCATCAAGCATCATGGCAAGCGACATCGCCAACAGGCAGGCTGCCGAACGCAGTTTCCTTGCCACACTGCCCAAGAACCTGCGCGACAACAACAAGGTGGCAAAGGCGCGCGAGGCACGACGCCTCGAGCAAGGCACGACACTGCCCAGCCGACTCTTTGACTACCCCAAGTTCCACGGACTCATCATCCTGGTTGAGTACAAGGACCAGAAGTTCTGCACCAACGAGGCACAGCAGTTGTGGAATGACATCGTCAACAAAGAGGGGTTCACCCAGTACACCGACAGCAACGGGAACGTAATCTCGGGGAGTGCTTTCACCGGCAGCGTACGCGACTACTACCGCGACAACTCGCTCGGCAAGTTCAACCCCGTCTTTGACGTCATCGGTCCCGTCGAGGTCAACTACAACTCGACCGACGGCCGCAACAATGCACGCGCGATATTCCGCGAAGCGCTGAAGATTGTTGCCAGTCAGGGAACCGATTTCACACCATACGACACCGACGGCAACGGATATGCCGACATGGTGTTCTTTGTAGTTGCCGGCCATGGTTCAAACTACGGCAGCAACAACAGCAAACTGCTATGGCCCAACAAGAGCAGCAGCCTGCAGCTCACACCGCTCAACGACATGAGGTTTGACCTCTATGCCTGCTCTACCGAGCTGCGCGGGGCCGAGAACACAACCGTTGTTGACGGCATCGGCACCATCTGCCACGAGTTCACCCACGTACTTGGTCTGCCCGACCTCTATGACACCGACTACGAGAGCAGTGGCGGCGAGAGCCACCACCCCGGCAACTGGGACATCATGGCCGGCGCAAGCTACCTGAACAACTCGAGAACACCCGCCGGATACAGCGCATGGGAACGTCGGGCACTGGGATTCAGCCAGCCCGTGGCAATCAAGGGACCCGGAGAATTCACACTTGACCGATTCAACGTGACCAGCGAGGCCTACTATCTGCCCTCGCCAGAGAACCGCGTTTACTACATGCTCGAGAACCGACAGCAGAGCAAGTGGGACAAGTACCTGCCCGGACACGGACTGATTGTCACACGCATCGACTCGACCGACGTTGCGGCATGGCGCAACCACAAGGTGAACATCAACCCCGAACACCAGAACTACGAGATGCTGCGTGCCGGAAACACCACCGAGGGTGACCTCGCCAGCGACCCGTTCCCCGGCTCATTGGGCATCGTCAGCGTCAACCCTTGGACATCGGCAAAGATGATGTCGCTCAGCGGCATTGAATCGCCATCGGGAATTTACAAGATTAGCGAGAAAAACGGCATCATCTCGTTTGTCATTGCCGAGAACGACAAGGTGAATGCCTTACTCGAGGATGTGGAGAACATACCCGTCACTTCAACTGCAAGCACCGAGGGGGTTAAAGGGCAGTTCACCACATGGACCCTAACCAAGTGCTCGGTGGTACAGCCAACCGACTCGACAGTGTGCAACGGCAAACGCGCCTTTGCGCTGAAGAACCCAAGCCAGATTACAATGACCACACCGCTCAACGTTGACGCAACCATGGTGCAGGTCGAAATCAACAATCCGACTACAACTACCGCCAAGTTCACCCTGTCAATGTCAACCGACAACGGCACAACATGGACAAAACTCAACAACGGCAACAACATGTCAACCATCGAGGTTAAGGCAAGGGATCGCCTGCAATATACATGGCCAGTCCCCAGCACCAACGGGGCCAACATACAGTTCCGTCTCGCCATGTCGGCAGGCAGCAAGAACTCGCCCTGCTACATTGATGACCTGCGCGTCTTCTACAACGAGCGACAGACTGTTCTTGGCGACGTCAACGCCGACGGCAAAATCGATGTCATTGACCTCAACATCCTGACCAACATCGTACTGGGTCAGGAGAGCGCCGACAGCTACAACGGACGTGCCGACCTCAATGGTGACGGCAAGACGGACATCGTTGACGTCAACATGGTCATCAACCTGATTCTTGGACTCTAACAAATAACAGATAAAATCAATAACAACATTTATATGAAAAAAGCAATCTTAACTATGGTGGGAGCGCTGCTGACAGCAGCATCGGCACTTGCCATCCCCGCCAACAGCCTGCCAAGGGTATTTAACCAGCCCTCAGGCTCTACGGTCACCTTGCAGCTGCACGGTGACGAGTACTATGACTTCCTCGCCACGACCGACGGCTACACCGTTCTCAAGAACGAAGCAGGCGCCTATGTTTACGCCATGCGCGACGGTGAAGGCCTCAAGGCATCAGGCATTGTGGCACACGACGCCGACAACCGTCAGCCCGCCGAGGTGGCATTCCTTGCCGGAACTCAGCGGTTCCTCACCTCGGCAAGCGCCATGAAGGCCCGCAGCGAGAGAATACAACGAGAAAATACTGCTCCTAAAAAACTTTTCAACTACCCCAAATTCAAAGGCCTCATCATTCTGGTTGAATTTCAGGACGTTCAATTCAGCACCAACGAGGCACATGACCTGTGGTGGAACATTGCAAACACCAAAGGATTTACCGAGTACAAGGACGCCAGCGGCAACGTGATTTCAGGCACAACGTTTGACGGCAGTGTACGCGACTACTACTACGACAACTCACTGGGCAAGTTTGACCCTGTCTTTGATGTCATCGGCCCCATACAGGTTAACCACAAGTCAACCGAAGGGCGCAAGAACTCCACTGCCATCTTCCGCGATGCGCTGGCACTTGCCGCCAAGTCTAACGATTATTTCTCAAAGTATGACACCAACGGTGACGGATATGCCGACATGGTGTTCTTCCTCGTTGCCGGACACGGTTCAAATGTCGCAGGCAACGACGAGAACCTGCTGTGGCCCTACAAGAGCTCAGGACTGCAGACATCTCTCGTTGGAGGTACTCGCTTTAACCTGTACGCTTGCTCGACCGAGATGGGCGGATACAGTTACCAGACCATGATTGACGGCATCGGCACCATCTGCCACGAGTTCACCCACGTTCTTGGACTGCCCGACTTCTATGACACCGACTACGAGAAAAACGGCACCAGCCACCATCCCGGCGAATGGGACATCATGGCCGGCGGAGGTTACCTCAACGGTGCCCGCACTCCGGCAGGATATACCGAGTGGCAACGCAACGCACTGGGATTCCACCAGCCCACAGTCATCACCGAGCCCGGACACTACGAGCTGAACCCGCACAACGAGACCAGCGACGCTTTCATCATCAAGTCACCCGAAGACCGCGTTTACTTCATGCTCGAGAACAGACATAACAGCAAGTGGGACAAGTACCTGCCCGGACACGGACTCACCATCATCAGGGTTGACTCCACCAACGTGAACATCTGGCGTAACGGCAGCAACATCAACACCAACCCCGAACACAACTATTACGAGATGCTGCGTGCCGGCAACACCACCAGCGGCGACCTCGCCAGCGACACATACCCCGGTTCGCTCGGCGTTATCAGCTGCAACACCTATACCAGACCAAGCATGGTGACCTACAACGGTGCATACTGCAAGTTGGGACTTTACAACATCGCGGAATCCACCGATGGCATCATCAGCTTTGACGTCAAAAACGAGGATAATGTCACCAAACTCTTTGAGGGTTGCGAACGTATGAAAGTCACCACTGAAACATCGACAGCCGGCGTCAAGGGAAGTTTCGCCACTTGGGACCTGAACAAGTGCAGCGTCGTCGAACCCACCGAGGGCGACTTCGGCGGAGCACGCGCCATTGCAATGAAGAACCCCAGCCAGATGACAATGACAACACCCATCCATGTCAACGGCACTATGGTACAAGTGGGCGTGCACAACCCCACCAACACCATTGCCAAGTTCATTCTCTACAAGTCAACCGACGGAGGCACAACATGGGCAAAGGTGCCAAACAGCAAGAACGTTACAACTGTTGAACTCCCCAAGAACGCAAGCATGACCTATGAGTGGCCACTGCGTTTCAAGAAAACCGATGACATGCTGCTGCGTCTTGCCATGACCTCAGGTAACAAGAACACCCCATGTCTCATCGACGACATCTGCGTGTTCTACAACATCGATGACGATACCCCCATCGGTGACGTCAACTACGACGGCAAGGTTGATGTAAAAGACCTCAACATCCTCACCAACATCGTACTCGGCTACGACACCGCATCTAAATATGACGGACGCGCCGACATCAACGGTGACGGCAAAACCGATGTTGTTGACATCAACATGACCATCAACATCATCCTCGGACTTTAACAATAACCCTACACCTAAAACCAACGGCCGGTCGCAAACCATCCTGCAGCCGGCCGTTGTCATATCAAAGAGAATTAGATACAGTAGATAACAGCGACTTTCCCCCATCCAAAAAGAAACACCAGACAATACTCTAACATACTGACCAACAGGCGATAGGCACAAGTGTTTCTGTTTCTTTGTTTCTTATGGTATTCAAGACAATGGTGTCACGGATAAATAGTTGTGGGCCAAATGTTATACCGGTTGATATAGTCAACAAGCAGTGCAACACATTAACTTTGCGGCCCATTACTGTAACCAGAAAGCAGCCCCTCTATTTATAGCATAGGGGAGCATGCACTGTATTCATAATTCTATGAATAAGACTGAAAAAGTAGATAAAAGGGACGGTTCTTATTATCTAGTTTTGACTAAAAACAAAAGGGCATAAGGCGTGAAGAACGCTTTGCTTTTCAGAACGTTGCACTCCCCGGAGCGCCTTACGGCTTTACAGAACGACTTCGCCTTCTCAGAAGCTTTGGACTTGCTGTGATGGAGAGATGCATCCGATGATTTTCTTTTTTCTCACAAAGAAGAGGGAATGAAGAAAGGCCGCTACCTTTGACCTCGTTTCCAGTCCCGTTACCAAAGAAACAGAGAAACACAGAAACAGAAACGCCACACGTAGCACTTTGTCGGTTAACTCATTAGCATATTACGCGGTGTTTCTTTCCCTTTTTTTCTGTTTTTAAGATTACACCACCTTGACAGGTTCGTCGGGGATATGGGTGCTGAGGATTCTAAGGGGTTTGGGGTACATATTGTTGGCGCGGTTGCCAAGGTTGTTGGCAAAACCAAGCACATGACCTCTGCAAGTGAGCAGCACATGTCCGCGCGGGGCATCAATGACTACAGCATCTCCACGCAGGTAGGCAATGGCCGTAGCATAGTCAACCTCGACCGTGGCAAAAGCATCGGCACGGAGAGCCGTAGAGAGCGCCAGAGCATGGGACGGGACCAGAGACTTGCCTTTGGTCACGCCCAGTTCAACACCCATTGAAAGCACGCCCACGATGGCCTCCACGACTGCCAGCGACTGTGCGTGAACGGCAGGTACGGCAATCAGGCTGTCGCCCGACATCTTAATCTCATAATCGTCGGGCTGCGCCAGCCACTGCGATACTGTTGCAGGCATCTTGGCAGGACGCTGCGACGGCTTTGCCTTCTTCATTTTGGGTTCACGGCGGCGTTCGGTATCGGGTTTGCGCAGCACCGCCATAAACAGGCCCTCGCCACGCGTGCGATGGGGCATGAAACGGTAGCACGGGGCATCACCACAGACGGCACCGGCAATATTCCACTCGTCATTGGTGGGAACCTCAACGGGCAGGGCGCCATACTTCTCGATTATATATGCCACATTGTCCTCGTCCTCGCTGCGGTTGTAGGTGCATGTGCTGTAAATCAGCAGCCCACCGGGGCGCAGGGCATCCCAGGCATCGTCAATGATTGACCTCTGCAGCGCGGCGCAGTCCTCGACCAGACGCGGCGACCATTGCTCGAGCGCAGTCACGTCCTTGCGGAACATCCCCTCGCCGCTGCACGGCACGTCGGCTGCCACGACGTCAAAAAAGTGCGTCAGGCGCCCGATGCGGTCGGCTGCGGCACTTGTCACGGCACACGACGGGGTTCCCCACCTCATCACATTATCGCACAACGCCTTGGCACGCTGAGGCATCACCTCGTTGGCAACCAGCAGCGACCCCTGCGGCAGCGCCTGCATCGCGGCAGTCGTCTTGCCACCCGGCGCGGCACACAAGTCAAGGTAGCGCACCGGCCCGGTAACCAGCGAGCGGATGACATGGGCGATAAACATCGAGGACGCGTCCTGGACATAGTAGGCCCCGGCATGGAGCGCCGGATCAAATGTAAACCGCGGACGCCCGTCGCAGTAGAAAGCGTCACTGCACCAGGGAACACGCACAGCCCCAGCGGGAACAGCAATTCCACGGGCAGTGTTGACGCGCACACTGACGGCAGGTTCTGTGTCGGCAATAGCCTTCAGCAAGGCCTCGGCCTCGTCGGGCATGAGTGCCTCAATCTGTGAGATAAACTGACTTGGTAACTTCATTTCACGGCAAAGTTACGGTAAAGTTGCGACAGTAACCGCAATTCATGAAAAAAAAGTAAATTTTTTGAATAAAAAATTCGGTATTTCAATATTTTTTATTAATTTTGTATGGTTTTGCACCACAAGCACATTCGTCCGCCGAGTCACAGGCGATAGTGGCTGGCAATTAACGGTTTGTGACACTTGAAGCATAGAATATAGATTTATTATGGAAGATATAAATAACAGCGAAACTCAACAAGAGAACCAGTATTCAGCGCAAAACATCCAGGTCCTCGAGGGACTGGAGGCAGTGCGCAAACGCCCTTCAATGTACATCGGTGACACCCACGTCAAGGGTCTGCACCACCTTGTCAGCGAGGTAGTGGACAACTCCATTGACGAGGCGCTTGCCGGTTTTTGTGACACCATCAACGTGACCATCGGCATTGACAACTCAATCACCGTCAGCGACAACGGCCGCGGTATCCCCGTCGATGAGCACGAGAAACTGCACAAGTCGGCACTCGAGGTTGTCATGACAGTGCTCCATGCTGGAGGTAAGTTTGACAAAGGTTCATACAAGGTGTCGGGCGGTCTGCACGGCGTCGGCGTCAGTTGCGTCAACGCACTTAGCGACTACCTGCGCGCCGAGGTGCGCCGCGAGGGCAAGGTCTATATGCAGGAATACTCCAAGGGCAAACCCACAAACAGCGTCAAGGTGATTGGCGACTGCCGCGAGGAGGAACACGGAACAACCGTCATCTTCCACCCCGATGCCGAGATATTCCAGACCACTGTCTATGAATTCCCCATCCTGGCCAACCGTCTGCGCGACCTGGCATATCTCAACGCCGGTGTCAAACTGACCCTCACCGACCTGCGCAACGTGGGCGAGGACGGAGAGCCACACCACGAGGAATACTTCAGCCAGACCGGCCTTGACGAGTTTGTACGCTATATCGACAACTCAAAGGAACCCCTCATCAACGATGTGATCCATATCAACAGCAACAAGGGCGGCATACCCGTTGAGGTTGCAATGACCTATAACACCTCGTTCAACGAGAACATCTACTCCTATGTCAACAACATCAACACCATTGAGGGTGGTACCCACCTGCCCGGTTTCCGCCGCGGACTGGGTTCAACCCTGAAGAAGTATGCCGAGGACAGCAAGATGCTTGAAAAGGTGAAGGTCGAAATCAAGCCCGAGGACTTCCGCGAAGGTCTCACAGCAGTCATCTCTGTCAAGGTTCTTGAACCGCAGTTTGAAGGACAGACCAAGACCAAACTGGGCAACACCGAGGTTATCGGTGCCGTAGAGACCAGCCTGCGCGAGGCATTGACCAACTACCTGGAGGAGAACCCCAACCAGGCCAAGGCCATCGTCGAGAAGGTCGTTCTGGCGGCAACAGCACGCCATGCGGCACAAAACGCCCGCATGAAGGTACAACGCAAGTCACCGCTCGCCGGCGGCGGTCTGCCCGGCAAACTCGCCGACTGCACCTCGAAAGACCCCGCCATGAGCGAATTGTTCCTCGTCGAGGGAGACTCGGCAGGCGGTTCGGCAAAACAGGGACGTGACCGTCAGTTCCAGGCAATCATGCCGCTGCGAGGCAAAATCCTCAACGTTGAGAAAGCCATGGAGCACAAGGTTTTTGAGAGCGAAGCAATCGTCAACATCTTCCGTGCCCTGGGCGTGACCATCGGTACCGAGGAAGACCCCAAAGAGGCAAACCTGAGCAAGCTGCGCTACCACCGCATCATCATCATGACCGATGCCGATGTCGATGGTGCCCACATTGCAACACTGCTGATGACATTCTTCTTCCGTCGTATGCGACCCATCATCGAGAACGGCTACCTCTACCTTGCCACCCCGCCACTGTACCGCGCCAGCAAGGGCAACAAAGAGGAATACTGCTGGACCGACATGGACCTGCGCCGCTTTATCGACACCTATGCCAACGGCAACGAAGACCAGGTCAAGATTCAGCGTTACAAAGGTCTTGGTGAGATGAACGCCGACCAGCTGTGGGAAACCACAATGGACCCCGCCAACCGTCTCCTCAAGCGCGTAAGCATCAGCGACGCAGCCGAGGCCGACCGCATCTTCTCGATGCTCATGGGCGAGGACGTTGAACCCCGCCGCAAGTTCATCGAAGAGAACGCCACCTACGCTACACTCGACACATAATCCTTCTACATACTACTTAACACGACCACGTCCGCCCGGCTGCACTACATCCGGACGGACGTGCCATTTTCACAACTCACGCCACAAGAGCGATTTTCCAACATTTTCAGGGGTGATTGTCGCGGCAAGTACCATGTTCTTTTTTTTACGGGACAACAATAAAAGCAGATAATTCACCCAAATATTGGATATGTGGCAGATTTTATCTAAATTTGCATCATATCAATTTGTAAAAACAAACATTATGATTTCAATATTCAACAAAAAAGGACGATCGGCCGACACTCCCAACCCCAATATGTCGGCCCTTGACCCAACCATCACCCTCGAGAAACAAGTTGCCGAACAAATCTACAACGCCCTGCAAGGCGACATCGTCAACGAGGTTTTCAAGCAACTGAGCAACAACGACAGCGACGCCTGGTGGCGCAGCAACATGGAAGGCCACAGCCTGAAAGTTGACAAGGAACTTCTGCCCGATATGTACGAACTGTGCATGTCGGTCAAGGAGAAGCTGGACTTCAAAGGTCCGGTCGATTTCTATGTAACCGGCGACTCAACCGTAAATGCATTCTCGGTAGCAGCCGAAAACGAGGGCGAGGCAAACATCGTCAACATCAACTCGGGTCTGCTTGACCTGATGACCCGCGACGAGCTGGAATTTGTGGTCGGGCATGAACTGGGCCACTTGATAAACAAGGACACCGCACTGTCGCGCCTGATCAACTATGTATTCCCCGAGGACACCCTGCCACCCATCAGCCTGCTGTATAAAATAAGGCTTCACAGCCAGTTGGCCGAACTTGTTGCCGATCGTTACGGCTATATGGCCACAGGCAACCTCGAGTCGTGCGTCACCGCCTTCTTCAAGATTGCATCGGGGCTTGACCTGGAAAAAATGAACGTCAGCATGGACGTCCTGCTGAAACAAAACCTCAAGCACCTTGAGTACTTCCTGCATGACAAGGGAGTCAGCCGCGCAACACATCCAGTTAACCCCATCCGCATCCAGGCCATCAACCTCTTTGCCAATGCCACATCCCAGGACGAACTGGAGCAAGGCATGGAGCAACTGATTTCAATACTGCTCAAAGTTGGCAACAGCGAACAGGACGAGCACCTCGCACGCTTCATCGCATCGGCTGGCCTGCTAATGGCAAGCGTTGACAACACTGCCAACAAAGAAGAGATAGACACCATCATCGAGCATCTGGCGGCACTGAAAATATTCCCGAAGAAATTCCTTGAGGAGATTATGCAGGGCGACATCACCGAGACCTTCAACGACTCGGTAAGCAACCTGATGAACATCAATCCCGGACTGCGCGAGTCAATGCTCAACTACATGATTGGCATCACAATGTCGGACCGCAACATCAACAAAGACGAGATGGAAATGCTCACACAGGTGGGCACGGCAATCGGATTCTCAAACATCGAGATTGCCCACATGATTGCAGCCGCAATCCAGCAGAGTTTCATGCCCGACCTCGACGCCATCTGCTAACCCGGCACGGTTGCTGACTAAACGCACTAACTGGACATTCGTCACTGTTGAGGAATGTCCAGTTGTTTTATATCTTTAATTGGAAAATCAATAACCCAGATCGGCAAAGTAGCGTTTTTCCTCGTCGGGGGTGATGGCGAGTTCCTTGCGCAAGTCGTTGAGGATTGCCTTCTGCCTCGTGGAAAATTTGTTGCGGAATTCCTCCACATTCTTCTGCCACTGACCGAATGACAGTTGCGGCCAGCGTTTACAGTTGCGTTCCATCTCAGGCTTGATTTTCTCAACCAGTCCGTTAAACACGGCAGTGGTGTTTTGCTGTGAGAAGGTGTGGTGCAGGTGGAACGAAAGCCTCTCGAGGAAAAGTTGACGGAAATCCTTATTCCTCAATAAATTATACACCATAATATTGTGTTCGGTGACATTTGATTGCGGCTTGAGATAGAACGCCGCCGGCTTGGACACTCCAAACCACGACAAGTCAATGTCATAATAGACGAAATACCATTTCTTGTCGGCATTCGGGTCTTGTGAGCGGACATAGCGCACGTTGCCAACATCGACGTTACTTGCATATATTTCGCCCAGTTTATGGTCAATGAGTCCCTGCAGGTCAACCCTGTCGCGAACATAGTCATAGCACTCCTTCTTGGACAAGTCATGACTGCGTATGTATGCCAACAGGGCATTATAGTCTGCATTGCTGCCCTCTTCCTCATAACTCTTTGACATCAAAACCGTAACAGCCTTGTCGGTAACGCCAAGATGGCGGGCGACAAAGTGCCTGTCAATCTTCTCGCGTATGTAATAGATGCCAAAGTAGCCGCCATTGATGTAAACCACGACCGGGCGATAAGCCTGAACGAGCAGCGTCGGGCATTGCTCGGCCATCAACGAGGTGAAGAACTCGTCTCGCACCATCACGTGTTTCCAGTCCTGCGACCCGGAACGCAGCACCAAGTCGTTGAGTTCGAGCGGATGGCCAAGGTCAAAGTAGTCGTAGGTATAACTGGATGCACCACATTCGTTGCCGAATTTAACGGTAAACGACTTCTTGTCCTCGGCGCGAGAAAAACCGCCAAAAATCTTCAGTCCGCAGTCCAACGTAAAGCCTTCATTACCGTCATACATCTCGACATGGGCACGCTTGGTCCACGGCATCCAGTAATTTGCCCCGTTGTGTGGCCATTCCTCGGTATAACCCGGTCCCTTGACATAGATACCATGTTTATAGTCATAAAGATCATCGGGATTTACCGATATGCTGATGACCGGCATCTTGTGGTCAACGCCGAGAAGATATGTTGCAGTCATCACGTTGCTGTTCAACGTTGTGGAGTCGCCCTCGGCATACGCCCTGACCACCGTCGTGGAGTTAATAACTATTGAATCTTTATAGACGGGTGATTTGGGTCCCGGCCAAGAGCCGTCAAGGGTATAGTGCACGGTGCGGCCGTCAGTATTGAGGTGCAGCACCATCTTCTTTGCCTTGCTGTATATACCCGGCAGGGAGTCCGGCGCAGGCTGACGAGCGATATAGCGGTAAGGCGACGAGGTATTCTCACCGCCAAAAGTCGGGCGGGCAAAGTAGAAAAGCCCCTTGCGCCCTTCCACGCGTCCGATTGATGTGCCGAGCACGGTCCCCTTGGCACACACGCCGTCAACCGGTTTGCCGTCCTTAAGCAGCAGCAATGACTCGGAGCCACCCAGTTTGAACGGGATTTGTCTTGCATTGCCGTTCTCGGCCTTATCGCCTGCCGTCTGGAACGCAATAACCTTACCGGGTGCCAATTTAACATCGGGCAGGGCAAACTGCTTACCGTCCTTCATCTTGGTGGTGACCGAGTACTCGTTCAGGTTAACCGTGTCGGCCGACGTGTTCTTGAACTCAATCCAGTTTTCAGACTTGTGGTGCATTCGCGACATGACCTCCCATATCTTCAGGGCACCAGTGTACTGACCGTCAATCACAGCACAGTACTTCTCATAACCCTCACGGTCATTGCTGTGGCCCGGGGTCGGGAAATATGTCTTCTCGTAGGTGCCGTCGTCGAGGCGTGCATATGCCTGATCGGCAGAGAGGTCATCATATACGACCTGAGACAGAATTGTCCAGTCGGGCGAGAGTAACCGCACGGTGCCATTTTGGGCGGGAAGTTTGAAAGTGGCATGGAGTTCGCCGTCTTTATTCACCTTTTTGGACTTCTTTTTTTTGTCTTTGCCCGACTTATCGGCAAACACCAGGACGCATTCACCGGGATTCAAAGTAACGTCGGGGAACTCCCATTCCTCGGTCACTGTCTCGACCGAGTCGGGGACAAAGTTTTTGTATTTCAGCGGTATCTCATTCAGCGTCAATGGAATGCTGTCGCTGTCCGATTTAGCGGCCGAAACCGTTTTCTTTTTTTCTGATGCCAGCCAGTAGCCTTTGAGTTTCAACGGTTTGTCCGATATATTCCTGATTTCGATCCAGTCGCTTGTCTTACCTCCCTTGGTCTGTAGGCCCGTGCGGTTGGATGCCATCAGTTCGTTTATGACCAACCGCTTGTCAAAATCATTGTCCTTGGACGGATTATCGTGGTGCTTGGAGCACGAGGGCAAAAGCAACACCATTGTCAGTAACAAGGCAACATATCGTATAATCTTATGATTTGACATAAACCGCTAATACTATTAAATTCAAAAACACTGCAAAATTATAATAAATATTTAAATATGGAAAATAATCAGGTTCCAAAAGAGAATCTTTGCCTTAGTTGTTGTACCTTTGCAGTACCAAACAGATTATAATACAACTACAAATGAAGAAATTTATAGTCGCATTAGCACTCCTGCTTGGTCTTCAGGCATGGACCCAAGACAACATTGAAGTCGTAAATATCGAGAATCCCGAGTTGCAGGCATTCCTTGCCGACAGCACCTATTTCATCAACCCTGATTACTCGGTTAGCGTGGTTAAAAAATACTGTGGCGAAAAGGCTTTCAAAAAAGGGCTTGACCGCCCTGCCGGCAAAGTGGTGACATGGACACCGACGGCCTCCTCCGATGAAATCAGCGAGATTCGCATCACCGTCAGCGAGCATAAAGACTACCGCGACTCCATCACATACTTTCCCGGTTCGACCAAGGCATCGACCTACACCATCATGAACAACTTCCCCAACCGCACCTATTATTATAAGGTGGAGGAATTTCATGGAAACGGGCAAGTGGCGCAGGTAGCCCAAGGGGTATATCGCACCGTCGGACAAGTGAGAATGATGAGAGTCGAAGGAGCCCACAACGTACGTGACATTGGCGGTTGGCCAACCCAGTTTGGGATACCCATCAGGTACGGCAGGTTGTACCGCAGCGGAAACATGGACCGGGTTACCAACACCGGACGGCACGACTTTGTCGATAACATGGGAGTCACGGCCGAGTTGGACCTGCGCGGCGAGTCAAGGCTGAAATCGTCACCCCTCGGGCACAATGTCAGTTTCAAGCAAATCACCAATGACAGTTATGCCGGAGCCATGGGCAACAAGAAATATCGCCAGGCATTTGTCAACGACCTGAATTGGATTATCGCCCGCCTGCGCGAGGGCAAAAACATTGACTGGCACTGCGCTGTCGGGTGTGACCGTTGCGGCACACTCAGCTTTCTCATCGAGGGCGTGCTGGGAGTGTGTGAGGCCGACCTGTGCCGCGACTACGAGCTGTCGAGTTTCAGGGGGCACAAGCGGTACCGCAGCAATCCCGGTTTTCGCCGGGTAATCCCATATATCAGGAAATTCGGCCCTGCCGATGACCTGGCAGCATGCTTCTACAACTACTGGACCCAAGCCGGCGTGTCGAGCGAGGACCTGGACTACCTGCGCAGCGTGATGCTTGAGCAAAAGAAAAACAACGAGGTGAAAAAAGCAATTACCCCACACCGAATACATCGCGGTCAGGACCTGCGCCCCGTCCCGATGCCCTCACACAACGTTGCGCCCACGATGGCAGTTCCTGTACGCAAAAGGAAATAATGTGTTAAAATTCCTTATTTTTTCAATGCATTCAAGTAGTGTTTTTTTGCCATCACCCGATTTTGATGTAATTTTAAGCAAGATTTATCAAAAAGCATACTAACAACACTTAACCAATAAGTAACTGATGAGAAAAATATTCCGTTTGCTGGCACTTTGCTGCCTATTGATTTCGGTTTCAACAACAATGATGGCCGGAGAGAACAACCCCGTAGCAAACCCCAAGGCCGTGGTAGCCTGCGGCAACGCGCGTTTCACCGTGCTCACCGACCGCCTAATCCGCATGGAGTGGTCGGCCGACAGCAAGTGGGAAGACCGCGCAACCCTGGCTATAATCAACCGTGACCTGCCCGTACCGTCATTCAAGACCAGTAAGGAAGGTAATGGCGTTACAATCAAGACCAAGGAGCTGACACTCAACTACAACGGCAACGGCAAGTTTGATGCCGGCAATCTCTCGGTGGCATTCAGAATGAACGGCAAACCCGTCACCTGGAAACCGGGAACCGACGAGAAGGGCAACCTCAAGGGGACAATCCGCACCCTGGACGGCTGCATCGGGTTTGAGCAGATAAGCTATTCGGCCGGCAAAGAGCTGGAGAAAGGCATCCTGTCGCGCGACGGATGGGCCATCGTCGACGAGTCAACGCGCCACGTGCTCAACAAGGACGACTCGGACTGGGGCGAGTGGGTTGCCAGCCGCGAGGACGGTGACCGCCAGGACCTCTACATCTTTGCCTACGGCCACGACTACAAGGCTGCGCTCGCCGACTTCACCAAGGTTGCAGGCAAGATTCCCATGCCCCCCAAGTACACCCTCGGTTACTGGTGGAGCCGCTACTGGGCTTACACCGACAGCGAGTTGCTTGACCTTGCCAAGTAAATGCGCAAGCGCGAGATACCAAGCGACGTGTTCAGCGTTGACATGGACTGCCACCAGACATACGACGAGATGGCCGAGCGCAACGGCCGCGACGAGTTCGGCCAGCATCCCGGATGGACAGGTTACACATGGAACTATGACCTGTTCCCCGACCCCGTCGGGTTCCTGAACGAACTGCACTCGCTGCACTACAAGACAGCGCTCAACCTGCACCCGGCATCGGGCATCCGCCCCTATGAAGAGTGCTATGACCGGTTTGTCAAGGACTACCTGTCGCGCACCGCTGACTATGACGGCCCCAAGGATTTCATCTACCCCAAGGGCGGATACCAGTTCGCTGCCGTCAAAGAGCCCAAGGGCCGCGAGGGCTACCGTGCCCCGGTTCCCTTCCGCATCTCACAGCAGGCATGGGCCGACGCCTATTTCAACTCAGTTATCCGTCCGCTCGAGAAACAGGGCATTGACTTCTGGTGGCTCGACTGGCAGCAGTGGATCAAAAGCCGCTATGTCAAGGACCTCAGCAACACTTTCTGGCTGAACTACACCTTCTTCAACGACATGGTGCGCCAGTCCAAGAGTCAGGGTCTTGATGCACGTCGTCCGCTCATCTACCACCGTTGGGGCGGCCTGGGCAGTCATCGTTACCAGTTGGGATTCTCGGGCGACACCTACGACGAGTGGTCGGTGCTCGAGTTCCTGCCCTACTTCACCGCGACCGCGTCAAACGTTGGCTACGGCTACTGGGGGCACGACATCGGCGGGCACCAGATGCTTGAGAATCACAAGCCCAATGGCGAGATGTTCACCCGCTGGCTGCAGTACGGCGTGTTCACACCCATCTTCAAGACCCACAGCACAAGTTCGGCAATCATTGAACGCCGCATCTGGGCATACCCCGAGCACTACGAGTTCATGCGCGACGCCATCAAACTGCGCTATGCGCTCTCGCCCTATATCTATACATCGGCCAGAACTGCATACGACACAGGTGTCAGCATCTGCCGTCCCCTCTACTACGACTACCCCGAGGCCGATAACGCATACACCTGGAACCAGGAATTCATGTTCGGCGACCAGATTCTCGCCACCGTGCTCTGCCAACCGATGAAAAACGGACAGACCGAGCGCAAGATGTGGTTCCCCAAGGGCAACGACTGGTATGACATGGCACACCACAAGATGATGACAGGCGGACAGACAGCCACTCTCCACTACGCCATCGACGAGAACCCGTGGTTTGCAAAGGCCGGTAGCATCATACCGATGGCCGAGGAGAACATACAGTCGCTGCAGGAGAAGACCAACAAAATGCGTCTGCTGATTGTTCCCGGCAAGGGAAAATCAACCTACACCCTCTATGAGGACGACAACGACACGCAGAACTACATGAAGGACTATGCCACAACCCTCATCACCAAAGAGGATAACGGCAGCACAGTCAAGGTGAAGGTCAATGCAGTCAAAGGCTCATTCAAGGGCATGGCGGCGACACGCCAGTTCACCATCATCCTCGAGGACCTGAAAGCAATGCCCAAGGCAGTGAAATTCAACGGCAACAAGGTTGATGCCGATGCCGTCGCCATCAAGAACGGACACGTCGAGGTAACATTGCCCGAGGCACCATGCAACAAGAACCTGAATATTGAAGTGACAAGATAACCCCCATATTATGATAAAGACATCCGCCCGCATACTAGCACTTTGCTGCCTGATTCTCGCGTTTTCATTCCTCGCCGGAGCCGAGGAAACGAACCCCGTTGCCAACCCCAATGCCGTGGTAACCTGCGGCAACGCGCGTTTCACCGTCCTCACCGACCGGCTAATACGCATGGAGTGGTCGGCCGACGGCAAGTGGGAAGACCGTGCCACGCTGGCCGTTATCAACCGCGACCTGCCCGTGCCGGAGTTCACAACCGACCATAACGGTGACGGAGTAACAATCAAGACCAATAAGGTCACACTCCGCTACGACGGCAACGGCAAGTTCAACGCCGGCAACCTCAAGGTGTCGTTCGGCATGAACGGGAAAGAAGTAACGTGGAAACCGGGCGACAACGACAAGGGTAACCTGATGGGCACCACACGCTCGCTGGACGGATGCGAAGGATTTGACGTACTGAGCAAGGTCGAGAAGGAACTGGAGAAAGGCATCCTGTCGCGCGACGGATGGGCCATCGTCGACGAGTCGTCGCGCCACGTGCTCGTCAAGGACGACTCGGACTGGGGCGAGTGGGTTGACTGTCGCGAGGACGGCGACCGTCAGGACCTCTACATCTTTGCCTACGGCCACGACTACAAGGCGGCTCTCGCCGACTTCACCAAAGTTGCAGGCAAGATACCGATGCCCCCGAAATTCACCTTCGGGTACTGGTGGAGCCGTTTCTGGGCATACACCGACACCGAGATGCTGGACCTTGCCAAGGAGATGCGCAAGCGCGAAATACCAATCGACGTTTTCATCATCGACATGGACTGGCACGAGCTGTCGCTTGGCATCCAGGCCCGCTACGGCAACGACGAGTTCGGCAA
>JAGHSV010000164.1 GCA_018065665.1 Candidatus Sodaliphilus aphodohippi
ATTGAGATGTTTGTTGTTTTTATAATAGCATCACGTGATTCAGAATACCTTGCGACGGCGGAGGTAGTGGTCGGTGATGATGTTGCATCGGCACTCGGGCATCTCGCGCAGCAGGTTGCGGTCGGGGTGCCGGGTGTAGTTGCCGCGCATCTTACGGAAGTCGTTGTGTGCCTTGATGATGGCCTTGGCATCGCCCCAGTGGAACTTTGCTAATGCCATGGCAAAGGCGAGCGTGTCGAGCAGACGGCGCACCAGCAGGATGCGGCGCGACTCGCCTGCGGGCAGGTTCTTGTGCATCAGTAACAGGTTGTTGCGGAAGTTGAGGTAGGTCTTGCGCGGGTTGCCGTAGGCAAGGCTTGCGCCGCCCAGATGATAGACGCGGCTCGTGGGCACCATGCGTACATCACTGCCGCACAGGTGTATGCGCCAACACAGGTCAATTTCCTCCATGTGGGCAAAGAAGTCCTTGTCCAGTCCTCCGGCGGTGCGGTAGAGGTCGGTGCGCACCATCAGGCATGCGCCGCTTGCCCACACGATGCTGGGGGTGATGTTGTCATACTGGCCGTTGTCATCCTCAACGCAGTCAAAAATGCGCCCCCGGCAATAAGGGTATCCGTGGCAGTCAATGTAACCGCCAGCGGCTCCAGCATAGTCAAAAGTTTCCTTGCCGCCCTCGCCGTTGTCGTGCAGCAACTTGGGTTGTACGGCGCCCACATCGGGATTGGTCTCCATGTAGTCCAGCAATGGATCCAGCCATGCCTCGGGGGTGCGCACGTCGCTGTTCAGCAGTACGGTATAGGGGTGGTCAACCTGGGCGATGGCACGGTTGTAACCCTCGGCAAAACCGTAGTTCCGGTCCAATTTGATGACCTGTACGGTGGGAAACTCGCGTGTGAGCACATCAAGGCTGTTGTCGGTGCTGCCGTTGTCGGCCACGATGACGTCGGCAATGTCGGCATTGGTGTTTGCCACCACCGACGGCAGATACTTGCGCATCAGTTCCGCGCCGTTCCAGTTCAATATAATTACTGCAACCTGTTTCATATTATCATTGTATTATGATGGCGTTGACAGTGAGGTCGTTGTTGAGGGTGTCGAGGCGCACGGGTACAACGGTGTTGACTAGTTCGGGGCACGGCTGCACACTGACGCGTATGTAGTTGTCGGTGAATCCGTGCATGGGGGCGTTGCCGTGGGCTGCCTCGAGCAGAACGGGGCGCACGGTGCCCAGGTAGCGACCGATGAACTCACGCTGTTTGGTGTCGCTCAAGGTTATCATCCTGGCGGCACGCTCCTGTTTCTCGCGCTGGCTGACGACATGTGGGATGCGCAGCGCCATGGTGCCCGGGCGTTCGCTATAGGGGAACACGTGCAGGTGCTGCAGGTCAAGCGATGCCACGAAGTCAAAGCTGTCCTCGAACCGTTCGGGGGTCTCGCCGCGTGTGCCTACCATCACGTCCACGCCGATGAAACAGTCGGGCATCAACTGGCGGCACCGGTTCACCTTGTCGGCAAACACGGCACGGTCATAGTGGCGGCGCATGAGGCGCAGCACCTCGTCGTTGCCGCACTGCAGCGGAATGTGGAAGTGTGGCATGAATGCGCGCGACTGTGCACAGAACTCAATCACCTCGTCGGTAAGCAGGTCGGGCTCGATTGACGAGATGCGGTAACGCTCAATGCCCTCGACGGCGTCAAACGCCTTGATGAGGTCGATGAATTTCTCGCCGGTGCCTTTCCCGAAGTCGCCGATGTTGACGCCGGTGATGACGATTTCCTTGCCGCCCTGTCTCGCAACCTCCCGCACCTGTTTCACCAGGCTGTCGATGGTGGCGCAGCGGCTGCGTCCGCGTGCCATTGGTATGGTGCAGTAGCTGCAGTAGTAGTCACATCCGTCCTGCACCTTGAGCCAGTAGCGCGTACGGCTGCCGCACTCGCATGACGGCACAAAGCGGCGTATGTCGCGCGTGGGGGTGACGCTGAGCACACTCTCGCGGTCGCTGAACCAGCGGGTGACATACTGTGCGATGTCGGCCTTCTGCTCTTGGCCCAGCACGATGTCAACGCCCGGAATCTGCGAGATTTCCTCGCCCTTGAGCTGGGCATAGCAGCCGGTTGCCACGATGAGGGCATCGGGGTAGCGCTTTACAAGGCTGCGCAGGTGCTGGCGTCCCTTTTTGTCGGCCAGTTCGGTCACACTGCATGTGTTGACCACGCACACGTCGGGCACGTCGCCGTCGTTCACGGGCATGATGCCTTGCTCGGCAAGCAGTTGGCCCATAGTTGCCGTTTCTGAGAAATTGAGTTTGCAACCCAGGGTCTCGAATAATACCGTCTTCTGTTCTTTCATTTACGGTGCAAAGTTAGCAATAATTTAGCGAACACAGGTGCTTTTATTTGCCGAAACTGCGAGATGCAAAAGGCAGGGCCTTGCGTAGCGCGAGATGCCAGTATTCCCAGTTGTGTACGCCGTTGTTGATGCGTAGCTCTGACTTCACTTTCTTTTGCTTCATTGCCTTGTGGATGGCAACAGACTCATACATCAGTCCGTCGTCGTCGCCGCAGTCAAACAGCCACTTGACGGTACGCATCTGCTCAACCTGCTGGCTGGTGGCGTTCTCGACAAAGGCGATGGCCGAGTTGTCGTGTACCGAGAGCTGGGTATAGTAGTGCTTGTCGTTGGGGTCCTTCATCTTGGGCAGTTCCTGGTCGAGCCATGCGCTCATGGCATAGCAAGCCGCGAACTTGTCGGGGTGGTGCTGGCAGTAGACGGTACATCCGCCGCCGCCCATCGAGAGGCCCATGACGGCACGGTGCTGCTTGTCACCGATGCCGCGGTACTTGGCCTCGGCGGTGGGTATCAGTTCGTTAAAGAAGAAGTCCTCATAGTTCCATCCGGGCATATTGAAGTAGCCGTTCCAGATGTTGTGGATGTCGCTGCCGCCGGCGTTGGGCATGATGATCACCATCTCGTCGGCCTCGCCGGTGCCAATCAGCTCGTCGGCAACCAGTCGGGTGTTGCCCAGTTTAGTCCAGTCCTCGTTGCAGCCATACAGTCCGTGCAACAGATAGACCGTCGGGTATTGCTTGCCCGAGTCGTCAAAGCCGGTGGGCAGATATACGTTATATTTTACATATGCCTTCAGCGTGTTGCTGTACAGGCTGTCAGTTATAATTTTACCGGCCTTTGCCGGGGCAAACATGGCACACAATAGCGCCAGAATAATCAGTTTTGTTTTCATGAGTTTGACATTGTTTTACATTATAATGCAAAGTTACACCAAAAAGGTCTATCTTGCAAAAAAAGAAACAACAATGAGAGTCACACCAGGCCAAGTAAGTCCGTAATCATTGCAAAAAATAGTGTATTTGTAGCATTGTCGGCACCAATCAGTCAATCTGTTTGCTTTTATGAAAGCAAATTATTAACTTTGCACTGGAACAAAACAAACAAAAGAATATCTCAATGAAAAATTATCTGATTATCGCAGTTTCATTGCTGGCACTTGCAATGACTTCATGCAAGAGCTCCAACTCAATTGAATTAGGCCCCAACCCGTTCATCACCCACATGTACACTGCCGACCCGTCGGCCCATGTGTGGAATGACGGCCGTCTCTATGTCTATCCGTCGCACGACATCTTTCCGGCACGCGGATGTGACCTCATGGACAAATACCACGTGTTCTCGACCGACGACATGAAACACTGGAAAGACCATGGCGAGATTGTCAACGCCGACATGGTGAAGTGGGGCCGCAAGGACGGAGGTTTCATGTGGGCTCCCGACTGTGCCTACAAGAACGGCAAATACTACTTCTACTTCCCGCACCCCAGCGAGGACAACTGGGCCACATCGTGGAAGGTGGGCATTGCAGTGAGCGACTACCCCGACCACGGTTTCAAGGTGCTTGACGAGCCCATGAAATCGCCCGACGGATATGTCGGAGGCTGGGATATGATTGACCCCTGTGTGTTCATCGATGACGACGGCACCCCATACCTCTACTACGGCGGTGGCAGTCACCTGTTCATGGCGCGCATGAAGGACAACATGATCGAGCTTGCCGAGCCGATGCAGAAGGTCGAGGGCCTTGTGGACTTCCACGAGGGAGCATGGGTGCACAAGTACAAAG
>JAGHSV010000076.1 GCA_018065665.1 Candidatus Sodaliphilus aphodohippi
GCATGCAGGTCCATGGTGATGACGCGGTCAATGCCGGCCGCACTCAGCAGGTTGGCTACCAGCTTGGCGGCAATTGAAACGCGGGGTTTTGACTTGCGATCCTGACGGGCCCAACCAAAGTAGGGGATAACTGCGGCAACTGTCTTGGCCGATGCGCGCTTGGCGGCGTCAATCATCAGCAACAGTTCCATCAGGTTATCGCAGGTCGGGAATGTGGATTGCACCAGATAGACGTTGAGACCGCGTACTGACTCCTCGAATGATACCTCAAACTCGCCGTCGGCAAAGCGTTCCACTTTCATGTTACCGAGTTCGACACCCAGGTCGTGGGCTATCTCCTTGGCTACGTAGCGTGAACTCTCTCCTGAAAAAACTTTAAAACTGCTCATAGATGTTTATTGGGTTAAAATCTACTGCAAAGTTACGAATTTTATGTCGCTTTTCCCAATCTTGGAACGTTTATTTTCCCGTGATTTTTCACTTGTCCTGATTTTCGGGGTTCCACAGTGACGACAGGTGTGCATTCAGCTTGGCCTCGGCCGGGTTGGGCTGGGGCGTCCACAGTCGCGGGTGGTTGAGTTCGGCAGGCATGTACTCCTGTTTGACAAAGTGTCCGGGGTAGTCATGGGCGTACTTGTAGTCTGCGGCATATCCCATGTCTTTCATCAGTTTGGTTGGGGCGTTGCGCAGGTGAAGGGGCACCGGGGCGTTGCCTGTTGCCTCAACCAGTGCCAGAGCGTCGTTGATGGCCATGTAGGCGCTGTTGCTCTTGGGCGATGCTGCCAGGTATATGGCACATTCACTCAGGGGAATACGCCCCTCGGGCCACCCGATTTTGTTGATGATGTCAAATGTGGCGTTTGCCAGTAGCATGGCGTTGGGGTTTGCCAGCCCGATGTCCTCCGATGCCAGTATGCACAGGCGGCGAGCGATAAATTTTGGGTCCTCGCCACCGGCAATGAGGCGTGCCAGCCAGTATACTGCGGCGTCGGGGTCGCTGCCTCTGACCGACTTGATGAATGCCGAGATTATGTCGTAGTGCATCTCGCCGTCCTTGTCAAACGCCATCGGGTTTTGCTGCAGGCGGTCGGTGACGATCTGGTCGTTGATGACCATGGGCTCAAGGGCATTGAGCGACTGCATCATCAGGTCAAGGATGTTTAGCAGTTTACGCGCGTCGCCACCCGAGTAGCGCAACAGCGCCTCGGTCTGTTCAATTCTGATTTCGCGTCCGGCAAACATCTTGTCGGTCTTGACGGCGTGGTCAAGCAGCTGCAGCAGGTCGTCGCGGTCGAGGGGATTGAGCACATAAACCTGGGCGCGCGACAGCAACGGACGGATGACCTCGAACGACGGATTCTCGGTCGTGGCGCCAATCAGCGTCACTATGCCTTGCTCAACTGCCCCCAGTAACGAGTCTTGTTGCGATTTGTTGAAACGGTGAATCTCGTCGATGAACAATACGGGACGGCCCTTCGAGAACACGCTGCGGGCATCGGCACGGCATCGGTCCAGCACCTCGCGCACGTCTTTAACTCCCGAGGTGACTGCGCTCAGGGTATAAAACGGCACCTGAGTCTGCTCGGCAATAATGCGGGCCAGCGTGGTCTTGCCCACTCCGGGAGGACCCCACAGAATAAAAGACGAGATGTTGCCGCTCTCTATCATGCGGCGAATCACGGCACCCTCGCCAACAAGGTGGCGTTGACCGATGTAATCGTCAAGCGACTTGGGGCGCATTCGTTCGGCTAATGGCTCATTCATTTCCTCATTATTATATTTATTATGCAAAGATAGCACAAAAAAACGGCACTGCAAATATTTGCGGTGCCGTTTTGTGCCCTATAAAAACAAAAGTTGTTCTTATTTCTTGCGATTGCCGTAGCGGCTGAGGAACTTGTCCACGCGACCTGCGGTGTCGACCAGTTTCTGCTTACCGGTGAAGAAGGGGTGAGATGAACTGGTGATCTCGAGTTTTACGAGAGGATAAGTAACGCCATCAATTTCGATAGTCTCTTTTGAAGCTACGGTTGAACGAGTGATGAACACTTCTTCGTTAGACATGTCCTTGAACGCAACCTCGCGATAGTTGGTAGGATGAATATCTTTTTTCATTGCAATGTTTGTTTTTGTTTTTAAATAACTAAATTTCAGGCGGTGGTAAGCGCCTAATTTTGTAATGGCACGCAAAGGTACAAATATTTCTTGAAATGAGAAAATATTTTTTGTTTTTCTTCGTTATTATTGTAGAATTTCATGAATATGCTGAACTTTTTACGTAGAAAGAAAGATAATGTGCAGTTGTTTTATCATACCGACATGCACAATCATATATTGCCAGGAGTGGACCACGGTTCACAGTCGGTCGAGCAGTCGTTGCAGATGCTCGAGGCCGAGATTAAGATGGGCATCAAGCGGGTGATTTGCACCCCGCACGTGACTGCCGAGACCTTCGAGAACACACCCGATACCATTCTCCCGGCATTTAATGTCCTGCAAAAGGCCGTTGCCGAGGCCGGTCTCGATGTCGAACTTCATGTGTCGGCCGAGTATCGCCTTGACGACTTCTGGAACAAACAGTATGCCGCCGACAATTTGATCCCAATGCCCGGCAAGTTCCTGCTCGTTGAGAACTCTTTTATGCAGGAACTACTCGAACTTGATGAACTGCTGTTTGACCTCGCTATCAAGGGGTATCAGCCCATACTGGCACACCCCGAGCGATATGGCTACTACTCACATCGCCACCACCGCTACGAGACCATGCACAATGCCGGAGTGTGTTTCCAGCTCAACATCCTATCGCTGGCTGGCTACTTCGGGTCTTCGGCGCGCGACAATGCCGTATGGCTTGTCAAGAACGGCATGGTGGACATGCTGGGCACCGACATGCACAACCTGGAGCATGCCGAGATTATCATGGAGTATCTACGCAGCAAGGACTGGCGTAAGATGTCGGCACTGCTCGAGCCGCACATCATGAACGACGACATTGCATAACCCCTTTGCCTTCTGCACAAGAGGTGACGGTTCGATATGGATAAAAGTGAAAGAGTAACCCGGGGTAAGGACGGGAAATATCGTTGGCTCTATGAACTGAGCCTATACACCAACCCCACTATACTTTTGCTCGTGACTAAAATCATGGCTTGGGTGTGTGTGGGCATTTGGGGGTTTCTTGTCCTGATTGAACTGTTTGATGGGCCAACACTGAAAGGAATCCTGGACATCACCACCACATTTATATATATATATTGCTGCTCATGATGGCACTGTGCCTGATTGGGTATTATGTTTATGCACTGATCGTGGGCGGCAAGTATATAGTAGTCTTTGAAATGGACGAAAAAGGGGTGATGCACAAGCAGATGCCTCCCGGGGCAAAGAAAGCAAAGGTGATTGGCCATCTCACGGCTTTGGCAGGTGCGGCTACCGGCAATCCAACCATGATGTCGTCTGGAGTGAGTGTCGCTGCCCGAAACAGGATGTATAGTGATTTCGCCTCGGTCAAATCGGTTGAACCCTTCCCGCGCCGCCATCTCATCAAGGTCAACGCACCGTTCAACTACAACCAGGTGTATGTCTGCCCCGACGATTTTGACTTTGTCCTCAACTTTATTCTCGACCACACAAACCAGAAGTGAAAAAAAAGTAATGAGCCCGATTTGCGTCGGGCTCATTTACTATATCAAGTTTGGGTTTGCTGTGCCAATTATGCAAGCAGTTTCTCAACGTTGGCGCGGATGGCTTTGATGAAGGTCTCGCTGTTTACTGCGTGAGCCTCTACGCCTTCCATCAGGTTAACGAGGTCCTTGGTTACTGTACCGCCGTTGATGGTGTCGAAGCAAGCCTGCTCCAGCACGTCGGCAAAGTGCATGAGGTCTTTCAGACCGTCCTTCTCACCGCGTTTGCGCAGCGCACCGCTCCATGCAAAGATGGTTGCCATGGGGTTGGTCGAAGTCTCTTCGCCAGCGAGGTACTTGTAGTAGTGGCGGGTTACGGTGCCGTGTGCAGCCTCATACTCGTAGTTGCCTTCGGGGCTAACCAGAACGCTGGTCATCATTGCCAGTGAACCGAATGCTGTCGATACCATGTCGCTCATCACGTCGCCGTCATAGTTCTTGCATGCCCAGATAAAGCCACCCTTGCTGCGGATTACGCGTGCAACGGCATCGTCAATCAGGGTGTAGAAGTACTCGAGACCTCTCTTGTCGAACTCTTCCTGATATTTCTTGAACTCCTCGGCAAAGATTGTGCGGAAGTCTGCGTCATACTGCTTTGAGATAGTGTCCTTGGTTGCAAACCATACATCCTGGTTTGTGTCAAGCGCATACTGGAAGCAACTGTTTGCAAACGAGCGGATTGACTTGTCGATGTTGTGCATGCCCTGCATGACGCCGGCACCCTTGAACTCCTGGATAACTACTTCCTGGTGGCTACCGCTAACGCCGTCAAAGACGAGTTTGCCGACACCAGCCTCTTCAACGCGCAGCTCAACGCTCTTGTAAACGTCGCCATAGGCGTGACGGGCAATGGTGATGGGCTTTTCCCAGAAACGTACCGCGGGCTTGATGCTCGGGATGGTGATGGGTGCGCGGAATACGGTACCGTCGAGAATTGAACGGATGGTGCCGTTGGGGCTCTTCCACATCTTGTGCAGTTTATACTCATCCATACGCTGCAGGTTGGGAGTGATGGTAGCGCACTTAACGGCTACGCCATACTTCTTGGTTGCCTCGGCCGAGTCAATGGTTACCTGGTCGTTGGTCTGGTCGCGATAGGGGAGACCAAGGTCATAGTAGTCGCTCTTGAGGTCAACAAACGGGAAAATGAGTTCGTCCTTGATCATCTTCCACAAAATACGGGTCATCTCGTCACCGTCCATCTCAACGATGGGGGTAGTCATTTTGATTTTTTCAAATGCCATAATTAGTTTTTATTTTTTTTAGAAAAAGTTGTTAGTATTTTCAAACTAAATGGGGTTCTGAATGGTTCTGCCTGTCAGAACCCCGTTGATTTATTTTCTTGTTAATTATTTCTTTTGTGCTGCATAGTAGTTCATCAGGCAGCCTTCGGCCAGAATCTGACGCTCGTCGGCAGTGAGGTTGTTGAAGAACAGGTGGATGTCCTTAACGCCATCGGCTGTGATAACATTCGAGTCGATTTCTTCCTTACCGCCAAGGATGGCCTCGCGGATGCCGGGAACAAAGACGAAGTCACCGGGAACATAGTCAAACTTGGTCTCGGGAGCGATGGTGAACGGAACGATACCCCAGTTGATGCAGTTGCTGCGGTAACGCTTGGTGGCGTACTCATAGCAGATGTTGGCGGTACCGCCAAGAACCTTCTGGCAAGATGCAGCCTGCTCGCGGGCCGAACCGTCACCGGGACGGTTTGCAAATACACATGAACCGAATGCGGTGTCCTCGGCCTTGGCGCCAACGGCGGCAAGTGCCTTGGCTACGTTCTCGGGTACGTTGCCGGCGCGACGCTCGAGGTCTTGGGCCTGGATGCGCTTGCTGATGCCAACATACTCGGGTACGCGGCGCGACAGGGCGAACTCCGACAGTTTCAACGGGTTAGAGCGATAACATGATGTCTCGCCCGAGGGGATGAGTTCGTCGGTTGTGGTCACGGGGTCGTGGATGACTGCTGCCAGCTCAACCAGCATGTTGTCCTGCATCTCATACATCTTGGGCCAATCCTTGATGTTGGGGCCGTACTTGAGTTCCTGCGATGCATCGGCTTTGTCAAAGCCCTTGTAGATGCGGCGCTCATATACGCGATAGTCAAAGTCATAGGCCTTGTGCTCGTTCTCAACATAGTCGACGTCGGTCGCAGCTGTGATGATACCACCGTTGGCTGCTGTTGCGGCAATCGAGCGTGCATCCATCAGCGCTACCAGCGAGATCTGGCCCTGACCGGGCTTTGAACCTTCGCGGTTGGGGAAGTTGCGGGTGGTGTGGCGCAGACTGAGGCCGTTGTTCGACGGAACGTCACCGGCACCAAAGCAAGGACCGCAGAATGCGGGCTTGATAACTACACCTGCCTCGAGAAGTTTCTCGGCGATGCCGTTGCGGGTTGTTGCCAGATATACGGGAACCGACTGGGGATAGGCCGACATGGTGAAGTAGTCGTTACCGATGCTCTTGCCGTTCATGATCGATGCGGCTGCGCTCAGGTTGTCATAGGTACCGCCCGAGCAACCGGCGATGATACCCTGGTCGGCCTGTACCTTGCCGTTGACTACCTTGTCAACAAGGCTAACCTGTACCTTGTCGCCGTAGCGCTTCCTGGTATCTTCTTCAACTGCCTTGAGTATCTCGACGGGATTTGCCTGCAACTCGTGGATGCTGAATGCGTTAGAGGGGTGATAGGGCAGGGCAATCATTGACTCCTGGGTTGACAGGTCAATGCGAATCATTGAGTCATAGTATGCTACATCGCCCGGTTTCAGCTCTTTATAGCACTCGGGGCGACGGTGAATCTCGTAGTGGTGCTTAACCTCGTCGTCGGTAACCCAGATTGAGCTCAGACATGTGGTCTCGGTGGTCATGTTGTCGATGCCGTTACGGAAGTCGATGGGCAGGTTCTTCACGCCGGGGCCTGCAAACTCGAGAACTTTGTTCTTTACGAAACCGCTCTCGAATGTGGCCTTAACCAGTGAGATGGCAACGTCGTGGGGACCGATACCCTTGCGGGGTGCGCCTTCCAGCCATACCAGAACAACCTCGGGGGCATTGATGTCCCATGTGTTCTTGAGCAGCTGCTTCACGAGCTCGCCACCGCCTTCGCCAACACCCATGTTACCGAGTGAGCCATAGCGTGTGTGGCTGTCGCTACCCAGAATCATGTTACCGCACTTTACCATTGCCTCGCGGGCATACTGGTGGATAACTGCTTGGTTGGCGGGTACATAGATGCCGCCGTACTTCTTGGCTGCCGAGAGACCGAACACGTGGTCGTCTTCGTTGATTGTGCCGCCAACTGCACAGAGTGAGTTGTGGCAGTTTGTCATAGCATAGGGCAGGGGGAATTCCTCCAGACCGCTGGCGCGTGCTGTTTGGATGATGCCAACGTAGGTGATGTCGTGCGACATCATCGCATCAAAGCGGATGCGCATTTTTTTACCTTTGCTGCCATCTACATCATGGCTGCGCAGAATACCGTAGGTGATGGTGTTCTCGCGAGCCTCGTCGGGGGTGGGCATGCCGGCCCCATCCTTACGAATTTCTGTACCGTTCAGCAGATAAACGCCTTGTTTAATA
>JAGHSV010000122.1 GCA_018065665.1 Candidatus Sodaliphilus aphodohippi
TGTAAGGCAGATGCTCTGAACCAGCTGAGCTAAGCACCCTTGCTTCTCAAAAGCGTTGCAAAGTTACTGCCATTTGCCGAAACCACCAAATTTTTTCGCAATTTTTTTCAAAAAAATCACTTTTTTTGGTTTTCAGAGGTTTGTTATGCCACTTCGGGGTGCAAAAAGGGCGACGGGGTGGCGCAAATTTTGTATCTTTGCATCGATAACACCAATCACAAGAACTGATGTCACACGGACGCACCCTCATAGTGATTACCGGCCCGACGGCTTCGGGCAAGACTGCTGCGGCAATTGCCGTGGCGCAGGCCCTGCACTGTGACATCATCAACGCCGACTCGCGCCAGATTTTCAGGAGTATCCCCATCTGCACAGCGGCGCCGACTGCTGCCGAGCAAGCGCTTGTCCGTCATCACTTCGTGGAGTTCAAGGACCTTGACCAGTACTACAGCGCCGCCCAGTTCGAGTCCGACGTCATGTCGTTGCTGCCCTCGATGTGGCAGCAGGGGGACTATGCTGTCATGTGCGGCGGCTCGATGATGTATATCGACGCTGTGTGCCATGGCATTGACCAGATTCCCGACATCACTCCCGAGACCCGCCAGGCGCTGCTTGACGACCTCGACACCCGTGGGCTGGACTCACTGCTGGCCGAACTGCATCAGCTGGACCCCGAGTACTACGAGCGGGTGGACCGCTGCAACACGCGCCGCGTGGTTCATGCACTGGAGGTTTGCCGCCAGACCGGACAGACCTATAGTTCGCTGCGCACCGGCAAGGCCAAACCACGCGACTTTGACATCATCAAGGTGGTGCTGGATATGGACCGCGAGACGCTGTTCGGGCGCATCAACCGTCGCGTGGATGCTATGATGGAGCAGGGGCTGGAGGCCGAGGCTCGCAGTGTCGAGCACCTGCGGGGACTCAATTCGCTCAACACAGTCGGGATGAAGGAGATGTTTGCCCACTTTGACGGTCTGATGGACCTTGACACAGCCGTGGCGCGCATCAAGAAGAACACCCGCGTCTATGCCAAGAAACAGCTCACATGGCTCGCCCGTGACCCAAACTGCGTGCACCTTCCCGCCGATGACGCAGCAACCGGCATCCTTGAGATGCTGGCACGGTAACTCTTTATAAAATAAGGTTAACCAAGACGGCGACGCATTGTCAACGATGTGGCGAGCGCCGTGAGCAGACCTACGACAGCCACAACAACAAAAACGACAACGACATCGGTCCAGATGACCTGGACAGGATAGGCGCTGACGATGAAGTTAGACGGATCGCCGTTCAGCCTCAACAGCCCGAACTGCTGCTGGCACAGGCACAGCACAAGCCCCAGCACGATGCCGCTGACGGCACCGACAAGAGAGATGAGCCATCCCTCGGCGATAAAGATGCGGGTAATCTGGGAGTTGTCGGCACCCATCGCCTTGAGCGTGGTGATGCTGTCGTCCTTCTCGATGATGAGCAGCGCCAACGTGCTGATGACGTTGAAGGCGGCTATCACCAGTATGAACGAGAGCAGCAGGAATGCCATCCACTTCTCGACATTGACCAGCTTGTAGGCAGCAGCCTGCTGCTGCAGCCGGTTCTTGACCTGATAGGACGGCCCCAGGATGTCGGCAATGGCAGCGATGACAGCATCCTCGTCGGCATCGGGGAGCAGCGTCACCTCGACCTGCGTTGCCTGGGTGGGGTAGTCAAAGAGCTTGCGCGCCATCGACAGCGGCACATAAATCAGGTCGGCGTCATAGTTGTTCTGGGACAACTGGAACACGCCCGACACAAATAGCGAGTCGTTGCGGAAGGCGTTCATGGGGTTGGCGATGTTGACACGCCCCTGACGCTGCGGTGCATAGAGTTGCAGCATCCTCAGGGCGTCGGGCTGGACATGGAGCGAGAGTGCAGGTCCCACCCCCAGCACGGCGTATGGCGACACGTCATCGTGCAACAGGAACTGTCCGTCAACAACGACGCTGTTAATGGCAGTTGTGGCTGCATACTCGTCGGGCACACCCTTCAGACGCACGGGCATCTGGTACTCGGCAAAAATGGCGAGGGCCTGGTCGGTAATGACGGGCATTGCCGTCATCACTCCCGGCACCCTCTTGACTGCCGTGACAACACTGTCACCGTTCTCGATGGCCTTGCCGGTGACGGCAGTGACAGCCACCTCGGGGTCGAGCATTGCAAGGCGCCCCATGATCAGGCCGCGGAACCCGTTGAACACGCTGAGCACGCACACCAGCGCGGCAGTTGTCACCATGACTCCCAGCACCGAGATGATGGAAATCACGTTAACAGCGTTGTGGTTCTTCTTGGCCACAAGGTAACGCCACGCTATGTTCAATATCCACTTCACTTGTTCTCGGGATGCAGCAGTGAGTCAATATGCTCGATATAGTCGAGCGAGTCGTCAATGAAGAAGGTCAACTCGGGGCACTTGCGCAGTTGGTAGCGCACGCGCTGGGCGAGGTCGAACCGTATAGACTTCTCGTTTGCCTTGATGTTTGCCAGCAGTTCCTGGGCACGCTCGCTGGGGAAGATGCTCAGGTGGATGCGTGCGACGCTCAGGTCGGGAGACACGCGCACGTTGCTCACGCTGACCAGCACGCCGCCCATCTTGGCGGTCTCGGTGCGGAATATCTCGCTCAGTTCTTTTTGAACCAGTCTTGAAATCTTTTGTAATCTTGTACTTTCCATTTATTTCTGTTCGTTTTAGTCATTGTTATCGGGGCTCGTGCCCGTCTTTCTTGCGAATAATCGTCAATCCGTCCCGCACCGGCACAATCACGACCTCGACATCAGGGTCGGCGGCAACACGGTCGTTAAAGGCCAGTATGCCGGCAGTCTGTGCGTCCAGATGCTTACCCCAGTCCACCACCTTGCCGTCCCACAGGGTGTTGTCGGCGATGATGTACCCGCCGGGGTTGATGCGTGGTTTCACCAGTTCGTAGTACTGCACATAGTCACGCTTGTTGGCATCGACAAATGCCAGGTCAAACGTCATGTCCAATTGGTCCAGTACCTTGGCGGCATCGCCAATGTGCAAGTGTACATGCTTGCCATAGGGGCTCTGCGCCAGGTGTTGGGCAATAAAGTCCTCCAGCTCGTCCTCAATCTCGATGGTGTGCAGGCAGGCATCGTCGCGCAGCAACCCCTCGGCCAGACACAGTGCCGAGTAACCGCTGTAGGTGCCCAGTTCAAGCACATTGACCGGGTTTATCATGCGCACCAGCATCTTCAGCAGGCGTCCCTGCAGGTGGCCCGAGCACATGCGCGAGTACAGCAGTTGCAGGTGGGTGTCGCGGTCAAGCCGTCTGAGGTTGTCGGGTTCGGCCTCGATGTGGTCCAGGATATATTGCTCCAGCTGCTCGGTCATTGCTCACATATATTAATAAGGTGTTCAACAGCCTTGTCATAACTCTCGAGCCCGAAGCCGGCATAGACAGCCACACAGGCGTCGCGAATCATTGACACGCGGCGATAGGGCTCGCGGCTGTTGATGTCGCTGATGTGCACCTCGACGGCTGGCGCTGTCACGGCGCGCAGGGCATCACCTATCGCCACCGACGTGTGGGTGTATCCGCCGGCATTGATGACGATGCCGTCCACGTCAAACCCGACGCGCTGTATCTCGTCGATGATGTCGCCCTCGTGGTTGCTCTGGAAAACAGCGAAGTCAACCCCCCGGAACTTGTCGGCAAACTCGCTGAGGTAGTCGTTGAGCGGTCGGTTGCCATAAATTTCGGGTTCACGCACCCCAACAAGGTTGAGATTAGGTCCGTTGATGATTGAAATCTTCATTGCCTGATTTACGCTTTTCACGGTGCAAAGTTACAAAAGACTTTGCAGTTACAGGCGAAAAAACACAAAAACCGCAAAAAAATCGCAAAAAAACACGAAAAAATTTGGTCAGTTTGAAAAATAGCCTTAACTTTGCACCGCAAATCAGCGATGGTTCCCTAGCTCAGTGGTAGAGCA
>JAGHSV010000161.1 GCA_018065665.1 Candidatus Sodaliphilus aphodohippi
GAACGGGTCGGTCACGACGTAGTAGCCCACAAACACGAAAACGGGTAGCGCTGCAATGAGCGACCGGACTATGAATTTTATCAGCGGGTTGTGTTTCATGGCTCAGAACTGGAAGTAAATGTAGTTTAGTTGACGGCCTGCGCCGTAGTAGGCGATAAGGCCGAGCAGAATCCAATAGACTGCCCATCGGGCGACGAGTGGCATGCGCATGCGTTCGAGCGGGAACTCCATGCGGCGCCCAATCCAGTCGATGACCAGCATGGGGATGATGAACAGCCACACCGAGATGCCCTGGGGCATGACCAGCCAATCGCCATGGACCAGCGTACTGGCGATTTCGTTGAAGTTCCTGATGCTGAATGCCCTGAACGGTATCAGCGTGACGGCAAAGGCTACCGTCGTCAGCGCACACATCGGCAAGTCCCGCCAACCGACAAGACGGTCGGGGGTGCGGCGACCGGCAATGACCGTCGGCAGCACGAGCAGACCGTTGGCGATGCCCCACATCAGGTAGGTGACGTCGGCACCGTGCCACAGTCCCGACAGCGTGAACACGATCATGACGTTCAGGCACGTGCGCCACTTGCCGCATCGGCTGCCGCCCAGGGGGTAGTAAACGTAGTGGCGGAACCAGTTGATCAGTGTTATGTGCCACCTCTGCCAGAACTCGTGAACCGAACGCGAGAAGAACGGATACTTGAAGTTGGCGGTCAACCGAATGCCGAACAGGCGTGCCGAGCCGATGGCGATGTCGCTGTAGCCCGAGAAGTCGGCATAGATCTGGATGGCAAAAATGAGTGACCCCATGGCCAGGGTTGATGCGCTCTGGATATGGGGGTTATACATCATGGTCTCGAGATAACTGCCTATGGTGTCGGCAACCAGCACTTTCTTGGCGAGGCCCCACAGTATTTGCCGCATGCCAACGACGGCATTGCCGTAGTCAAAACGGCGGGGCTGAAGCAGCTGCGGAAGCAGATGGGAGGCGCGCTCGATGGGGCCGGCAACCAGTTGGGGGAAGAATGCTATGTAGGTGAGGAAGACGGGCAGGTTGCGGGTCGCTTTGACCTCACCGCGATAGACGTCGATGGTGTAGCTCATGGCCTGGAACGTGTAGAACGAGATGCCCACGGGCAACACGATGTTGATCATGGGCCAGTCCACACCGATGCCCATGCACTGGAGCAGGGCGGCGGCAGTGTCCCTGAAGAAGTTGAGGTATTTGAAGCAAATCAGTATGCCCAGGTTGATGGCAATGCTCAGCGTAGCCCACCAGCGTTTGCCGCCCGGCCTGCGCTCGATGGCAAGGCCCGAGGCGAAGGTCGTGACCGAGGTCAGCACGATCAGGCCCAGCAGTCTCCAGTCCCACCAACCGTAGAAGGTGTAACTGGCGGCAAGCAACAGGGCGTTTTGCCACTTGAAATGCCTGTTCAGCGCCCAGTAGAGCACGAACACCAATGGCAGGAACAGGGCATATATGTAGGAATCAAATTGCATTGATTATCTGCGCAATTTGGCGGGCATCGTCCTCGGTGATGGGGCGGGCAATGGGCAGGCTCAGGACATGGTCGGCAAGGTCCTCGGTCACCGGGAGGGCAGTATGCCCCTCGAGGTCTTCGAAGTAGCATGGCTGCAGGTGGGGAGGCGTCGCATAGTGGATATCGGTCCCCACTCCCTGCTCTTCGAGCTGTTGCATGAAGTCGTTGCGGTTCTCGACGCGTATGACGTATTGGTGCCACACCTGCCGCATCGCGTCAAAACGCGTCGGCGTGATGACGTCGGGACGGCAGATAGACTCGTTATAGACTTTGGCAATCGCGTCGCGACGGGCGTTTTCCTCGTCGAGGTGGCTCAACTTGACGCGCAGCATTGCCGCCTGGATTTCGTCAATGCGGCAGTTGTAACCCTGCATGATGTTGTGGTAGCGGCGGTCGCTGCCATAGTTGGCCAGGGCGCGCACTGTGCGTGCCAGCCGTTCGTCGTTGGTGACCACAGCTCCGGCATCGCCAAGGGCGCCCAGGTTCTTGGTGGGGTAGAAGCTGATGCCGGCAGCATGCCCCAGGCCGCCAGTGCGTCGTGTGCCGTTGATACCTTCAACATCCGATTCGGCACCGATAGCCTGTGCGTTGTCCTCAATCACCAGTAGGTTATGGGCTACGGCGAGTTCCTTTAACTGCTCGTCCCAGCATGGGGTGCCATAGAGGTGAACCGGCATGATTGCAGCCACGTCATCGTCAATGAGGTCGGCAGCCTTGCCGGCATCGAGTCCCATTGTGTCCTCGCGAGGATCACACAGTACAGGGGTCAGTCCCGCGTCGCTAACTGCCAACACGGTGGCAATAAAGGTGTTGCCGGGTACGATGACTTTCTGCCCCTCGCTAAGGAGCCCCAGGCTGATGTATCCTTTCAGTGTGAGTCTCAGGGCATCGAGACCGTTGCTGACGGCAACGCAGTACTTGGTCTGGCAGATGGCGGCAATCTCCTGCTCGAGCAGTTCGGTCTGTTCGCCATGCAGGTACCAACCCGACTCGATTACGCCCAGGGCGGCATGCTTCAGCTCTTCTTCAAAGGGAGCGTTTGCTTGTTTGAGGCTCAGAAACGGATACTTCATGTTTATCTTTTGTCTTTTGTTAGTTCAAGAAAGTCGTTGTAGTCGCGGGTATAGTCGTTCTCGTCATAGTGTTCGCTTGCCAAAGCCAGGCAAACCGACCCCGACGAGAAGTTGTCGAGCACTCGCCAGATGCCCGGAACAATCAGCAGGCCCTGATAGGGACGGTTGAGGGGGATGCGGCGTTGATGCACCCCGTCGTCGAGCACAACATCAAAGCTGCCGCTGATGGCAACAATCAGTTGGTACAGTGCACGATGGGCATGTCCTCCGCGTTCCTCGCCGCCAGGGATGTCATAGGTGTAGTAGGTGCGGCGAATCTTGAACGGGATGGACGAGTTGTCCTCGACCACGCTCAGGTTGCCGTTGGCATGGTGGTGCTTGTCAAGTTCGATGACGCGGCAGTCGTCAACGCTCGATGTCATGTACGGGTTACTTTCCATCTCTCAAGGGGTTATTCTTCAAAAGTACAAAGTTACAACTTTTTCGCGAAAAAACAAACAAAGAATGGCGAAGGGAAACGACAATACCTCAATTCCCGACAATTATTTCAACAACGAATTTAACGAATCGAACGAATGTGATTAGCTCACACCCTCATGGTTAGCCCCTTTCCTGGTGGTTTCTGTCCCCCGATTAACGGGGGAACCGAAGGGGGTATGGGGTGGGGAGAGGCTCCACTTAATTGTTGGAAATTGTCGTAATTGTCTTTTCCCCAAAAAAACCACAGATTTGCACTGATTTACACAAAACAAGTCACTCCCACCCATCTCGGGCGGGAGTGAACGGTGAGGCGATATAATACTAATTCATAAACTCAAAGATTTTTCCTCTCTTTACCTCACCACAATCTTCTTGCCGTTGTGGATGTAGATGCCCGGGGCGTCCTCGGGGTGAGCCACCGGCTGCCCCATCAGGTTGTAGTAGCGGTCGTCAGTCGGGCGGCCGGGCACCACCTCAACGTCGCTGATGCCGCTGGGCAGGCTGCCAAAGGCTTTCTCATACAGCTCTTTATTGAAGTATTCGAACTCGCCCTGCGGATTCTTCATATAGCATATACTTGCTTGAGTTCCCCACCTCACCCATTTCGAAAAGCATCGATCAAAAACCCACGCACGAAGACCGGTTCCGTATTGAGTACTATATATTCCTATGCCTTCCACTATCTTCATTCCCGACATGACGCCTCCTGTTGCGACTTGGTAACAGGGTCGGTCAGCAAGGAGGTTGTTGTCGCTTGAATGGAGAAGATACGGCCCATTGATTGCACCTTCGCCATAGTTGTGATATTCGTCAAGGTCATAAAGATATGAGTCAAGGTCCTCAAAGTCGTACATCAACCATTCTTGTGTCCCGTCTTCAAATTCTTGTGCTGGGAGGCCGCCTAGCATTCCGTTTTAGTTTGATGTGGGAATTGCATATACTTTCTTGTTAACTTCACGAACCAGTAAAGTCATCTTGCTGCTTGTTTCGAGCTCCGAAGGAGATGACAAATAATACACTTTGTGATAGGTATTCCCGTATGCTACCGTATCAGCACCTATTCTGGTCAAAACCATAGTGGAACGGGAAGAATAATCGGGGAAATATACATAGTACCACTCGCTGCCCTCGCGCACCAGCGGGGTGTAGTCGTCGGTCTGCGCCTGCGCGCTTGCCATGCCCAGCAAAGCAAGTGCAATTATTAATATCTTTTTCATATTGTCTGTAAATTTTGAGGTTATTATTGTTGTATCCTTTATTTCCTTTGCCTCCCATCACTGCACGCCAAGGATGGAGTTGATTGCTGCATTGATGTCGGCGATGTCAACCTTGCCGTCGCCGTCAAAGTCGCCGTCGGGCAGGTCAACGAGGGGTTTGGTGCCCAGCACGTGGTTCACCATCATGTTCAGGTCTGCCACGTCAACCCTGCCGTCCCAGTTGATGTCGCCCAGCTCCATCTCGACGATGCTGCCAAAGTCCTTCCAGCCGGCGGCGGACTCGTATGCCGCCTTGCATCCGTGGGGAACATAAAGAGTCACATTCTCCTGGTCAACGCCCTTAAACGTGGTGGCATCTTCGGCAAAGGCTATGGGGAGCCTTCTTTTGGAAAGTATGCTTTGCAATGACGTGTTGCTCAAAAACGAGTCTCCCAGTGCGTTTACCGAACTCGGTATTGCGAAGGACGCCAGCCCGGTGCAGCCTTCAAAAGTATTCGGCCCTATTGTCTTAACAGAGTTGGGTATGTCAATAGAACTCACTCGCCCCTCATGGCCGCCAACGCCACTGACAAGCGAAATGCCGACACACAGCTCAAGGCTGTCAATTAGCACACCACTAATCCACATGGAAT
>JAGHSV010000100.1 GCA_018065665.1 Candidatus Sodaliphilus aphodohippi
TATCGGAAGTATATGAGATGTTTTCCTGTGTCAGTTCCTTGATGGCTCTGAGGATGGTATCAGAGCTGCATGTACGCAGGGTTGGATGATATGACAGATGACGCATCAGATGCGATGTCACATCCTCCACGCATGAGCCGCCGCAGAAATAGACGCTCATCAGCGAACGGACAATCTAGCTGTACTGGTATCCGATGATACTGCTGCATCTCCGACCAAGTGTCGAGTCGATAACGGGTGAAAGCATGGAGTCAAATTGCTCCATGATTGAAAAATCCCTCCAAAAGGTGTGAGTTTCTCAGATTTAATTTGTACCTTTGCCATGTCTTGTTACGATTTATGCTTGTTTTGAATTGCAACACTAAGATAAGTGAAAAATCTGACATGACAAAATCCTGAGCAACTTTTTGTTGCTCAGAAACTTATAAACAAAGTTAAATTAAAGTGTTGCGGAATTTAGGTTTATCTTTGCAAACAGAAACAAATAAATACAAGAATTATGAAGAGAAATCTACTATTGACATTATTGCTGTTCATCACGTCTTGGGCAGCTGTACACGCGGCCGACTTCACTGTTGACGGCATTCCATACAACAAGAACGCCGACGGAACAGTGAGCGTTGCCAGAGGTGGCAAGTACAGCGGCAGCGTTGTTATTCCGTCATCAGTTGAGTATGACGGCAACACCTACACCGTGTCAGCTATCGGCAGCTCGGCATTCTATCAAGCAGGTGCCACATCCGTTTCGATTCCCAGCACGGTAGCCACCATCGGTGATAATGCGTTTCGCGAATGCGGGTCGCTGCAGTCGGTGACTATCCCCAACTCGGTGACCACGATTGGCAATAATGCGTTCCACAAATGCTACGTATTGGAGTCCATTGAGATTCCCAACTCGGTCATCACCATCGGTAACTATGCGTTTTATGCCTGCCGCAAACTGCCGTCAGTGACCATCGGCAACTCGGTGACCACAATCGGCTATAACGCATTTAACAGTTGTACCGGTCTGCAGTCAGTGACCATTGGCAACGCTGTCGAGAGCATCGGCTACAGTGCCTTCGGGGGGTGCACCGCACTGGCATCGCTTGATCTGGGCACCTCGGTGGAAACAATAGAGCATGACGCGTTCGCAGGCTGTAAGTCACTGGCGTCGGTGACTATCCCCAACTCAACAACCACCATTGGCGAAATGGCATTCTATAACTGCGACAGCATTACGACACTGACCCTTGGCAGTTCGGTCCAGTCCATCGGCATTTATGCCTTTGGGGCGAGCTATGACCTTGCAATCATCAACAGCCTGTCTATCACACCGCCGCCCATTGACAGCAGCGTCTTCAGCGGTTATGCCTACGACTACGCCACCCTATACGTGCCTTTCATCAGCTACCAGGCCTACAAGGAGGCCGACGTGTGGAAAGACTTCATGAATATTACAACCAAGGGCGACATCAACCGTGACGGGAAAATCGACATCGTCGACGTTGACCAGATAATAAACATTATCCTCGGGGTGGAAGACAGCTACGACATGTACGGCACCGACTTCAACGGCGACCTCCAAATCGATGTCAAAGACCTGAACCTACTCATCAACATCATCCTGGGGCTCTAAAACCGATTCTGTTAGCCACAGAGGAGGCGGGCGGCGATGTTGCGCAAGCGACATCGCAGCTTGGCTGTGATGCTATGCTGTTCATCGACCCATGTGGCGGCATAGCAGATTATCCGCTATTATATTGCATATTTCCATAATTTTCTATAATTTTGCACCGCCGTTAATTAACGGTCTTTGCATTTCTTGTTCAGTAAACACAAAATTAATTACCAAATATGAAAAAGTTATTACTTACATCCCTGTTGTCAATCGCGGCATTTTTTATGGCAAGTGCCTACGATATTGAGATTGACGGTTACGGTTATGACATCAACGAAGACGGCCAATCGGTAACTCTCGCTAGTGGAGACTACAGCCTTGTTGGCAGCGTTACAATCCCATCATCTGTTACATTTGAGAGTAAGACCTACCCTGTGACCGTTATCGGTTATAAAGCATTTGACCACTTTGAGAGTATGACAGCGGTAACCATCCCCAACACCGTCACCACAATCAACGCCAGTGCTTTCATTGGTTGCAGTGCGCTGAAGAATATAAACTTCGGTTCATCGGTTGAGTTTATCGGTTCAGAGGCATTTGCCGAGTGTACAGCCTTGACATCGGTCACATTGCCGGCTTCGGTCAACGAAGTGGAGACCAGAATATTTATGGGTTGTAGTTCTCTGACATCAATCACCGTTGCAAGCGGCAATACCACATACGACTCACGCAACAACTGCAACGCCATTGTCGAGACCGAAAGCAACACCCTGGTAAGTGGGTGCAAAAGCACAGTCATTCCCAGTACAATAAAATCAATTGGCGACGGTGCGTTCCGCGGATGCATCGGTCTGACTTCAGTTGTCATACCCAACTCAGTAACCTACGTTGGCAGTTGTTCGTTCTGCAACTGTACAGACTTGACAACAGCGACCATCGGTAGTGCTGTAGAATGGATCAACTGGTCGGCATTTGACGGGTGCTCTGCCCTGAAAACGCTCAACTACAATGCCCGCGCCTGCAACAACTTTGGCAGCGGCTGGGCATGGGGAACCCAGTTAGACACTCTGAACATCGGCAACAGTGTCGTGACAATTCCGTCATGGTTCATGGAGGAGCAGAGCGAACTGACCACACTCACAATCGGGTCGGCAGTCCGTGAGATTGGTTCCTGCGCATTCTCTGATTGCGCCAAAATCAAAACAATCAACAGCTATGCAGTTGTAGCGCCCGTCTTAGAGGAAGAGGTTTTCAACAGCGAGACCTACGAGAATGCGACACTCTATGTACCACATTCAGGCGTGCACAGCTATAAGGTGGCCGACGGCTGGAAAGAGTTCCTCCACATCGAGGAGAAAGGCGACCTCAACAGTGACCGCAAGATTGACATCGCCGACCTGAATGCGATCATCAACATCATCCTCGGGTTCACGCCCGTTTATGACCTGTACCGCACCGACATCAACGGAGACTTCATCGTTGACATCAAAGACCTGAACGCAATCATCAACATCATTCTGGGCTTGTAGCAGTATAGCATAGCAATCATACAAAATCATTCCGATTATTCAAAATCGCATAGATTAGAATAATCGGAATGATTTTTGTCTGAAAGTGCGAGAAGTGAGCCGGCATTTACTGAGTCAATTCACGACCTTGCACATGAAATTACCGGACTGCGTCAGCCTTTTGTCCCTTATGTTTATTTTAGTCAAAAACACTACATTCGTGAGGCCAATGTATCCACCGGGTCAGCCGGTGCCGCGACCAGAAACACATCTGAAAAGCGTGGGCACTCCCAAAAATTTGGAATGCCGATGTAATAAAACCGATGGGAAACTCGTTATTATAAAAATAAAATAATAGAAGATGAACCGTATCTGCTCCTCAATACTCATGCTGGCGGCTGCTGTCGCCTTGTTTTCGTGTACCACCACCAAGGAGAACAACCTTGCCTATTTCAAGGATTTGGCCCAGCAAAACAGCGGCACGCTGCCCGGCAGCAGCCCCATTGACATCAAGCTGATTCCCGACGACGAGATATCGGTGACAGTGTCGAGTTCGGTGCCTCAGGCAACGGCAATGTACAATGCCCCCGCCAGCAACTTCTCGCAACGCGGCCAGACCGGTCTGATGTCTGACACGCGAATGACCACCTACATCATTGACCACGACGGCAACATCGATATGCCCGTCATCGGCAAGGTTCATGTGGCTGGCATGACAACATCGGAGGTAAGCGAGGCTGTCCGCCAGCGGGTAGCGTCGCAGGTCAAGGACGCCTACGTCACCACACGCCTGATTGGTTTCTATGTCAACGTGATGGGCGAGGTCCGCAACCCCCAACGCCTCGCCGTCAACAAAGAGCGCTTCAGTGTGCTTGACGCCCTGTCGGCGTGCGGCGACCTCACCGAGTTTGGCGAGCGCGGCAGCGTGATTGTCATCCGCGAGACCAACGGCACCAAGACCTACCAGCACCTCAACCTGGCCGAGAGTTCGACTTTCAGTTCGCCATATTTCTACCTGCAGCAGAACGATGTGGTCTATGTCGAGCCCAACACCATCAAGATTGACAACTCGCGCTACAACCAGAACAACGCCTTCAAACTGTCGGTGACATCGGTCATCGTCAGCGCCGCCAGCGTGATTGCGTCGCTCGTTATTGCTCTTTTAATCAAGTAACAAATTCCCAATGATGAATAAACAACAAAATACGGCAAGCGCGCCTCAGCAGACAGCCGCCATCGACTTCTCGGCCATCGTTGCCCGTTACCGCCGTTACTGGTGGCTGTGGCTGGCATCGTTCATTGTCTGCCTGCTGCTTGCCGGTGCCTACCTCTATGTCAAGAAGCCCGTTTATCTCGTAGTCTCGACCGTTCTGGTCGATCAGGACGACAACTCGTCGAGTGCCGGAGCATCGCTGCTGAAAAGCATGAAACTGGGTGGCGGCGGTTCAAAGGTCGATGACGAGGTAGTGGTGATGGGGTCGCAGGAACTGTGCTGCCAGATGATTGAGCAACTGGGCCTCAACCGCACCTACACCACGCGCAAGAGCATGTTCAAGCGCATTGACCACTACAAGGACTCCCCCATCGACATTGACGCTCCCAAAGAAGTGTTTGACACACTGAGCATCAGCATGAAGTTCACTGTCAATGTCAAGAAGAACGGCCATGCCGATATCAAGGTAAAAGAGGGTTATTTCACCACACTGGCCGACGTCAAGAACGTGCAGCTGCCCTACAATGTCAAGACGCCCTACGGCATCTTTGCCGTTAGCGGCACCGACCACCTCGTTTCAGGCAAGGAGTATGACATCCGCGCCATGGTCAGCGGCTACATCCCAGCCACCGAGCAGATGATGAAAAAAATGACAGTGAACGTGTTGTCCAAGAAGTCAAACGCCATCTACATGGACGTGGTTGACACCGACCGCCAGCGTGGACGCGACATGCTGAACACCCTCATCACCCTGTATAACGAGCGCGGACAGCGCGAGAAAGACGAACAGGCCGTCAACACCGGCAAGTTCATTGATGAGCGTCTGGGTCTCATCTACCGCGACCTCACCGGCAGCGAAGCCGAAATCGAGGCATACAAGCGTGCCCACAACATGGTGGATGCCGGGCTGCAAACAAAGAGTCTCATCGGCAAGCAGGAAATGGCCGAGCGTGCACTGATCAACCTCGAGACACAGTACCGCATCGTCAGCATGATCAAGGACTTTGTCAGCAACCCCGCCAACCGGCGCAGTTACATCCCCTTCGGTGCCGACAGCACAGCCGCGGCTGCTCCCGTCAGGGCGTTCAACTCGCTGGTGATGGAACGCATCAACCTGTCGGCATCGGCTACCGACAACAACCAGGCCATGCAACGGCTTGACGAACAGATTGACCTGATGCGCGGCAACGTCCTCAAGGGCGTGAACAACACCCTGGCATCGCTCAAGATACAAATCGCACAGGCTACGGCACAAAGCGCCGCATCGGGAGGCGAAATGGGCAACATACCCACCGAGGAGCGTGAAACACGCGCGCTATATCGCCAACAGGGCATACAAAACACCCTCTACACCTTCCTGCTGCAAAAACGCGAGGAGAATGCCCTGGTGCTGGCAGCAACCACGCCAAAGGGTAAAATCGTGGACCATGCCTACGCCCAGACAAAACCCGTTGCCCCCAAGCCGATGCTGGTGCTGCTGGTGACCGTGTTCATCGCCATGCTGCTGCCGCTGCTGCTGATATACATCAAAAACCTGTTCTGGACCAAGTTCTCGACCCAGGACGAACTGGAACAGATTGCCCAGATTCCCGTTATCGGCCACATACACCACAACCGCCACAACACCGAACTGGTTGTGCAGGACGGCAAGACATCGTCAATTGTCGAGTTGTTCCGCTACATACGCAACAACGTGCAGTTCATGCTCACCGGCGAGAACGACAAGGTCGTGCTTGTCTCGTCAAGCATATCGGGCGAGGGCAAGTCATTTGTCAGTGCCAATCTGGCCGCAGCATTCGCCTTGATGGACAAGCGGGTGGCACTCGTCGGGCTTGACATACGCAAACCCCGTCTGGCCCAGATGCTCAACCTTGACAACAACCGGGGCGTGACCACATTCCTGTCACAGCCGGGGACCACGCTGCAATCGGTGGTACAGGGCATTGAGGGTAACGACAACCTCGACGTGATTGCCGGCGGCCCCATACCGCCAAACCCCTCTGAGCTGCTGCTCAACACCCGCATGGGCACACTGATGGAGGAACTGCGTGCAAACTATGACATCATCATCATTGACAGTGCGCCCGTGGCCATGGTGAGCGACACGTTCTCGCTGACCGGCTATGCCGACGCCATGCTGTTTGTCACACGCGCCAACTTCACCAAGCGCAACCAGGTCAAGTACATCAACCGTCTCGCCGCCGAGGGCCGCATCGGCAATGCCGGCATGGTAATCAACGACACCAAACCCAGCGACGACAACGGATATGGATACGGATACGGAAGCAACGACAAGGATTGACCATTAGCACCGTGAAGGACTACTCCCCCATATACCAGCGCACGTTCTTCGTCGTCCTGTGGGTGTTGTCGACATTCGGGTTCATCTCTGATGAGATACTGCCGCCGCTCGAGAGCATGTCGTCGATTGTCAACCTGCTGGCCGATGTCGTGCTCGCGACGCTTGCCGTCTGCATTATCCGCAACCGTCTGCATCTGGCATGTATTGGGGTGTTTGTGCTTGTATCCTGTTACATCACCTGTTTCTACAACAATTTGTCCACCATCTTTTGGGTTAACGGGTTGCGCGATTTCATCGGTTTGCTGACAGCCTATCCCATATTATGTTACTTCTACAGTGACCCGGTCAGGCGCCAACGCTTTGTCGAGTCACTTGACAAGCAACTGCTCATTTTCCTTGTGCTGCAGGCATTCTGCATCCCGTTCCAGATGCTCCAGTACGGCGAAGGGGATCACGGCGGCGGTTCGTTTGGCAACTGGTACTCGGGGCAGGTTTCAATCTGCATCTATGCCATATCGTTCTACCTGATGCACAAGCGGCTTGACACAAGCCACTTCTTTGCCAGCCTCAACCGCAACAAGATACTGATTCTGTTACTGTTCCCCACCTTCCTCAACGAGACAAAGGTGAGTTTTGTGCTCATCGTCCTCTACTTCTTGCTGCTGATGCCGCTTGACCGCAAGTTCTTCACCCGCGCACTGTGGATCACCCCCACTGCGGCACTGCTGCTGTTTATCGGCATCAACGTCTACCAGACCGTCGAGAGCAACAGCCACGAAGACATCTTCTCAGAGGAATACCTGATTGGCTACTTTATGCTTGACGACCCCGAGCACGCCGAGAGCGACGCGCTGTGGAACATGGACAACGGCACCAATGCCGACGTGCCGCGCATCACCAAGTTCATGTACCTGCCCATCCTGAACGAGCAGGAACCCGGACATGTCTGGACCGGCTTTGGCATCGGGCAGTTCAAGGGCGGAACTAACATGGACCTATCGGAGTTCGCCTACGAGTACGACTGGCTGCTGATGGGGTCCATCCCCTATATGTTCCACACATACATCCAACTCGGGATTATTGGCGTAGCGATGCTGCTGGCATGGCTTGCCATCATTTTCGGGGTGCGACCGTCATGGGCTGCAAGGCGCGACTACAATGTGCAGTTGCTGGTGATTTTCATTGTGATGCTGCTGTTTGTCCATATCGACATCCTGCGCAACCCCGAGTTCTGCATGATACTGTTCGCGATTTTCACCTCGTCGTGGCTACCGCGTGAGACCACCGATAACGAACCCCAACCAATACCCGCCGCGGCATGAAAGCGATTTACTTTATATGGTCACTGTTTGAGCGCTTTGGCATCAGTCTGGTGTCATTTGCCGGCAATCTGATTCTGGCATACCTGCTGACGCCTGCCGACTTCGGGCTGGTGGCAATGCTGGGCGTGTTCACCTCGCTGGTGTTTGTGCTGGTTGACTGCGGTCTCAGCGACGGTCTGCTGCGCGAGAGCAATCCCAGCGACCGCGACTTCAACACGCTGTTTGTGTTCAACACCTGCACAGGGTTGGCATTGTGCCTGCTATATGCCGCGCTGTCGCCGCTGGTTGCCGATTTCATGGGCAACCCGCAGTTGCAGCCCGTACTTGCCGCACTGGGCATCGGTGCCATCTTCAGCGGAATGAGCATATCACAATTTGCACGGCTGCGGTCACGGCTCAAGTTCAAGCGTGTGGCAATGATTGGCATCGGTTCAATAGTGCTGGCACTGACAACGGCCATCATCATGGCGCTGCAGGGCTGCCGGTACTGGTCACTGGTAGCCCTGCAGGTATGCTATCCTGCCGCCAACGTCTTGTTGCTGCTCATCTTCGGCGACTGGCACATACGGTTCGAGTTTGATACGGCACGTTTCAGGCAGTTGTGGAAGTTCGGCGTCAACCTGCTTTTGTCCACTGTGTTTGCCCAACTGGCCCAAAACATCTTCTCCTTTGTCTTGGGGAAATACTACTCAGCGACCAACGCCGGTTACATGGGACAGGCCCAGAAGTTGCAACAAACGCCGGTCAATGCCTTGGAAGCGGCTATCTCGGGCACCTCGTTCGTGCTCATCGCCAAGTGCCCCACCGACGACGAGAAACGCCGCCAGACACTGCGCATGCTGGGCATGATGTCGCTGGCAAACGCATTGCTGTGCACCTTGATGTTTGCCCTGTGCGACCCGATAGTGGGATTCCTCCTGCCCGACAAATGGTTGCCGGTTATCCCCTACATGAGGCTGATGCTATGCTGGGCGCTCGCCTACCCCGTATGCAACTTCATGCTGATTGTCTTCAAGTTGTTTGACCACACGGCAGTAATCCGCAACGTGATGATAGTCGAGAAAATGCTGATTGTAGTAGCGGCATTGCTGCTCTATCGTCAAGGCATAGAGACTGCCATCCTTGCCGCATCATCAATCTCGTTCCTCGCCCTCCTGGTCTATTTTGCCGACGCCCAACGCCTATGCGGCATCAGTTTTCTGAAACTGCTGGGCACATACGCCACCAGCACCTTCATGGCAGTTGCGGCAGGAGTCGCCGCATGGGCAGCCACATTGCCATTTGAGACAAATCTTGCACAACTGGCGGCAGGCATACTGGCATTTGCAATAGCGACACTGCTGTTGTGCCGCCTCCTGCGCCCCGACTATGTACGCTATCTTGCATCTAAACTACAGAGCAAATTTTAGACTAATATTGACATAAGACTGACTGATTTTTTGACTAAAAGTCACATAAGGAACATAAGGCATGAAAAGCGCTTTCGCTTTACGGAACGTTGCACTCTCCAGAGCGCATTCGGCCTATTAAAAATGATAATAGGGAGAATGTGGTGAGGCTTCATTTAATGAAGCGGGCACGGATGTTGCGGAGGCGGCGGCACAGTTTTGCCATGAAGGTGTGGTTTTCTTCGCCCCACGAGGCGGCATAGTGGTGGATGGTCAGCGTGTTGCCGGTGATGTGCTTTTCGCCGGTGAAAAAGTTTATCGGGCAGAACCACTCGGGCGGATAGACGGTCACTCCCTGACACTGCATGGTGCCGTCGGCAGCGGGCACGCTGATGTCGGGTGCCATCAGTTCGGTAATGATTTCAACGACCGTCTGCCCCGTCTTGCCCAAGGCAGAGCAATAATGGCGGCCGGCATAGGCTGCCTCGATGCGCTCCAGCAAGGGGTGATGGGCAGTGAATGCCATGCCGACACCCGAATTCACCCTCAACGACGTGTCGCCCGGGGAGCCTGCCTCACAACCCATATACGGGCCACGCGCCAGCACTGCCGACAGTAGAGCAATCACCTCGACATCGGTATCCATATATATGCCGCCGTGGCGGTTGAGAATCCAAATGCGGGCATAGTCGCTGACAAAGGCATATTTGCCCAGGCGATAGGCCTCGGCAGTATATGGAATCATGTTGACGTCAAAGTTGGTCTCGTCCCAGCGGCGTATCTCGTAGTCGGGCAGAAAACGCTGCCACGACTCGATACATTTGAGTGCCAACGGCGGCAACGGGGCGCCTCCGAACCAACAATAATGTATCACTTTTGGAATCATAGTGCAAATTCCGGTTTTGGGTTAACGGTCAAAGAGTGATTTCACGGTACGGTTGAGCGTGACGCACAGATAGCACAAGGGAGGGAAATGCAACAGCCACTGCAGCACGCGTGTCTTGGTTGTGGCAGTCGGGATGCGGTCGGCCACAGCAGCCCTCGCCCACGGGTCGGTGAGCGTCAATGACTTGGGCCTCACATAAAAGGCGATGCGGTCAACTTTCAGTATGGCAATACGGTCGCGGCAGGTGTCGGCCATGCCGCGCTGCTCGAGAGTCTGCATGAGTTGGGCAAAGTAGTCCCTCCAGCGCTCCACGCCATGCAGTGCGCCTGTCGCGGTGAGCGACGTGGGCAGGTAGTGGTAGTTGACCACAGGCCTGTTCCAGCACCCCACCCTCGCGGCATTGAGCCCAAGGCGAACGTTCATCAGGGTGTCCTCGCTGGGGATAAGGCGGTCGGCAGCCGGAAAGACGTCGTCGGTCCACAAGTGGCGGCGACTGATGCAGCCCCACGAGGCATAGTTGTAGTTCAGCGTGATGTTGGCCAAGGCGAACTCAGTGCCGGTCATCACCCCCTCGACTGGATGGTTCTGCGGGCGTGATTTACCGTTGGGGAAGATGCGGTTAGCGCTACCATAGGCAATGTCAAGGTTATTCTTGAGGGCAACGCCAAGCAGCCATTCAAGTGCATCAGGAACGAGAGCATCGTCGCTGTCAAGGTGCACAATCCATTGCTGGGCCGAATGATCGATGCCCGTGCGGCGCGCCTCGGCAAGACCCTGGTTAGGCTTATGGACAACTTTTATCAAGTCATTGCCGGCAGCCATCTTGTCGGCAAGTGCCGCAGTGCCGTCGGTGCTGCCGTCATCAACGATGACAACACGCTCGGGCAGGCGTGTCTGCCCCAACACGCTGTCAACAGCCCGCTGCAACGTGGCGGCGGCATTGTAGGCAGGGATTATCACACAGATGTCATCCATAGTGATGCAAAATTACTCATTAAATGGCAATATTACAAGCGGTGTCGGCTGCATAATGCCGACTGATTTGCATATTTGGCAAAAAATAGCGAAATTTGTGGTGTAAAAAATTTCTGACACCGCTATGTATTACGTTACAAAGACTCTCGAGATATCGGCAAGCCACCAAGTCACAACCGACCACGGCTGCAAGTGTGAGACTCCTCACGGGCACAACTGGAAAGTCACGGTCTTTTGTCGTGCCAAGGAACTAGACGAGGACGGCATGGTGATTGACTTCACTCTAATCAAAAAACTGGTTCACGGCCGCATTGACCACACAAACCTGAACGAAGTGCTGGACTTCAACCCTACTGCCGAGAATCTGGCACGCTGGATTGTCGATACCGTGCCCAACTGCTACCGCGCCGAGGTGTGGGAGACACGCGACAACATGGCGGCATACGAACTTGACGACTAAGCCTGTTGACGGGGATATAACGCGGCGAACAATGCCGACAGCACCGCCGACACGACAAATACCGCCGACGTACTGACCTCGGTCACAACCAACGGTGACACAACGGCTCCTACAACAAAACCGGCAGCACCAAACAATGCCGACCCTGTGCCGGCATGGTCGCGTACCGCCTCGAGCGCAAGCGTGGTTGACGTGGTCAGGGTAATGCCCATAAAGCCCAACATGAGGCAAAGCGCTGCCTCATAGGCATAGAATCCGCAGTCACAAACCAGCATCAGACCCGTTGCCACACTCATGGCAACCATTCCGATGCAGCAAACCCTGATACCGGTCAGCGGACGCCTGAAACGGATGGCGGCAAACGCCCCGATGGCAACAAAGATGCCGTTGACGGCAAGGGAAGTGCCACAGGCTGCGGCAGTCAGACCATACTTGCCCATAACGATAGAGGATGACGCCGCGATGTTGCCGAACAGCAACGCCAGCGCCAGTGCCTGATGGAGGAGCATGGTGGAGTAACTGCGGGTGCCCAGCACATAACGAAGAGGGGCCCAGATGAGGTCTCCGCGACGAGTTCGACGCTCGGGCGGGAGCGACTCGCGCAACGGGGCACAAAGCATGAACATCACCAAACCAATCACCAGCATACCAACAAACACGCCCTTCCAGCCGATGCACTCTACAAGCGCACCACCTGCCAGGGGTGTAACTATCGGGGCAAGACCGTTGATGATATTGATGACAGCAATGGCCTTGAGCAGGCGATGGTCGGTGAACGAGTCGGCAGCCATCGAACGCGAGATGACAATGGCTCCGGCAGCCCCAACGCCCTGGACAAAACGCAAAGAGTAAAGCATGGCGATGCTGTCAACAAACAGCAGCGCTGCCGATGACAACACAAACATTGCCATTGCCACAAGCAAAGGTCCGCGACGCCCCAGACGGTCGCTCAATGGGCCAAATGCCAACTGACCGACTGCGAGTCCGATCATCGCCAACGATAATCCAGCCTGCACCGCTCCGGCCCCGACCCCAATACCGGAGGCAAGGGCAGGCACAGCCGGCGAAAACATGTTGTTGACAACCGGAGCCAGCGCTGCCAGCAGGCCAAGCACGGCAATCAGAAATACCGAATAGTTCATTTATTGGACTTTGAGATATTTGACTTATAGGACAACGGAGAAATCCCTGTCATCTTGCGGAAGAACTTACCAAGACTCGACTGGTCGGCAAAGCCATACTCATAGGCAATCATCTTGACCGAGTTGCCGCTCATGATGAGTTCGCGCTTCAACTGCGAGATGAGCACACGCGAGATTATTTCCTTTGCCTTGTAACCCGACTTCTGCTTGCAGATTTCGCTCAGGTGTTTGGGCGAAATGCAAAGCGCCTTGGCATAGAACATCACCTCATGCTCTTTCTTTATGTTATTCTTGTCGGTAACGAGATGTATAAACCGTCTGAAGTACAGGTCGGCAACAGTCTGACCGCCTGATATCGGTGACACCTTGGCATTACGTGCCTCCACCTCACTGCACAGCAGCAGAATGCAGCGGTACAACGCCCCGCAAATCTCGATGCTGTGGCTGCGGCCAGGCAGTTGCTGATAATCCTGCAACCCCTGCATGAAGTTGAGCAGCAGTTTCCACTCCATCGGATCATTGATGACACCCACCGGGCTGCCAAACAGCAGCTGCAGCACCGTGGGGTCAATGCCGATTGCCGGGTCAATGGCGAAATTGTCATCCATGGCAAGTACAATCGCCTTAAAGTCGGGCGTCATCGATGTCACCTTGAGCATCGCAACATGGAAGAACGTCAAACGCATTCCGGCACCCACTTTGAGGTGCTCCATGTTCAGTTCATACTCGGCCTCGCCCTGAAGGCACATGCTGATAATAGTGTACTTGGACAGTTCCTGCGAACTGCGGGGCATCGAGGCATCAACCTCAACGATGCAGAACCCGTTGTCTTTTAATAACTGAGCATAGTCCATAATGCAGATATCTTTTGATTTGGACTACAAATTTAGTAAAATTTCTGCAATTTCCAAACCACTTGCAGACATTTGGACAAATTTAACTGTTCTGTTGCCTTACAAAACACACCTGCGGGTGGCACCGGCTCATGAACTGGTGCTATTTCTTTTTCTTGAAATAGTCGTTATACATCTTGATTGAAAAGATGATAGTGCTCATTGTGGTTGTCAGCACGTTTGTTGCCAACAGGGGGATGTTGTCGAGCAGGTAACCCTGAATGGCAAAGAGCAGCGCGCCGACTGCCATCAGCAGGAAGGTGCCGAGCGCGATGTCATCGGTCGAACGTGTCCTGATTGTCTGTATTGTCTGAGGCAGATACCCCAGCACCATGCATATCGAGGCCGCATAGCCTATAATCAAATCTGCTGTCATATATCTCTGAGATAGATGTCGCGGGCAGCACGGTGGGTGTCTGTCCGCGACATGGTGGGTTATTGGTCTTGTGTTACTTGATTTGCTTGAGGAGTTCCTGTACGGCTGTCTCGAGTTGCTGGTCGCGGCCCTTGACAACGAGTGCGGGGTCGTTGACCACCTTCACGTCGGGTTCGAGCTGGGTGTTCTCGAGGTATGAACCGTCGGGCAGGCGATAGCCGATGATGGGGATGCCAAAGTAGAGGGTCTTGTCCTGCAGGGTCTCCCACGATACGCTGGTCATTGTTCCGGCAACGGGCATACCAACGAGTTTGCCGATGCCCTGGTGCTTGTAAACCCAGGGGGTGCCATGGGCGTTGCTGTAGCATGCCTCACACTGCACCATGATGCTGGGTTTGTTCCAACGTCGGCTGGGCATGTCGCATGCCTCGCGGCCGCGGATAACCTGGGTGAAGTACTTCTGTCCGGTGAAAAGGACCTCGATGTCCTCGTGGAGGCGACCACCGCCGTTAAAGCGGATGTCGATGACGATACCGTCTTTCTTGTAGTACTTGCCCATTACCTGGCTATATACCTCACGATAACTTGCGTCATTCATCGACTCGATGTGGACATATCCCAGACGGCCGTTTGACAGGCTGTCAACCAGGTGCGCGTTGTGCTTGACCCAACGACGGTAGAGCAGGTCGCTCTGCGATGCCGGTGTGATGGGTTTCACCACTTCGTCCCAGCGTTTGCCGCTCTTGGGGTCATAGATAGACACGAGTGTCTTCTTGCCGGCCAGACCGTTGAGCAGGGTGGTGCAGTCGTTCTCGCCGCCAATCTCGGTGCCGTTGATTTTCTCTACAATCATGCCGCGGCGAACCTTGGACTTGGCCTTGCCGAAGGGGCCTTTCTCGATGACCTCGTCAATCTTGAGACCCTTGCCGGTAAACGTCCAGTCATAGAGCAGACCTAGGCGGGCAGTTGTCTCGCCGCTGGCGCCGGGACGGTATCCGCTGCCGGTGTGCGACACGTTGAGTTCGCCCAGTTGTTCGCTCAGGAGGTCGGCAAAGTCATAGTTATTATTGATGTGTGGCAGGAACTTGCGGTTGCGGTCCATCAGGTTGTCCCAGTCAACACCGTGATAGTTGAGGTTGTAGAAACGTTTCTTGACTTGTTTGTGAACGTGCTCATACATGTAGTCGCGCTCGGCGGCAAGATCCATTTTCAGTTCGCCCTTGACCGATATGGGGGTGAGTTTATCACCGGCGATGGTGAGTTTCTGGATTGCATTGGTTCCCAACAGGAACATTGTTTTGCCATCTCGGCCCGGTTCGATGATAGCCCTGCCGGAGTTCATCTTGTTGACCAGTTTGGTGCTATGCTTACGCATATCCAGTTTCCACAGGTCATATCCGCTCTCGAACTGGGAGAGGTAGTAGAGGCTCTCGCCGTCGTCGGTAATCATTGCCGAGGCAATGGTGCTGGAGTTGGGTGTAAGGCGGACAACGCGGTCCTCGATACCGTCGAGTTCGACAACAACATCTTTCTTTTCCTCTTCCTTCTTGGCGTCGGCTTTCTTGTCGTCTTTCTTCTTGCTGTCCTTGTTAGCCTCCTCTTTCTTCTTGTCGGCTTCCTTCTTCAGTTCTTTCTCGAGTTCTTTCTCGAGTTCATAGTCCTCTTTGCTGAGGCGGTATTTGTCGTATGCGTCTTCGTTGACGAATGCCAGGCTGACGTCGTCGAGCGAACCCCACGAGCCGTGGCTACGCATTCCGTATCGGTTGCTGGTGAACAGGATGGCATTGCCGCCCATTACCCACAGGGGGCGTTCGCTGATGTATCCGCTGCCGGTGATGTTGGTGATTTCACCGCCGTTGGCACTGACGATGCCGATGTCGGTGTACGGGTCACGCGTGTTGCCGATGAACTCGAGCGCGAACCACTTGCCGTCGGGCGACCACGAGTAGTTGAAACCGCCGTTGGTCTCATACCATGTGCTGCCGTCGGTCACCTGTGTCACCTTCTTGCTCTTCAGGTCCATGACCATGAGTTTCTGGCGGTCCTCGATAAATGCCACCTTCTTGCCGTCGGGCGAGCATAGGGGCATCGCGCGTTCAACGGTTTTTGACGGAAGCAGGACTTCCTCATTGATGAGTGTCGCATTTGCAAAGTTGGGATCCTCCTTGCGGGCAATCGTTGCCTTAATCAGTTGCCAGTTGCCGCCGCGTTCGCTGGCATATACCAGGGTGCGGTTGTCGGCCCATGTCACATCGGCCTCGGCCTCGGGGGTGTTGGTGATGCGCTTGGTTGTTCCAAATTCAACCGAGGCGACGAATACCTCGCCGCGCACGGTGAATGCCACCTGCTTGCCGTCGGGCGAAACCGAGCCCGATGAAGCGCCGCGAGTGACGGTGGTCAGCAGCGTCTGGTTTGAATCGTCGTGGAACAGGTTGATGTTGACCTTGCTGGGCTTGCCGTTGGTTGTCTGGGTATAGATCTCGCCGTCATAGACATAGCACAGCGTGCCGTTGTTTGCCATCGAGAGGAAACGCACAGGGCTGTTCTTGTCGCTGAAGGTTGTCACTGCACTGACGTTGGAGGGGTTGTCCAGCGGGAATTTCCACACGTTGAACGCGCCGCCGTTACGCTCGCTGAGCATATAAACGGTCTTGCCGTCGGGCGAGAGCACGGGTGTGCGGTCCTCACCGCCACGGTTGGTGAGGTTGGTGTGCTTGCCGGTGGCAAAGTCATAACGCCACAGGTCGCGGGTGATTGATGAAGTGTGGTGTTTGCGCAGGGCGTTTTCCATGCCTTTCTGGTCCTGATAGAGCATGAACTTGCCGTTGGGGTCAAAGCAAATCTCCTCGGCGGGAGTTCCGAGCACCTGGATGGCACGGCCTCCGGCAACGGGCACCTTATAGAGCTCGGTCATGCGTGCCGAGGGGAACATGATGCTGCTGGCGGGGTCCTGGATGGCTGCCGAGAAGTAAACATACTTGCCGTCGGGCGAGAAACGCCACGGGGTCTCCTTGGCCGAGTTATAGGTCAGGCGTGTCGGGGCACCGCCGTTAGACGGCATCACAAAGACATCAAAACCGCCCTCGCGGTCGCTGGCAAAGGCAATCTGCTTGCCGTCGGGCGACCACACGGGGTTCATCTCATAACTGTCTTTTGTGGTGAGCTGCATGGCGTTGCCACCGTTTGCCGACACCTTGTAGATATCACCTTTGTAGGTAAATACAATCTCCTGGCCATTGGGCGAGATTGCTGCATAGCGAGTCCACAAAGGAGTCACTGCTGCTGCGCTGAGGCATGTGAATGCCGCCAAGGCGCAAATTGATAATGATTTCTTCATATTGTTTGGTTTTTGTTTGTATTTTCGTTATCACCCATCAAGCGCCGTTCCACGTTGTAGCGCGGCCTGCCCTTGACCTCGATATATATTTTGCCGATGTACTCGCCAACGATGCCCAGGCCAAACAGCACACAGCCCCCGATGAACCACAGCGACAGCATCAGTGATGCCCATCCGCTGACGGCGCGGCCCATGAAGTAGGCAATCAAGGCATAGGTGAGCATGCCGAGGGCAATCAGCAGGAACACCAAACCCAGCATCAGCACGAGTCTCACGGGACGGATGCTGAACGAGGTGATGCCGTCGGCGGCAAAACCGAGCATCTTGCCTGCCGGATACTTGCTGCGTCCGGCCTGACGGCAACGCGGGTCATAGTGGACACAGGCCGTGCGGTAACCCAGTTGGGGCACGATACCGCGAAGGAACAGGTTGCGCTCGCCATACTGCAGCAACTGCCTGACAGCACGATTGCTCATCAGGCGGAAGTCGGCATGGTTGTAAACCGTATTCACGCCCAGCCAACCCATGGCCTTGTAGAAAGCCTTGGCTGTTGTTCGTTTCAGCCACGAGTCGCTACGCCGGTCGTCACGGACGCCATAAACAATGTCATTGCCCTCGGCATAAAGCCGCAGCATCTCGGGTATCACCCCGATGTCGTCCTGCAAGTCGGCATCGATGGTGATAATGGCGTCGGCATGCTCGGTTGCCGCATCAATGCCGGCAAGCAACGAGTTCTGCTGCCCGCGGTTCGCCGCAAGTTTGATGCCGCAGGTGTTGTCGCCCTGACGGCAGAAACCGTCAATGAGGGTCCATGTGCCATCGTCCGATCCATCGTCAACATAGAGCAGTTTGCTATCGGTAGTCACTGTGCCATTGCTAATTAGCGATGACAACACCGCCAACAACTGCTCGTGAGTTGCCGGCAACACGTCCTGCTCGTTAAAGCACGGAACAACTATGAACAGACGAACGCTTTTCATAGGACTACAAATTTACAAAGAATTTCCCGAATATTTAGTCCTTAGACCAAATATTTGACAAATAATCAGATTAATTGCTGTAGAGGGGAAAAAGAAAAATGGTTCTTGCCCGGGCTGGGTATGCCTGGCATCAGAGGTCGTACTTGATACCGACGGTATAGATTATCTGGGTTTCCTGCTTGACAAGGTTGTAGCGCATGCCCCCGTCAAGCCACCACCGCTTGCCCAGGTTATACTCGAGACCGCAACCCAGGTTGACACCCACATGGTTCTTGTTAGGGCCTTCATAGCCCCAGTGGCTGTAGTTGATGCCCGCCAACGGATAGATGTTGCAGCGGTCAAACACGGGCACCACATAGTGGGCGTTGAGGTTGAGGTGCATGGTGGTCACGTCCTTGTTCTCGTTGCAGTAAACCATCTCGGGCTGGATGCGCACCTTGTCGGACAGACGGGCCTGAAGGCTGATGCCCATGCCGTGCTGGTCATACTCGGTGGCATAGTAATAGGCTGCGCCGAATGCAAACCTCGGGTCGCCCCCATTGTCATCGGCCAGCGCAAACGTGGCGTCAAGCACCAGCATTATCAACGATAGGACTAATTTCTTCATGATTCCGGGTTAATCTGGTCTTGCTTTTCCTGCTGCTGCAGTTTTTTCTTATAGACATCGGCAAACATCTGCTCGGGTGTCATGCACTCGTCGTTAATCTTGGGCTTATACTTGTTGAGGCGCACCTTGACCTCGTCAAAGCCGAATCCGTATGCCCCACTGCAGTTGCTGTGGATGATGAACGCACCCGGGTCAATCGCCTTGACAATGCGGAACACGTTGACGCTCTCCATCTTGCGCGTAACGACGAACAGCATCTTGACATCCTGCTTGGTGTACCAGCCAGTCCCGTGAATAAGGGTGCAACCGCGGTGTGCATCGTTGTTGATGGCGTTGGCAATGTCCTCCCACTTGTCCGAGACAATAAAGAACTGCACAGCCTGTCGGTTGTTGTTGATGACATAGTCGGCCATGAATGCGTTAACAACCAGGAACACAAAACCATAGACCACATTGTCAATTTGATGGAACACCAGATAGGACGACGATATGATGACCATATCGCAATAGAGCATCATGCGCCCGAACGACACGTTGGAGTGCTTGGCGACCATTGCGGCGATGATGTCGGTGCCGGCACTGCTGCCGTTGTGGGCAAAGCACATGCCCAACCCGATGCCGCAAAACGCCGCACCGATGATGACATTCATGAACGGTTGCTGCTCGACAAGGGGTTTGGGGAACAGAGGCAAAGCGATAAAGAGGAACAAACTGGCCACCGTGGCCCCAAAGATGGTGCGTATCACAAACTGCTTGCCGACCGTCTTGAACGCAATCGCGAGCAAGATGATGTTAATGGCATAGTTGGTGATGGCGAGATCCCAACCGAATGCAAAGTGGGTGAGCGAGGCAATACCCACTACACCACCGGTCACTACTTTCTCGGGGATGATAAACGCCGAGAAACCAAATGCATAAAAAGCCAAACCAAGGACAATGAACACATAATCCTTGGCATAGGTCAAAACTTTTCTGTCGTTAGTTTGCATTGCCTGACTATTTTTTTGCGAAATTAGTCATTTGTCGGCAATCCACCAACAACTTGGTACTATTTTTTCGTCAAAATTCCACTCCCACCTTAAACGAGAGGCAATTCATGCTTCGTTTGTACTCGGAGGTACTCAAAGTTCTCGGAGACCTCGGAGGTACTCGGAGTTCTCCGTCACTGTGTGGGTGTCGGTTTGGAGAAATTCGCCAAAAAGAAGTGACAAAAATTGCCATTGCGGCAAAAAATTTGTAATTTCGCAACCGAAAACAAAATTTCACTGATATGATTATAAGACTCCTTATCTCGGCGCTCTCGGTGGGCATAACTGCCTATCTGATGGACACCGTAACTGTCGAGCCCTGGTGGGCAGCCATTGTTGTAGCCCTGGTGTTGGGCGTGATAAACACCGTTATCCGCCCCATCGTCAAGTTGTTTTCGCTTCCCGTCAACATCTTGACACTGGGTTTGTTCACCTTTGTCATCAACGCACTGATGGTGCTGCTGTGCGCCAATGTGATTCCAGCACACTTCCATGTTGAAGGTTTCATGAGCGCACTGTGGTTCAGCATCATACTGTCAATCGTAAGTTGGGTTCTTAGCCTGGTTATTAAAAAATAATGAGACGCGTCCGACTGTTATTGTGCCTCATCGGCATCACCCTGTCGCTGAGCTCATGCTGGCAGCAGCAGCACTACCGCTTCTTTGAAGACGACGAGTGGAGCATGGATGAGTATAACGACGACCGCGCCATCATCAACGGCGAGATTGACCTCGACGACATGGACCGATAATCGCCCGACAGTCTTCAAATCCTTTTTTGGGGCATTAAATAATTGCTGGCACATCGCAGGGCAAAGGTCAATGTGATGAGTTGATGCTCAATATCGAGTTGCGACACCAGTGGAGTCATTGCAACGAATGCCAGCAAGATAATTGTATAAACTAAATATACTCTATTATAAAACTGTCTCTTATGTAACAGAAGCCACAAAATCAGTGGCAGTGGGTTAAACACGACCAGATACCAGTTCCAGTTGAGTCCGAACATGCATGCACCCAGACAGATGTAGAGCATTGCCATACCCACCAGGGTCTGGCAAACCAACAGCACAACATCGGTAACACGTGCCAGACGACGCCAACCAGCCAGCCACTCGAGCAGGGTAATGGCCACCACCAGCGCCAACAGAATCCCGAAGACCACCATCGGCGTGAACGGACTGGTCTTGACGGGTTTGGTGAGCGGCAATATCTGCTGGGTAGCACTCTTGAACACCGGTCGCACAGCCGAAGCACTGTCGTTGGGGACAATCCTGGCTGCCGCCAGCACCTCGTTGATGAGTTCGGGCGAAATGCGTTCCTGCTGAGATGAAAAGCCATCAATCTGCGTGCCCAGCACAGTAACATTTATAAACGAGAACCATGGGCGATGACGCGAGAGATAGCGTAAACAGGTGCCATCATCACACTGCATTATATCTGGCCACTTACCATAAATAATCTGCTCGTCAATCAGACTCCACTCGATGACATACAGCACCATTGACGCACAATTATTCTGCCGATAATTAAACTTGCGATAGTCGCCCTCGACCATGTCCTTGTCGAGCATCTCCCACAGACGCTGTTGCTCGTGGAGCGTCAGGTTGAGTTCGGTCAGCTTTACCTCACGGCCCTCGCGCGAATATCCGGTTAGGAACTCCTTGGTCGGTATAGCAACAAAACCGCAATCCAAACTACCGGGAAGGAATTTCAGGCACTCGTTGGCGGTAAAGGTATTGGTGCCGAACGAGAAACAATAATCCAACTCGTGAATCGGGCACTCCAGACGAATGGCACAGTGTCCCAGCGCCGAGTAGATGTCCTCACCGGGCGACACCACCATGAGGCTCGCTTTGACAAAGTTGCTGCTGTCGGGCAACAAGACATAACCATCGTCGGCCTGTGCCATCGCGCCAACCGATGACAGCACCAACATCACAGCAATTAGAAATATCTTTGATATTCTTCTCATTCTATTCGATTGTCTCGACAAGAAAACTGACGGGGCGAAAGCCGTCGTTGCACGAGAGCAATGCCGAGTTTGGGTTCTTCATCCATCCGTCATAGAAGTTGCCGCCGCCACGCGCCAGTTCCTCGACAAACGGCTGCAGTGTCTGCCACGCGCTGTCGCACAGGCCCTCGGGGCACCGGGCGCCAACCGAGATAAACACCTGACCCTCACACAGGTCACAGGTGTGCTCGATGGGGTTCTCGTAGCGCTCCATCAGGTCGCGGTAGCAGGCCTTGCGTATGACGGTGATGCGTACCTGTTTCATTTCTGTCTTGGTGAAAGTTCGCCACGGAGTGGAATGCCCAGATACTTGGTAACATCTTCCAAGTTGAGCCCCGCACCAAAGAGGTACATCATCTTGGTGATGGCAGCCTCGTGGGTGATGTCGTGACCGCCAACGGCTCCTGCCTCGGCAAGGGTGTTGCCGGTGTCATAGAGGGTGTTGTTGACCGTTCCGTTATAGCACTGCGTCACGTTGAACACGACGATGCCGCGGTCAACAGCGTCGCGTATGAGTGACGTGAACCACTCGTCGCTAGAGCTGTTGCCGGCGCCATAGGTTTTCAGCACAACACCCTTGATGCCGGGAGTGTGGAGCATGTGGTCCATGACGCCCTGGGTGATGCCGGGGAAAATATCGACAATCATCACATTGGTATCCATCTCATAGTGAGGAATCAACGGAGCCTCGACTGCAGGGCGGTAGAGTTCGTTATAGTTAAATTTTATCTCAAGACCAACGTGAGCAAGCGGAGGATAGTTGCTGCTCTCGAAGGCGTCAAAGCGGTCGGCGCTCATCTTGGTGCTACGGTTGCCGCGCCACAGGTAGTTCCAGAAGAGGATTGCCACCTCGCGAACCACGGGCAGGCCGTCGGCATCGCGTGCAGCAGCCACCTGGATGGCGGTGATAAGGTTTTCCTCGCCGTCGGTACGCACCTCGCCGATGGGGAGCTGCGATCCGGTGATGATGACCGGTTTGCTCAGGTTCTCGAGCATGAAGCTCAATGCCGACGCGGTATAGGCCATGGTGTCGGTGCCATGCAGAACGACAAAGCCATCGTAGGCGTCATAGTTGTCGGCAATCGCACGCACAATATTAGCCCAGTGGGTCGGGTTCATGTTTGAACTGTCGATTGGGTTCTCAAACTGAATGTTGTCGATGTCATAAGCCAGTTTCTTGACTTTGGGCACGTTGTCAATCAGGTGCGAGAAGTCAAACGGTTGCAACGCATGGGTAACCGGATTCTCAACCATCCCGATGGTGCCACCCGTGTAGATTAATAGAATTTTTGGTTTTTTATTGGTTGTCATAGTGTAATAAGGTTATAGCGTTATTTTTTTGTATTAAAAGCCTTGGAGAAGAACAGCATGTGGTAGTCGAGCGAGTTCACCCAGTAGGACCACGAATGGTTGCCGGGGCGAATGGTGAAGTCGTGGGGAACACCGGCATCGAGCAGCGCCTTGTGCAGGTTCATGTTGACCTCATAGAAGAAGTCGTCGCTGCCGTCGTCAATGATGATGTGCTGTCCTTTCTTTATCTTTGCAATCTGGTTGATGACAGCATGGTCGGCCCATACCTGTGGGTTCTCGTCATACTTGCCCAGACTGCGCTGTATCAGCCAGCGGTCGGGGAACTTGGTGATGTCGACACCGCCGCTCATGCTGCCGCACGAACCGAACACGTCGGGATGACGGAAACCGAGGAACAACGCGCCGTGCCCTCCCATGCTCAGGCCGGTGATGGCACGTTTGTCGGGAGTTTTGAACGAACGGTAGCTGGCATCGATATATGCCACCAGTTCGCTGCTGATGAAGGTCTCGAACTGATACTTGGGGTCACGCGGCGAGTCAAAGTACCAGCTGTCCTGCCCGTCGGGGCAGACAATGATTGTCGAGTAGCGTGTTGACAGGGTGTTGAGGTCGGCTTTCTGCGACCAGTTGCTGTAGCAGCCGTCGGCACCGTGCAACAGATAGAGCACGGGGAAATGTGCGTCGGCCAAGGCGGTCTCAAAGTACTGTGCAGGCACAACAACCACACACTTGATTGCACGACCCATACGCGCCGACATCACCTCGACGGTGTCGGTCTGCTCGGCAGCGTTTGCCATTGCCGCCACCATCATGAACATGGTGACAATCCATGTCAGTCTCAGTTTCAAACTCTTCATTTATCTTATGCCTTGAAATCTTTTATCTTTTTGCCTTGAAAAAATCGGTCACCAGCCGCGAACACTCGTCGGCCAGCACTCCACCCTCGACCACCGTCTTCTTGTGGAACGGTCGGTCACAGAAAGTGTGGTAACCGCGTTTGTCGTCGGCAGCGCCATAGACCACGCGGTCAATCTGGCTCCACCCCAGCGCACCGGCACACATCAGGCAGGGTTCGACAGTGACATATAACGTGCAGCCTGTCAGATATTTGCCGCCCAGCGTCGATGCCGCGGCAGTGATAGCCTGCATCTCGGCATGGGCTGTTACATCGGTCAACGTCTCGGTCAGGTTGTGCCCTCGTGCCACCACACGACCGCCACACACGATGACGGCACCGATGGGGACCTCGTCGCGCTCGGCGGCACGATGCGCCTCGTCCAGCGCCATGCGCATATATCGTATGTCGGTCTCGCTGATCATAGGAACACCTTCTTTACATAGTCACCGACAATCACGATATAGACGCGGTTGCGGGTAAGGTCGCCAATGACGTTATTGATGGCGGGACGCTGATAGTACAGGTTGCCGTAGGTGTCAAAGACGGTCGTCCACTTGCCGTAGTTGTCACCGCTGATGTAGATTGTGCCGTCAATCACGTTGATAACGGGATGCTCGGTCTGGGCCACATCGGCAATGCCGGCGGGAGCATTATTGACTACGGTGACAACGCTCTGGTCCTCGCAGTCGTTAATCATATTGGTCGCCACCACGGTATAGTTGACATCGTGGTCGTCCATTGCAAAGTAGTAGTGGGGAGCGGCGGTCGTGGCAATCTCGGTGCCGTCCTCGCCGTAGATGCGGTAACCGCAGTGGTTGTCGCCCAGGTCAAGGCTCACCATGTTCCCATGCCACTCGGCAGGTTCGGCATCGATGGTGGTGTTGATGTCGTCATTGGTCCACAGCGAGAATGTTTCCAGGTCGCCCCAGACGGCATCAACAGCAAAACTGTCAACCACCTCCTGGTTGCGGCATATCACGTCAATGCCGCTGCCGCTGGCAAAGGTGTCGTAGCCGATAACGGGCGGGAACGACGAAGCGCAGTAAACCTCAAACAGGCTGCCGCAGCCGTCAAAGCAGCGATCGCCCAGCCACATGAGCGTCGAGGGCAACATGACGGTGTAGAGATAGGGACAGAACGCAAAGGCATCGTCACCGACCTCGGTCACGCCCTCGGGGAGCGCAACGGCCTTGATGGGCGTCTCGCTGAGGGCACCGCGACCAACCGTTTTGAGCCCCATGGGCAGTGTGATGCCGGTGAGCGCATCGGCCTGGGCAAAAGCAACCGCACCGATATGCTCGACGGTGTTGGCAATCTGCACCTCGGTCACGCCCGAGCGCCAGAACGCGCTGTCGGCTATAGCCGTAACACGATAGTTGGCACCGTCAAAAAACACCTGTCCGGGGACGAGCACAACGCCCTCATAGAGGCAACGGCCCTCTTCCCACGCCGGCAGCACGGCGACCTTGCCGTCACCGGTCACGCCATAACGCAGTCCGCCCGAGAAGAACGAGGGGCCAGCCATCGCGGCCATAGTGGCGAAAACCGACACCAGCAGCAGTGAAATCACTCTATATATCCTCTTCATTTGAATAATTTTGTCCTTAATTAATATAAATAATCTACAAAGGTAATATAATTTTCACACACAACAACAAAAAAGTTTCATAGAGGGCACTTTTTCGGCGAGATTTATATCCGAAAATAAAGCTGTCCGGTAAGCTTTTGAGGGATTCATGTAAAGATTAGATAGTTAATGCGTCTGTTCCTTTAATACTAAATGGGGCTTGCTTTATTTAAGGCAAAAATATACAATTTGTCCCTGTAAACAAGAGAAGTGATCACACCTTGGCGACTTGCCATATCAAGTAACTAAGGAAGGGCGGAGTCCTTTACGCAGAGCCTTGATGGCTCTGCAGATAACCCGTTCCTGAGCGTCAGCGAAGGGACGGGATGCAAGCCCCGGATATGATGCTACAAACTTAGGGCTGGCTAAAAGTCCGCGATTGTCTCATCTTTGAGGTTGTTCTGTCGTAGTGCTTTGTTTAGCATGTAAATCGCGGACTTTCAGCCCGCATTTGCTGGTATTGTTGCCTTCCGGGGCCTGCGCTCTCTACCATTCGCTCCGACCCCGGTTACAGTTGCGCTGCGCTCACACTTCGCACTTTCAGCGCTTTATGCCTATCGGCATTTAATAAGTCACTCCACAGCCTTGCACCATGAAATCTTTTAGCGGACAGCAATAAAAAAGAATATCCTTAAAACAATCCTATTACCTGTGATTTGGGGGTTCCCGTTCCTTCGTATAGTCGGGTTGAAAAGAGACTTAAAAAATCATAATTGGGCAGCAGATGTTTGGTCGTTTGGACAAATCTTTGTAAATTCGCAAAATGAACATTGTGTCAACGACACCATAAAGAGTCAATAACATGAAACCTGTAACTAATATACTGCTCGTGCTGGCACTGGTATGCTACGTGTTCCTGCCGTTCTACGACGTCACGTTCCAAGGCCATGTCACCGGCTTCACCTATACGGCGGGGACCATCACCCGCACCATGAGTTTCAAGGGCATCACGTTTGCCCTGCTGCCTTTCCTGGCAGGCTTTTTCGCCCTTGGGTTCAACTGCCTGAAAACCAAATACTGGAGCATTTGTGCTGCAATCTGCATCCTTGCCGCATTCTGGTTCTTCCACTCGGCAAGCAACTTCCATGAGTTTGGCCTGCTCCACCAGCCCGACGTGCTGCCCGACAACGACGTTGGCGAGGGATTCCCGGTTGACGGACTCGGCGTGGGCTACTACCTCAGCCTCGTTCTGTTTGCCCTGTCGTTCATCAGTGCACTGGTTTCGCTGATGCCGTTCAAGTTCAACGAGACCATCGAACGTGCTGTCGACGGCACATTTGACAAGGGAGTCAAAGCCATCGAGGGCGGCGTGCGAGACGAGTGGCACCGCATCGAGACACGAACACGCGAACACGCGGCAAGGCACCACCACAAACCCAAACAGGAAACCCCTCAGGAACAGCCAGCCCAACCCGAACCACAAAAAGAGGAGGAGGACAACACCACTCCCCCACCGCTCTAACAACACGAGTCGCCATCAATGCCAACACCCGAAAACAGCCGCACCGCAGCCTTCAAAGAACTGGTGCTGCAACATCTTCAATTCTCACCCAACAACGACCAGCACGGGCTGATTGATGCCGTAGCACGTTTTGTGCTTGACGGCACAGGCCGCTCGATGCTACTGCTGAACGGCTATGCCGGTACGGGCAAGACATCGCTCACGGGTGCAGTGGTCAAGGCACTGGCACTCAGCGGCATCAAAGCCGTACTACTGGCACCGACGGGGCGTGCCGCACACATCTTTGGCGAATATGCCGGTCATCCGGCCTACACCATCCACCGCAAGATTTACCGCCAGCGAGGATATGGCATCGAGAGTTTCGGGTTGAACGAGAACAAGCACACCAACACTGTCTTTATTGTTGACGAGGCGTCAATGATTGCCAACGGCACAGCCGAGGGGGCAATCTTCGGGTCGGGGCGTCTGCTTGACGATCTTGTCTCGTTTGTATATCAAGGTGAAGGATGCCGCTTGATGCTGATGGGCGACGCCGCCCAGTTGCCACCCGTCGGCCAGGAGATAAGCCCCGCCCTGGACAGCCGCACCATGCAGTGCTATGGACTCGATGTCAAGCAGGTTTTCCTGCGCGAAATTGCCCGTCAGGCAAGTGAGTCGGGCATACTGTGCAACGCCACCCTGCTGCGCCGCTCGCTCGAGGCGCCTGTACTCACCGAACCCCACCTCACCCTTGACGGGTTTGACGACATCAAGGCCATCAGCAGCGAGTTCCTGCTCGAGGACATTGGCGACTGCTACGACCGCGACGGCATGGACAGCACCATCATCGTCACGCGCTCGAACAAGCGCGCCACGCTGTTCAACCTGGGCATCAGGGGGCGCATCCTCTATCGCGAGGACGAACTGACCGGCGGCGACATGCTGCTGATTGCCAAGAACAACTACTACTGGGCCGAGCAGGAAAAGGAACTGGATTTCATCGCCAACGGCGACGTGGCACGCGTGGTGAGGGTGCATGGCGAAATCGAACGGCGCTACGGCCTCAGGTTCGCCAACGTGGTGATGGAACTGCCCGAACACGACAACATGGAGATAGACGTCAAGATTGTGCTTGACTGCCTGACATCAGACACGCCGGCACTCAACCGTGAACAGAACGAGCGTATGTTCAACGAGATAATGGCCGAACTCCCCGGCAACAAACGCGAGAAATACCAGGCACTGAAAAAAGACCCTTACTTCAACGCGCTGCAGGTCAAGTATGCCTACGCGCTCACCTGCCACAAGGCACAGGGCGGACAATGGGACAACGTGTTCATTGACATGGGCGGCATCATGCCCGAGGCCAAAACCACCATCGACTACCACCGCTGGCTATACACAGCCATGACGCGAGCACGCCACCGCGTCTTCCTGATAAACTACACAACATAGCACAGGATAAAAAGACTTTTCCACATCTGAAAAGTAACACCAAGCAATACTCTAACACACTGCCCCACAAACAATAGACCCAAGTGTTTCTGTTTCTTTGTTTCTTTGTTTCTTTGCTTTTCAGAACGTTGCACTCCTCGGAGTGCCTTACGGCTTTTCAGAACGGCTTCGCCTTCTCAGAAGCTTTGGATTTGCTGTGATGGAGAGATGCATCCGATGATTTTCTTTTTTCCCTAATTTTCGGGGGATTGACGCGGCTGACCGCCACTGTTATTGTTGGGGTGCGGCGGTCGAGAGTACCTGCTGACGGAAGATGGTGTCGGTCTTCAGGCGTTCAAGGACAATGCGGCTGACTCCCTGGTGCGACTCTTTCTTGCTGTATCCCTGGGCATCACCGGCATAGATTCCGCCAAGTATGATGGCGGTGCGGAATACGGGATTGTTGTCCTTGTCATTGTATGTGTCAACGAGTTCAAACTCGATGGTGACATGGTATTTCTGGGTCCACTCGATCAGGCGCGACTTGAAGTTCTGCTCGGTCTTAACCAGTTCGTTAAGGTCAAAATGCTTCTTAATCAGCTTCTCGATGATGAAATGGCGTGTACGTTTATATCCCTGGTCGAGATAGATGGCACCCACCAATGCTTCAACGGCGTTGCCACAGATGTAGCTGTTGTGCGACGTCGAGTGGCTTGACGCCACCACATGGGCATCGATATGGAGTTTGTATCCAAGTCGGTTAAGGCTCTCGCGCTGGACAATCTTGGCACGCGTCGATGTCAGGAAGCCCTCGTGCTTGTCGGGGAAGGTGTCGTAGAGGTAATCGGCAACGGTAAGGTCGAGCACGGCGTCGCCCAGGTACTCAAGGCGCTCGTTATTGGCCCAGCGCCCGTCGGCAAGGCGCACGGGCTTGCTGCGGTGCACCAGCGCCAGTTGGTACAGGCTAATGTCCTTGGGATAATATCCGCTAATAGAATGAACAAAAACATAAAGCTCCTTATCCTTGATGAAAAGGAGCTTTATGAGTGATATGAGATCAGCAAACTGCATTCAGCGTCACTGATATTATTCTTTGTATCTCTTTACGATGAGGCTGGCGTTGTGTCCGCCAAAACCAAAGGTGTTTGATAGTGCGATATTCACCTCGCGCTGCTGCGCCTTGTTAAAGGTGAAGTTCAAGTTATAGTCGATGTTCTCGTCATTATCACCTTCCTTGTGGTTGATGGTGGGGGGCACAATGCCTTCCTGACACGCCTTGATGCAGAAGAGAGCCTCCATAGCACCGGTAGCGCCCAGCATGTGGCCGGTCATTGACTTTGTCGAACTGATGTTGAGTTTATAGGCATGCTCGCCAAACAGTTCGGTAATGGCCTTCACCTCTGAGATGTCGCCAACGGGAGTCGAGGTGCCGTGTGTGTTGATGTAGTCGATGTCCTCGGGTTTAATGCCCGCATCGTCCATCGCGCGCTGCATCACCAGTTTGGCTCCCAACCCCTCGGGATGGGTTGCGGTGATGTGATAAGCATCGGCACTCATGCCGCCGCCAATCACTTCACCATAAATCTTTGCCCCTCTCGCCTTGGCATGCTCATACTCTTCAAAGATGAGGCAGACCGACCCTTCGCCAATCACGAACCCGTCGCGCGAAGCGCTGAAGGGGCGTGAAGCGGTCTCGGGCTCGTCGTTGCGAGTTGACATGGCACGCATCGAGTTGAAGCCGCCCACTCCGGCTGCGAAGATGGGGGCCTCGCTACCGCCAGTCACGATGGCGTCGGCCTTGCCCAGACGAATCAGGTTGAAGGCTTCAATCATCGCGTTGGTGGATGTTGCACATGCCGATACCACACCAAAGTTGGGACCACGCAGACCATACTTGATTGAGATGTGACCTGCAGCGATGTCCGAGATCATCGTGGGGATAAAGAACGGACTAAACTTGGGGCCGAGTTCGGGATGCAGCGTATAACTGCCCGACTCCAGCTCAAAGGTGTGCAGGCCGCCAATGCCCGATGCAAAAATCACACCGATGTTGTTGCGGTCGGTCTTCTCGCTCTCGAGTATCTTTGAGTCCTCGATGGCCTGTTTGCTTGATGCCATGGCATACTGGGCATACAAGTCCATGCGCTTGAAGTCTTTGGCTTCGCGACGGTCGTCCTTGTTCTCCAAGTAGTTCATGGGGTCAAAATCCTTGACCTCACAGGCAAACTGTGTCTTGAACAGTGTGGCGTCAAAATGAGTAATGGGGCCTACACCGCTAACACCCTTCTTGGCGTTCTCCCATGTGGTTTCAACGTCAAGACCAAGCGGAGTGATGGCACCGAGGCCCGTAACAACTACTCTTTTTAATTCCATATCAAATGGTTAAAGGGGTTTGTCCCGATTAATTACTCAGCCTTAGCTGCCTCGATATAGTTGATGGCGTCACCAACGGTCTGGATAGCCTCTGCCTTGTCCTCGGGAATCTGGATCTCGAACTGCTTCTCAAGTTCCATAATCAGCTCTACAGTGTCGAGAGAATCGGCACCAAGGTCCTGTGCAAATGTTGCTTCGGGAGTTACTTCTGCTTCGCTTACGCCGAGTTTGTCAATGATGATAGCTGTTACTTTTTCTGCAATTTCAGACATAGTTGTAAATTTTTTAAGTTATTAATTTTGTTTTCTGTTTTCAAAGAACAAATTCCGCAACGATTCGTTACCCAAAACTGTAGGTATGTCCATAACAAGCGGAACTTATCATTTATTAGTGCAAAGTAAGCAAATAATCTCCACATGTTAAAGTTTTTTAGGTACAAAATGGTGCTACCTTGCGTTTTTTTTGCAAATAGCACATCACCCAACAAACATTTTAACAACCATACACATTTCGCAACACTTAATAACAAAACACGTCATCCTCTTGCCATGTCGCGGGATTGTTGTAACTTTGCATCCGATGACCGACAAAAACCCGCGTTTTCACCCCCTTGACGCCAAAGGCGTCGAGATGCCGGACGAGTTCACCAACCCGTTCTACTACTCGCCGCACCCGCTATGCCGGATGGCGGCAGGGCAAGTCATGGGTCACATCGGGCAACATCCCCAGTGGCAGGCCGAACTGACCGGGGGCAAGATGCTGGGGGTGCTCGTGGCATCGAACTCCGACGGCCAGGTGGGTTTTCTCGCGGCATTCTCGGGAAACCTGTGCGGCAGCAACGACCTGCCCTACTTTGTCCCGCCAATATGCGACCTGATGGACCCCGACGGCGAGTTCAAGCGCGGCGAACGTGCCATCACCGCCATCAACCATTCGATCAGCGACCTGCAGAGCGCCGCGCAGCTGACATCGCTACGCGACAAGCTGGAACAGGCACAGCAGAACATGGACGAGGCGATAGCGGCTTACAAGGCCATGATGACCGAGCACAAAAGGGTGCGCGACCAACAGCGAGACGCGGGCACCACACCCGAGCAGGCCGAGCGGCTTCTGAACGAGAGCCGGTTTGAGAAAGCCGAACTGAAACGCATACGCCAGCGCCACCAAAGCACTGTTGACCAATGCCGCGACGAGGTGGACAACTACCTGCAGCACATTGACGACCTCAAGAAAAAACGGCGCCAAATGTCAGAAGACCTGCAACGCCGCATTTTTGAGTTATATATTGTACATAACGGCAACAAAAAAAGCAGCGACCTTACAAAGATTTTTGCCCAGTCAACAAGAACATTGCCACCGGCAGGAACAGGCGAGTGCTGTGCACCAAAGCTACTCGAATATGCCTATCGCAATAACCTTAAACCATTGTGCATGGCAGAATTCTGGTATGGTCAATCGCCAATAGGCGAAATCAGGCGGCACGGGCAGTACTACCCTGCCTGCCGCGGCAAGTGCAAGCCCATACTGGACTTCATGCTGCAAGGACTTATTGTAGAAAGCAATCCATTAGAGCAACCCCTGCTCAGCAAACCGCTTGAAGTGCTTTACTACGACCGATGGCTCACCGTGGTCAACAAACCGTCGGGCATGCTGAGCGTCCCCGGCAAGGAACTTGAGGACTCGGCGATGACACGGTTCATGGCACTATTCCCCGAGGCAACCGGCCCAATCGTGGTGCACCGCCTGGACCAGGAGACATCGGGCATACTCGTCTTTGCCAAGGACAAGGACACCCACAAGGCGCTGCAGCAGCAGTTTGAGCAACGTACAACTGCCAAGCGATACATTGCCGTGCTTGACGGCACCGTCGGGGATGACTGCGGCACCATAAGCCTCCCCATCTGCCCCAACGTCTATGACCGCCCGCGGCAGATGGTTGACGACGTCAACGGCAAGGAGGCCGTAACTCGCTACCGCGTATTGGAACGCGCCAACGGGCACACCCTGATAGAGTTCGTGCCGCTGACGGGACGCACCCACCAGCTGCGCGTCCACGCCGCACACCCGCTGGGCCTCAACGCGCCAATCACCGGCGACCGCCTCTATGGCACCGCGTCCAGCCGTCTGATGCTACATGCCGCCAGCCTCACCATCACCCACCCCCATACGGGCCAGCCCCTCACCGTTGACTCGCCATTGCCGTTCTCCATTCCGTAAATCCTTTTTTTGAAGAATTTCACACAAAAAAAACGGTTTTTTGTTCAAAAACTTTGCTGTGAGCAAAAAAAGTCTTAACTTTGCAGTCGCTTTTTGAAATAAAGTGCCTCGGGGTGTAGCGCAGTCCGGTTAGCGCGCCTGCTTTGGGAGCAGGAGGTCCCTGGTTCGAATCCAGGTACCCCGACCTATAAAAACGAATCGCAGTCACTGCTGTGATTCGTTTTTCTTTGTTATGCATCGTTACCGTGTGTGTTCCCCCTCGCGAACAGAGCGATAGCGCCACCTTTGTAGTGAGTCTTCCCCGCTGTGTCAGCCGTCAGGCGCTCTGAAGAGTGCAACGTTCTGAAAAGCGTCAGCGCTCTCCCTGCCTTATGTCTCTTATGTGATTTTTAGTCAAAAAAATGGTAACGGGTGGTGAAACGATGGGGCCGATGCTATAGCATGGCAAGGTAGCGGCCTACAGCCGCGATATAGGAGAGGTCTGTATCCCGTCCCTTCGCTGCCGCTCAGGAACGGGTTATCAGCAACGAGCCGCCAGGGCGTCCGTTGCGTACAGGGCGTTCGCCCCTCTTAAAAAATGCTGAACAGCGAAGCGTTCTGTGGAGCCTTCAGGCGTTCTGAAGAGTGTAACGTTCTGTAAAGCGAAAGCGCTCTCCATGCCTTTTGTTCCTTATGTTCTTTTAGTCTAAGAAAATCCACCCAAACAGCAACAGTCACCGGTTAAAGTAGTGGCGCAAGCGGTCGGTGTCGGTAGTCACTGTCAGTGCAAGCATCAACAGGATGCGGGCCTTTGCGGGATTGAGCGATCCCGAGGCGATGAAACCGCACTGCATGTCATCCACTTCGCCAAGGTCGGTATAAACCCCGCCATAGGGCGAGCGTGCCGAGCGCACCACCTTCATGCCGCCTTTGACAGCCTGCAGCGCCAGGTCCATCACGTCCCTGTTGAAGTTGCCCATGCCAACGCCGGCGAGCACCACTCCGTCATACTTGGCGTCGATGAACGCCTGCAGGGGCAAAGGCGAACAGCCACCGTAACCGTAGATGATGCCTACGCGCGGCAGGCAGTCGATGTTGTCGATGTCGAACCCCGAAGTTGAATTGTGTGGCTGCATCGCCCCGACCGGCACCGAGGCAAAGGCATCTATGGCGTGGGTGTCGTTCTTGAACACCGAACAAGCATAGAAGATTTTCTGTCCGAGGCAGCACATCACTTCCCGGCCCGTGGCATCGGGGCTGACTGCGGTCTGCACTGCCTTGAGCAGGTTGGCGGGGCCGTCGGCGTCGGGAGCGTCGCCGGGGCGCATCGACCCGACGAGGATGATGGGTTTGGTGCTATGGGTGGTCATGTTGAGGAAATAGGCAGTTTCCTCCATGGTGTCAGTGCCATGGGTGATGATGACGGCATCATAGCGGTTACCGGCCAGCACGGCATTGACACGCTTTGCCAGCCCCAGCCACACTGTCTCGTCCATGTCCTGACTCCCTATGTTGCAGAACTGCTCATAGTCGAGTTCGGCATACTCTCTCAACCTCGGTTCGGCAGCAAGTATCGACTCGATTGATGCCTTGCCGGCATCGTAGTTATGGCCCCCACCGGCTGCCGTCTTACCGGCGATGGTGCCTCCGGTGGCAATCACATGCACCCGCGGCAGCGCAAACACGGCGCACACTGCCATCGCGAGCAACAGAGTAACATATATTCTCTTCATGATTCTCTTTAGTTTTGACAACGCAAAGATAATGATTATTCTTCAATCGTGCAATATACGGCATTGTCACTGGCGGAATTTTGCCGTTCGGGAAAAAAGTGGTAAATTTGCCCTGTAAAAAACAGTTAAGCAAATGAAAGGATTCACATTCAGGGCATTGCTGACGGTTGTCGCAATCGCATTTACATCGCTGTGCACCATGGCGCAGCAGGGTTTCACCAATCCGGTACTTCCGGGATTCCATCCTGACCCCAGCGTGTGCCGCGTTGGCAACGACTTCTATCTGGTGAACAGCACCTTCCAGTTCTTTCCCGGAGTGCCTGTTTATCACAGCACCGACCTCATCCACTGGGAACAGGTGGGGCACTGCCTCACCCGACGCTCGCAGTTGGAACTCAAGGAGTCGAACAACAGCGGAGGCATCTGGGCCCCCACAATCCGATACCACAACGGCAAGTTCTACATGATAACCACCAACTGGGCGGGCATGGGCAACTTCTTTGTCACTGCCGACCGCCCCGAGGGGCCGTGGAGCGAACCGGTCAAGGTCGATCAGGACGGCATTGACCCTACACTGTTCTGGGACACCGACCCGGTGACCGGTGAGGAAAAATGCTACTATGTGGGCAACGCGTGGGGAGGCATACTGCTCACCCAGATTGACCTCAAGACCGGCGAGCGCATTGGCGAGCGCAAACTCATCTGGCAGGGCACCGGCGGACGCTACCCCGAGGGGCCCCATCTCTATAAGCGCGACGGTTGGTACTACCTACTCATCGCCGAGGGCGGCACCGAGTTCTCGCACAAGGTGACCATGGCACGCAGCCGCGACATCTGGGGACCGTATGAGAGCAACCCGGCCAACCCCGTGATGACACACCTCACCCAGGCAGGGCAGGACAACACAATCCAGGGCGTAGGCCATGCCGACCTCGTCCAAGCCCCCGACAGCTCGTGGTGGGCAGTGGCTCTCGCCTTTCGATGGCAGACAGGCACACACCACCTGCTGGGACGCGAGACATTCCTCATGCCCGTGCAGTGGGACAAGGGCGAGTGGCCGGTGTTCAACGGCGGCAAGTGCATCAACGTGGACATGAAATGCCCCACCCTGCCCCAACACCCCGTCGCCGTGCCCCCGGCAACCATCACCTTCGGCCCCGGCAAGGCATTTGACATGCGTCTCAACTTCCTGTGCAACCCGATAGAGACAAATTACTCGCAGACCGAGCGGCATGGTTTCTTACGTCTGAAAGCCGGCAACAAGACACTTGACGACAACGGCTCGCCAACGTTCATCGGCGTGCGGCAGACAGCCATCGACCAGACCGTCAGCACCGACATCGACGCCTCGGGGCTCAAAAGCGGCGGCAGGGCCGGCCTTACAGCCTACATGGCCGGTCACTACCACTATGACATAGCCGTCGTCAACAACGGCGGCAAATGGTTGGCACAGGTGCGCTACCAGCTGGGGTGCATGACCCATATCGAGAAAGAAATCGCCCTGGACAGCCCCCGGGCGCACATCGCCATCAAAGGCACGGCACACCGCTACCACTTTGAGGTCAACGGTCAGAAAATCGCCTCGATGGACACCAAGTTCATCAGCACCGAGACCGCCGGAGGCTTCACCGGCATCTACTGGGGCGCCTTCTGTGACGGCACCGCCGGCTCACATGCCGACATCCCCTCGCTGACCGTCGAGTAACCCCCATCATGCAAATATCTTGACACCCCAATATTTTTTGACTAAAATTGTGGCGTTGTCCCGAAAAAGCAGTAATTTTACAACCTGAAATTAATAACCGATAAAACATTAATACATTATGTTCAGCAAAGATGTTTATGTAGAACGGCGCGACCAGCTGAAGGAACTGGTCGGCGACGGCGTGATTCTGCTCTTCGGCAATAACGAGTCACCTTGCAATTATCCCAATAATGCTTATTATCCTTTCCGCCAGGATTCTTCGTTCCTGTACTACTTTGGGCAGCAGCGCGATGGCCTTGTTGGCGTGATTGACATCGACAACAACACCGAGACCCTGATTGGCGACGACATCGACATCGAGGATATCGTGTGGTACGGGTCGGTCGATAGCGTTGCCGCCATGGCGGCACAGGTGGGCGTTGCCAACAGCGCGCCAATGAAGCAGCTGGAACAGATATGCAACGACGCCAAGGCAGCGGGACGCAAGATTCACTTCCTGCCCCCCTACCGCCACGACAACATGATTCAGATTATGGACCTGATGGGCATCCACCCCTCGCAGCAGCGTCAGGCGGCATCACACACCCTGCGCATGGCGGTCATCAAGATGCGCAGCGCCAAGACACCGCTCGAGATTGAGGAACTGGAACGCGCATCGGCAATCGGCTACGAGATGCATACCACGGCAATGAAACTCATCAAACCGGGCATCACCGAGAAGTACATTGGCGGTCAGGTTGACGGCATCGCCAACTCTTATGGCGCCAAGGTCAGCTTTGCAACCATCTTCTCGCAGCACGGCGAGATCATGCACGGCAACCCGTCGCTCAACGTGCTCGAGGCCGGCCGCCTCGCCCTGTGTGACGCCGGTGCCGAGACCGTGAACCACTACTGCAGCGACCACACGCGCACCATGCCCGTCAGCGGCAAGTACACCCAACGCCAGCTGGACATCTACAACATCGTCGTCGAGTGCCACGACCTTGCACTCAGCGTGGCAAAGCCCGGTGTCAAGTACATGGACGTGCACTTTGCAGTGTGCCGTCTCATGACCGAGCGTCTCAAGGAACTTGGGCTGATGAAGGGCGATGTTGACGAGGCCGTGGCTGCCGGTGCCCACGCCATGTTCCTGCCTCACGGACTGGGGCACATGATGGGCATGGACGTGCACGACATGGAAGGACTGGACCAGATTTATGTGGGCTTTGACGAGGAAACACGCCCCAACCTTGAACAGTTCGGCACCAACTGCCTGCGCATGGGCCGTCGCCTCGAGGAAGGCTTCGTGGTGACCGACGAGCCCGGCATCTACTTCATACCCGCGCTGATTGACGACTGGCGTGCAAGCGGACACTGCGCCGAGTTCCTCAACTTTGACAAACTCGACACCTACAAGGACTTTGGCGGTATCCGCATCGAGGACGACCTGCTCATCACAGCCGACGGTTGCCGCTTCCTCGGTCAGGACCGCATTCCCTACTATCCCGCCGACGTCGAGGCGTTCATGGCGCAGGACTAATGAGTTTTCAATAGCGAGTGACGTAGCGGTGTGAGGTTGCTTTCATGGCAGCCTCGGTCGCGTGGTTTTTGATGTGATTATGAAGAAACATGGTCTGATAGTGGCATTGGCAGCTATGCTGATGGGGTTCGGGCTGATGGGCACAGAGCCGCCGGTGTGCCATTCGCGCATTGGCGAGTCGGTGCGCTCGAGTGACGGCGAACTGACGATCACCTGCATCGGCAAGAAGCAGAACTTTGCCGTCCGCGACACCGCCACTCGCGATACCGATGTCTATTCGCCCAAGTCGGTGAACTTCCACCCCGACGGCAGCCGCTACTATGTCAACTCGCTTGAAGGTTGCCGCACAATGGTCTATGACATGAAGACCAACCGCAAGATTAAGGTGATACATCACCGTTTTGAAAGCGGAACGGGACCGTTGTGGGGCCAGCCCAGCGGATTTTATCGGTTCACCCACTATCCCGACGGCCAGACGCGTAAATTCTGGGGCAAGCCGGTCGAGAGCGCATTCTCTCACGGCGGCCGTTACCTGTGGGTGCCTTACTACCGCCGCACCTTCGACCTCAATGCCCAGGACCCGTCGGCAGTGGCAATCATCGACACACGCACCGACAGCATCGTGCGCATGATGGAAACCGGACCTCTGCCCAAAATGGTGATGTGCTCGCACGACGGCAAATTGATGGCAATCACCCACTGGGGCAACAACACCGTGGGCCTTGTCGATATCAGTTCGCCCGACCCGATGCAGTGGCGTCACCTGCCCCCGGTGGTGGTCGAGAAACAGCTGATTCTCAACCTTAGTCTCACTACACCGATTGACCGCGACACCAATAGCGGCCTACTGCTGCGCGGCACTGTGTTCACCCCCGACGACCGCTACCTGCTGGTGTCGTGCATGGGCGGCGGCGGAGTTGCCGTAATCGACATGAAGTCGCGGTGCTACATCGGGCGTATTGACGGCATTTACAACGCACGTCATCTGATAATCAAGAACAACCGTCTCTATGCCAGCACCAATAACGCCGGCCTCGTGATGAGCGTCAGCCTTGACAGCATAATTGAGGGCATTGAAAATCGTGACGGCAAGCATATTACTGTCGGGCAATGGCAGACCTGCCGGGTGGGTAAGGGCGCGCGCACAATCGAGGCGTCTCCTGCCGGGAACTACATCTTTGCCGCCTGCAACCAGGCCAGCGCGCTCTATGTCGTTGACGCGCGCACAATGACGGTGGTGGCAAACATCACGGTCGATTCCTATCCCGTCGGGCTGCACATCTCCCGTGACGGACGCTTTGTCGTGGTGACTTCGCAGGGCCGCAGCGGACTGGGCGGTAATGCCGTCAACCTCTATCGTGTTGACTATGCCCACCCCGAGGAGCCCAGTGACCAGCCCGAGTGCGGCAAACTCCCCGAGGATCAAAAACAGCCGGTCGCCGAGACCGTCATAGCGTCATTGCTCAACGACTATTGGATGTGGGGCTCGGGAGCCCTCGCCATTGTTCTGGTGGCATTGGTGGTGATGCTGATTCACCGCCGCAGGTAAGAGAAAACTTGACTGCACGCAGATTGGCAGATTTTTAGACTAAAAGAACATAAGGCATGGAGAGCGCTTTCGCTTTACAGAACGTTGCACTCCTCAGAGCGCCTGACGGCTTTTCAGAACGGCTTCGCTATTCAGATGCTTTGAATATGACGCAACAGTCATTTGCCAGCCGGGCGCTCTTTTAATCATGAAAATCGACTACAACGATGATTTTTCGGCAAAACATCTTTTTTTCAAGAAAAATACAGTAACTTTGCGGAGAAAATCAAAAAAAAATAACTAACAACTAATATAATCAAATGAAAAAACTAATTCTATTTTTCGCAGCCCTGTGCTGCATGGCTATGATGCATGCCGAGGTTGTGTTTCAGGAGAAATGCGACCCGACGGACATAACGGTTGGTTACACACAAGATTGTTGGGAAGACCTCGAGACGGGCAAACTGTATGCCGAAGAGGAATGCCTCACAGAACTCAACCCAGCCAAGGTAGTAATATACAATAAGTTGAATTATCACCCTATGTGGGATAATAGCGGCTCTTTTGATATGGTTGAGTCTGCCAATTATGGTGGCGTTCAGTTCAACTGGTCGCTAACCCGTGAATACGAGGCTGCTGATGGCAAGAACTATGCAACTAATATCAAAGTGCCCGAATTGCTCGGGTCGGATATTCTCAATGCGCGATTAAAATGGTATTGGGAGACATCTGACCACCCTGAACATGCCAACTTCACAATTGATATTCTCGTAAATAATGTGAGTGTTTGTCATATTGTTCCTTGGACAGCAGGAGGGGTGCACCTCTCGGACTTCCAACAACTTGTTTCAACACCTTTACATGGACTAAAAACAGGCGACATAATTCATATAAGCATTAAGAAACAATATAATTTGCCTGAAGGTGGTAGAAATTGGGCTACAGCCCTTTTTGCATTCTCTCTTGAATATACACCGACTAACCCAAGTGCTATCGGTGTCTTTGCCGATAATAAACGCAAATTCAAAGGCACAAATGACCCCGAGCTGACATACCACACTTCATATCCCATTGCACAAGAACTTAAAGGTGTAACTGTCAGTCGTGAAGCGGGTGAAGATTTGGGCACATATCCTATTCACGTGACGGTGTCTGAGAGAGACAATCCTGAATACGATTTGTCCATTTCAGATGGGCAACTGGAAATTGTCGATGGCATACACCATAGTCAAGGTGAGATAGACCCAAACGGATTTGCTTATAAACAAGACTACTGGGAGGAAACCGCGACAGGCAAATATTATGAGGATGCCTACCTTGAGCATGAAGTAAAACCAAAGTTCATATATCCTAAACTTAAGGAAAATCCTGTTGTCGCTAATGACGGCTTCACAATCAAGGAATCTGAAACGTACAATGACGTCACATTCGATTGGGTCGCTGAAACGACATACGACAGTGACCATTCAGAGAAGCGCTCTGTTGAATTCCTTGTCAAAGACACTAATATCGCCAACCAACAATTAGCATGGTATATGGAGTGGAGGGGAGGGCCTTCTATTTCCATGAAAACCTATGTGAACGACATTCTGGTTGATAGCATGATTAAACATTATCATAATTGGTGGGATATATCCAGTCTTTCTCTGCCTGCATTGAAAAAAGGAGATGTCGTTAGGGTTGAAGTCGAGAAACCAAGGGCGGAAGAAGAAGATGATGAAGAAGAAGATAATAATTCAGCCACCATTGCTGTATGCTTGCAATACGTTACTCCTCCCCAAAATCTTCGTTTCACGGCCGAAGAGGCAGGCTCAACGGTTGAACTGAAGAGAAATGGCGCGACGGAACCTGTCAAGATTCAGTACAGCACCGACCATTCAAACTGGACAACGGTTGACTTCAACGAGGCTACGACCACAGGCACCATCACACTCGCCAACGTGGGCGACAATGTCTGGTTCCGCAAGGCTGGCAATGGCGTGGCAAGCGGATTCTCAAACGTTGATCATCAATACTCGTTTGCGATGACCGGCAAAATAGCAGCAAGCGGCAACGTGATGTCGCTCATCGACAACACCTGCGAAGCAACAACCATTCCAAATACATACTGTTTCGCCAAGTTGTTCGAAGGCTGCACAAGCCTGACACAGGCACCGAAGCTTCCTGCCACGACACTGAAAGGAACCTGCTACTGGTGTATGTTCTTGGGTTGTACAAACCTGACCACACCACCCGTTCTCCCAGCCACTACGCTGGCAGCAAGCTGCTATACATGTATGTTTAAGGGGTGCACGAAACTGGCCACAGCACCTGTGCTTCCTGCCACGACGCTGAAAGAATGGTGTTATAACGGTATGTTCGAAAATTGCACAAGCCTGACTACGGCACCAGAACTCCCTGTCACCACGCTGGCTGAAGCTTGCTACGTTGGCATGTTTAAAGGTTGCACAAGCCTGGCATCAGCACCTGAGCTTCCTGCCACTACGATGGCAACCCAATGTTACTCTGGAATGTTCAGTGGTTGCACAAAGCTGGTATCGGCACCGACACTTGCCTCAGCGTCACTGGCTCCAACATGCTATAGAGGAATGTTTGAAGGCTGCACAAGCCTGACTGCGGCACCTGCACTTCCTGCAACCGAACTTAAAGCCTCTTGCTATGAAAATATGTTCTCAGGTTGTACAAAACTGAAGTCAGCACCGACACTTGCAGCAATGAAGATGGTGGATTATTGTTATTCCAATATGTTCAAAGGCTGCACAAGCCTGACTACTGCACCCGAACTCCCTGCAACCACAATTTCATTCTATTGCTATAAGGGTATGTTCTCAGGTTGTACAAAACTGGAGTCGGCACCAGAACTCCCTGCTATGAACATGCTTGCTGAATGCTATGAAGAAATGTTCAAGGACTGCACAAGCCTGACCACGGCACCGGAACTCCCGGCTACAACGCTGGTAAGATATTGCTATAAAGGTATGTTCGACGGCTGCTCGAAACTGAACTATGTAAAGGTGGCATTTACCGACTGGTCATATTATAAACCGGAAAACTGGCTCAATGGCGTGGCCCCGACCGGCACGTTCGTTTGTCCCGAAGGTCTGGAACTGAAATACGGCGCAAGCTACATCCCCGAGGGCTGGACCGTCAACGGCTACACCGTCACCGCAACCCAGGACCCCAACGACGCACAGTACTACTATGCGACGTTCTACTCGAGCGCGAGCGCATACACCGTGCCTCAGGGCGTAACCGCATACACCGGTGTTGTTGACGGCAACCTGCTGCGCATGGCCCCCGTCGAGGGCAACGTCATCCCCAAGGGCGAGGCAGTGGTCCTCAGGGCAACTGCAGGCCAGGACAACTCGGGCATGCTCAGGGACATTGAGGGCAACCAGATCCAGATTGTCCTGAACGTGGCCGATGCTGCAGCACCCCTCGGTGTCAGCAACGACCTCACGGGCACCGACGAGGCAATCGAGAGTGCCCCCGCCAACTCGTTCTTCCTGCTGCCTGCAGCCAGCGGCGTTGGCTACTACCCCTGCAACGGCGACGGCATCGACGCACACAGCGCGTTCCTGCAGTTTGACACGCCCGTTGACATCGAGGCGTTCCTGCTGAAGTTTGACCAGGACACCCCCACAGGCATCGACGACCTGAAGCGCGGCAACCAGGGTGACGGCATGAAGTACGACATCATGGGCCGCCCCGTGGGCGATGACTACCGTGGAATCGTCATCATGAACGGGAAAAAGTTCGTGAAGAAGTAATGCCTCACCCCAAACCCCTCTCCCGTAGAGAGGGGCTATGGGCAAGTATAATAGGAGGGTGTGTCAAAATAGGCACATCCTCTTTTTTGATTGATTTTTTTATGACAAAGCCCCGACTTTCCCAAGCCAGGGCTTTGCTGTTCCATAAATTTTTTGTAACTTTATGGTACAAAATCAAATGTTATGCAAAGTTCGCATTTTCGCTCATATTATCCAAATCAAACGGTGCTTTTTCCGCAGAGAATTGATGAAAACATCGCGGGAAACGACCCGGTGCGCCTCTTGAGCGCCATGATTGACAGCCTTGACATCACCAGGCTTTGTGATTTGTACTGTGACAAGGGCTGCAGCCCCTACCATCCGCGCATGATGCTCAAGGTGGTCATATACGGCTACATGAACAACATCTACTCGTGCCGCGGGATCGAGAAGGCCCTGCTGCGCGACGTCCACTTCATGTGGCTCTCCGGCCGCCAGTTCCCCGACCACAAGACGATAAACAACTTCCGCAACCGCGTCAAGGACGAGATAGACGGCATCTTCACCCAGCTCGTGCTCCTGCTTGCCGACCGCGGCTTCGTGAGCCTTGACGTGGAGTACATCGACGGCACGAAGATAGAGTCGAAGGCCAACAAGTACACCTTCGTGTGGCGCAAGACCGCCGAGCGCAACAGCGCAAGGCTCAGGGAAAAGATACGCGTGCTGCTCGAGCAGATAGACGAGTCCATAGCCCAGGGCAACGCCGCCGGAGACGAGGCGGTGGAGTTCACCCCCGCCCAGCTCAAGGACATCTGCGAGGAACTTCGCCGCAGCGTCGCCGATGCCGGCAAGCCGGCCGATGCCGAGGGCAAGGAGAAGCAGCGCGAAATGAAACGCAACCTCAAGGAGCTGGAGAAGAGCGCCGGCAAACTGGCCGACTACGAGCAGAAGCTTGAGCAGATGGAAGGCCGCAACTCCAGTCCAAGACCGATCCCGACGCCACGTTCATGCGCATGAAGGAGGACGCGATGAACAACGGCCAGACCAAGCCGGGCTACAACCTTCAGATATCGTCCGAGAACCAGTTCATCACCGACTTCGCCCTGTTCCCCAACCCCACCGGCACCCTCACGATGATACCGTTCCTGGAGTCGTTCAAGGCCCGCTACGGGCACTACGCCGGCGTGGCCGTGGCCGACTCGGGCTACGGCTCAGAGGAGAACTACCGCTTCATGGAGGAGAACCGCACCGAGGCCTTCGTCAAGTACAACCGCTTCCACATCGAGCACCGCCCGCGCTACAAGCCCGACCCGTTCCGCAGCGGCAACTTCTGCTACAACGAAACCGGCGACTACTATGTATGCCCGATGGGCCAGCACATGGAGCGGTGCGGGACACGGCTCGCCAGGACGGCAAGCGGATACGTAACCGAAAGCGCCTGCTACCGTGCCTCCAACTGCAGCGGATGCCCGCTCAGGCGCCGATGCTACAAGGCCAAGGGCGACCGGCGCGAGATAGAGGTGAACCACAGACTCAGGCTGTACAAAGAGAAAGCGAGCGAACTGCTCTGCAGCGAAGAGGGCCGCAGGCACCGGGGGAGGCGGTGCATCGAGCCGGAGGCCGTCTTCGGACAGATGAAGACCGGCATGGGATACCGCCGCTTCCGCCACTTCGGCAAAGACAAGGTCACAATGGACTTTGCCTTCTTCGCCATTGCCTTCAACATAAAGAAAATGTGCTCAAAAATACGGGAAACGGCCAGAAAAGGGGGGAATACCCCCTCAAACGGCCGTTTTGATCATATATCCCGATATGAACTCTCCGAGAATCCAATTTTCTGGCCAAGACAACGAAAATCGGCTGCCTGAAAAATATGAGATTCTCCGAGAGTTGAAAATCAAGGCTGTGCCATAAAACTTCAATTATGACACAGCCTCTCTTTTGTCATGAAAATCAGGAAAACACGCTGATTTTTTTAGAGAAACATCCTTATTTCCCAGAAAAACCGTAACTTTGCAAAAAATACAGAATTATAAAGTAAATTCAAATATTCGCATGAAGAAACTTATTTCACTTTTTGCAGTCTTGTTGTGGGCTGCCGTGCTGCACGCCGAGGTCGTGCATCATGAACAGATCGAGCCCACCGCCAGCGAGCGCGGGTTCACGCAGGAATGCTGGGAAGACACCGGGACCGGCAAGGTCTATGCCGACGCCGGTTGCACCCAGGAACTCAACGCTGCCGAGGTTGTCACTTACCTCAGGCTACGCAGCAATCCATTCTATGTATCCGACGGTTTCTCTTCCAAGAAAGAGGAAACGTACAATGACAACCTGTTCAACTGGGCGGCCGAGACCGTGTACGCCGAAAACAACGAGACCGACACGCGCTATGCCGAATTTGAGGTATTGGGCACAGATGTTGCCAACGCGCGTCTCAAGTGGTTCAAGGATTGTGGCAATCCCCTATATGGTTTATTCACAATCACTGTCTATGTAAATAACAACGAGGTCTATACACTGGCCCAGCGTGACAATCAGAATCTCGAAGGTTTGTTCTCTGTTCCTCTGCCAGGTCTCAGGACCGGCGATGTCGTCAGGTTTGAGGTTGCCAGACCCCATATAGCAAATTGGGCTGGTTCCCCTAAATTTGCCGCCTGTCTTGAATACACAAGAAGCGAAGAGCCACTAAGACTGGTAATCAAAGCCGACGACAAGCACAAGTTTTGGGATGCCGATGACCCCCAACTGACTTGGAAAATCGCTATTGGAGAACTCGAGGAAGGAGATACCCTGTCGGGCATCTCCGCCACCCGCGCTCAGGGCGAGGAACCGGGCACATACGCCATCACTCTCTCGCAAACCGAAGGCGCAAACCCAAAGTACCAAATCTACTTTAAGAACGGCACGATGACCATCAAACCGGCAAACCACTTCAGGCAGTCCGAACCCTACCGCTTTAGGACTGGCCACACTCAGGAGTGCTGGGAAGACACCGAGACCGGCAAACTCTATGCCGACGGTCAGGGCGAGCATGAACTCAACCCGGC
>JAGHSV010000025.1 GCA_018065665.1 Candidatus Sodaliphilus aphodohippi
AAACGGGTAATATTATTACTCGGTCATGGCCATGAGGGTGAGAATCCCTTCGCGGCCGGCGTTCATCAGCAGGTCGAGGATGCTGAGGCCGGGGATGAAACCGTGACGGTGCTCCCACACCTGGTAGTAACGCAGGTCGGTGATGGGCAGGGTGTCGGGGCGTTTGCCGCAAATTTTGCCGCGCAGGTCAAGGATGCCGTTTGCAGCATCGGGCACGTAGTGGCCGAACGTGACGGGGAGATCCATGAAGTCGATGATGAGTTGCTGCAACTGCTCGTTGAAGTCAAGCAGGAACTTCTGGTTGCCCATGATTATGGGTTCAAGGTCCGCTGCAACATAGTCAAAGTAGGGACTGCGTCCGTATGCCGAGAACAGCGCCCCCCAATGCAGGTGACGCCACTTGCAGTGCTCCGAGATGCGCACGTCACGCATGGCAACGGGCATGGCGTTGGTCTCTCCGACGAGTGGCACGGTTAGCTGCTGCACACCGTTGGGGCCGCAGATGGCATAACGGTGATGGCTGTGGCGCAGGGGCAGGTGACGCTCGCCGTCGTCAATGAGGACTTTCCCGGCACAGACTGCCGCGGCATAGTAACGGACGCTGCCGGCAGCCATGCTACCGGCAACGACAGGTTGATGGGGTGTCAGTGTGACAGGTGTCATCACTTCTTATCGGGGGTGGGCATCTTGAAAATACGGTTCCAACGGATGCCTCCGTCCAGCAGTCGTTTGTCTTTGTCAAACGAGATGAGTACAATCATGGGGGTGCCGACAACGTGGTCCTCGGGTACGAAACCCCAGTAGCGGGAGTCAAGCGAGTTGTCGCGGTTGCCGCCCATCATCCAGTAGTAGTCCATCTTGAAAGTGTAACGGTCGGTTTCCTTGCCGTTGATATAGATTTTGCCGTCTTTGACCTCAAGGCTATTGCCCTCGTAGTTCTTGATGCAACGCTCATACTTGGGGAGGTTGTCGAGGGTGAGGTGCATGGTGACGCCCTTCTTGGGAATCCATAGCGGACCGTAGTTGTTGTGGGTCCATCCATAGTCATATCCGACAGGGTATGACAGCATTATGTCGGTATTGTCGGCCATCATCTCATCGGTGACGCGTTCAACATTTGTGACCCAAGTCTGTGCCTTCAACTGCTTAACCATATCGGCTGTCAACGGCAACTGGTAGAAACGCCCGTCAAAGAAACGGTCATCGGGGCTGATGCCAAGTTCCTCGAAAAAGTCGTCACGGATTGGTGTGCCGTCGGTGGTGACGACATAGCGGTACTGCACATTCTGTGGCTCGGGCAGCGGCTTGCCGTTGATATATACGATGCCGTTTTTCAGCGATATCCACTCGCCAGGCAGACCGAGGCAGCGTTTCACATAGTTATCGCGGCGGTCAACGGGGCGGTAGATGATTTCGCCGTAGTTCTGCGGGTTGTTGCGAATGGCTTCCCGACCGTACTGAAACACCAGAGTGTAGTAGTCGGGGTTGGGGCAGTTGAGCGTCACGGTGTCACCGGCAGGGAAGTTGAAAACGACAATGTCCCCACGCTCGACGCTGCGCAGTCCTTTCAGGCGGTGGTAGTCAAACTGCGGATGCTCGATATATGATTTGCAGTTGAAGAACGGCAACACATTCTGGGCCAGCGGGAAGTGAAGCGGTGTCTGTGGCACGCGCGGCCCATAGACCATCTTGTTCACCCACAGGAAGTCACCGGTGAGCAACGTCTTCTCGAGTGAGGATGACGGAATCTGGTAGTTCTGCCCCACAAACAGGAACAGGAAGTAAACCAGCACCAGGGCATAGACAATGGCGTCAACCCAACTCATGATGGTGTGTAGCGTTTTGTTCTTGATGCCTTTCCACCATCCCCAGGGGATGAATTGGGTCAGGTAGATGTCGGCCAGCAGAGGCAGTGCCAGCAGTACCCACCAGTTGCCCAACCAGGCAACCCAGGCGACAAATATTGCAGCCACGATGCCAAATCGCCACCACCTTGTCTTCTTGACGCGCGCGAGGCGTTCCTTCAGACCACCGGTCTGCGGATTGTACTCTTTTTCTTTTTTATTGTTGTCATCGGCCTTTACTTTCGGGCTGTTGTCAATGTCATATTTGGTAATATCACTCATGATGTTTGGTGTTTAATATAATATGGTGCGAAATTAGTGAAAAATCACGAAACCGCGCACATTTTATCCTAAAAAACTTATTTGGCAACTCCATCCACCTCTTTTAAACCAGATTTTAATATTTCAGTTCTTTTAGTCAGCAGTGCGATGTAATCCTCTTTTAATGCAGCACTCAGAAACGAATTGCGAATGGCATTTTCAAATTTGGGAAGCAACTTAATGTATTTGTTGATGATACACCTGACAACCTTTGAAGTAATGCCAAGGGACAGCGCTGCAGTTTCAAAGTCAGATGCCTTTATTTTGTTTTTGCGTCCATTTAGTGTCAGTGCCAATTCTTCGTCATCTTTGGGGTTTAGAATGGCGGCATTCAACAAGTCGTAGGCAGGAGCAAATCTTATCTCATTCTCGGTAGGTTCATAAAGAGAAAAATTCTTGAGATGCATGTCGTTATTACCCGTTAGCCACGAAAATAGCACAATCTCAAAAAAGTTGGTGACATCTAACTGGGGTACAGAGGAATATTGTAGAATGGCTTTCCCAACGCGTTCGTAACTGCTGCGGTATTTATGTTCAGTTTGGCGTTGGGTAAGTTGGCACATATCCTCCATAGCCAATTTTTCACCGTTGTTTTTGCGGTCAATGCGTTGCGTTATGTAGCACAAGGTTCCATCAGCCATGCGCATCAATGTATGTGGAACCACATTGATATGGGCCAACTCGGCAAGGTGCATCGTCAAATCCTCAACTTCGGGCATCATTTTGAAAACTGCAGTTTGTGGTTTGCAGATGTATCCGCCCCACAACCCTACAATCGTCAAACGTTTGCTGCCTTCGTGCTCATTCAAGTGCAAAGATAGTTTGGGTTGCACGCCGGTCAAGGACGTTTGTTCTGTGATTATCTGCTCGGCCAAATCATCCAACTGCTCTGTCGTATAATTGAGCGATGGAATTGTTGATGTGCCAAAGAACTTTCTAACACATGACGTATGCATATCCTTTTCGCCATGAAGCAAAGGCCGATAGCAATATAAACACTTACACATCCTGCACCCCCTTCCTTTCCAACGGCTCGACACTGACCGCGCCAATGCAATCCTTGCAACATAGCAAGAGCAATGACATTCTGTCAAGAATACTTATATCTGTGTTACGTATAGCAACATCAAGCAACCAACCTTCGGGAATCAATCCATCAAAGAACGGAAAGAGCACAGGACTCGTGAATGATTCAGCCCGCAAAGGCATCGTGAGACTAACCGGTTTGGATGTGTCATTTGCAAGATATTCGGGCAGATAGTGAAATTCATAACCCTCATCGTTTTCGGTTAGTATTCCTGCCAATATGTTTTTATATAGTATTTTTGCCTGCTTCATTTACTTATACCTTGATTTTGGCAGTTGGGGCCATAGTGAAATTGAAGAAATTCAACAACTGATTGACCTTGTCTAACCGCAAAGTTTCTTTGCCCTGTTCCAACTCACGAACAAAACGAAGACCAACCCCTGACTTCAGGGCCAGTTCCTCTTGGGTCATATCGTATTTCTTGCGAAGTTGCTTTACTGTTACCGATAGATTGTTCATGATAATTATACCTTTTCGGGTGCAAGGATACATAAAAAAGCCGAATTTATACCCTTTAAGGTATAAAAATATTATTATTTTATAATTTTACACCCGAAAGGGTACAAAATTAAAGACAATTCTATAAAGAACTGTCTCCAATTGGGAATTGAGATGGGAGGGTTGGGTTATTGTCCCATTATCTCGCTCTTGTCCCAGATTTGTTTTTTGAAAGCCTCGGCAGCCTTGCAGTGGAACTCGTGGCCGCGCATGGTGTCAACGGGTTTGTGCCAGTTGTTGATGCTGTTGTTGATGTTTTGACTGACATGGTGTTGGCATGCCTCATATTTCTTGTCAACTACATCGCTGATATCAACATAGGTGTCGGGCATGAACCCCATGGTTTGCAGGCCGGTCATGGTTTCATAGTAGTACAGGTCGAAACTGTGGTCCAGTTGGCGCCAGGCGTCATAGACAAGCATCGAACAGGCGCGGTGGTCGCGATGGGAGTCGATGGGCCAGTGGGTGAAAACCACATCGGGTTTCTCGGTAGCGATGACAGCCTTCATCTCGTCGTAGCGGGCCTTGTTGACCTCGGTATTGCCGTCAATCTGTGTCATCATCACCAGTTTCACGTCAAAGTCGCGGGCTGCAGCCTGGGCCTCGCGGGTTCTTATCGCGGCAGCCTCCTGGTGAGTCTTACCCTCGATGCCGGCCTCTCCATGGGTCAGGTCAACACAAACGACCTCACACCCCTGCTGACGGAGTTTCAGCATCGTGCCACCGACGCTGGCCTCATTGTCGTCGGGATGTGCGCCAATGAAAAGCGCTTTCTTGTACTTGCCGGTTGCATTTTCCTGGGCATCGGCGCTGTAGGTTGCAGCCATGCTCATGACGATGCACAAAGCGGCAATGGCTATTGTTCGCAAGTTTGTCATAATATCAATGTTGTAAAAGAGTGAATGAGCCAAGTGCTCACTGTCATATAGATAATCATGCCGACGATATCGTTTGTCACCGTGACGAACGGTCCGGTGGCGACGGCAGGGTCAAGCTTGAGTCTCTCGAGGACAATCGGTACAAGAGAGCCGAAGATTGATGCAAAGATAATCACCGAGAACAGTGATATGGTAACAGCCATGGTGGTGACGCGAGCTTTCATCGGGTCGCCGTCAACGGGGAAGAACCATGCATACATGAATAGCAGTGCGCTGATGGTCAATGCGTTTGATATGGCAATGCCAAACTCTTTAAGCAGATGTTTTCCGGCATGGTTGAGGGTGAGGCTGCCGTTTGCCAGACCTTGTACGACAATCGCGCTTGACTGGGTGCCCACATTACCGCCAGTGCCGCCAATCAGCGGGATGAACAGTGCCATTCCCGGCAGCACCTGCAGCAGCGCTGTGTCGCCGCCGTCAAGGATGAGGGCGTTTGCGATACCGCCAATCAGGCCCACCAACAGCCATGGCAGACGTGCCTTGACCTGGGTGACGATGCTGTCGTCGGTCTCGACGTCGGCCGAGATACCAGATGCCAACTGATAGTCACGCTCGCTTTGCTCACGCACCTGATCGATGATGTCGTCGACCTTGATACAGCCCACCAGACGCCCGATTGAATCGACAACGGGCATCGACACGAGGTCATACTTGTCAAAGTCGAGGGCTACATCCTCGATGGGCGTATCGGTCTTCACCGACATGGGGTCGGGCTCCATGACGTGCTTGATTTTTGATGCCGAGGGGTTGGTGATGGTGGTTTTCAGCGGGAATATACCCTTCAGTCGCTCATCGTCATCAATGACGTAGATATTATAAATCTCATCCATGTCCTCGGCCTGCTCTCGCATGGCCTTGATGCAGTCGGGCATCGACATGTTCTCGTTGACGACAATCATCTCGGTCGACATATAACCGCCGGCGGTGTCCTCGTCATACTGCATGAGGTCGACGATGTCGCCTGCCTGTTCAACGTCATCGATGTGCTGGATGACCTCTTCCTGGTCTTCCTTGTCCAGTTCCTGGATCACGTCAACGGCATCGCCGGCATCCATCTGTTCAAGGTGATGGGCGATGTCCTCGTTGGAGATGTGTTCCAGCAGGTCGTGGCGCTGGTCCTCGTCCAGTTCGATGAGCACATCGGCGGCTGTCTCGTCGTCGAGTTGCTTCATCAGGAACAGGGCCTCGTCGGTATCCAGTTCATCGACAATCTCGGCAATGTCGGCAGGATGCAGGTCGCCAATGGTCTGCAATAACCCTTCTATGTCTTTCTTCTCGATCAAATCACAGATTTGGTCCAGACTTTTCTCGTTGTACTCTTTCATGATCTTGCCGAAAGATTATTTGAAGTTATTGTTTCGTGTTATCTGCAATCTGTTGTGTGAGAGCAACAAAATCGGCGACCGAGAGTTGCTCGGGACGCTTGTCAAAAATTGGTTGTGCCAGCATTGGGCTGTCCTTGCCCAGCAACGGTCGCAGTGAGTTGCGCAGTGTCTTGCGCCGCTGCCCGAATCCGGTCTTGACGATGGTCTTCATCAGACGCGGGTCACATCCCAGTTGCTGCACATCGTTTCGCGTCAGCCTCAGCACGCCGCTCTTGACCTTGGGTGGCGGGTTGAAGACGTTCTCGTCGACTGTGAACAGGTACTCGGTGTCGTACCACGCCTGCAACAGCACGCTCAGGATGCCGTAGGTCTTGCTGCCGGGTCCGGCGGTGAGCCTCTGTGCCACCTCGCGCTGCAACATACCGCTGCAGCACACCACCTGGTCTTTATAGTCCAGCACCTTGAAGAAAATCTGCGACGAGATGTTGTAGGGATAGTTGCCAATCACGACAAACTGGCGGTCACCCACAATCTGGCGCAGGTCAAGGCGCAGGAAGTCGTCACTGACAATACGCCCTTCAAGGGCCGGGAAGTTGGCATTGAGGTAGTCAACCGACTCGGTGTCGAGTTCCACCACGGTCAAGTCGTGCCCGGCATCCAGCAAGAACTGCGTGAGCACACCCATTCCGGGGCCCACTTCAATGACCGGCACCCCTTTATAGTCATTGACGGTGTCGGCAATGCGCTCGGCAATCGACAGGTCGGTCAGGAAATGCTGTCCCAGTGACTTTTTTGCTCTAACTTGCATTGTTGGTAGTTTTGTTTCAAAATCAGTTTGCAAACTACAAAATTACTGCTTTTGTCCCAAAGGGCAAAATACAGCGCGCGTTTTAACAATGGGCGTTAGCCGTTGTTGGGGCGCGCCAGCAACTCAAAGTTGTCAACATAGACCTCGGTGATGCTGCGCTTGATCTGGTTGCGGTCCTCCCAGGTGCGTGTACGCAGTTTGCCCTCGATGTAGAGTTGTGTACCCTTGCGGATATACTTCTCGGCAGTCTCGGCATTGCGGCCCCACATCACTATGTTGTGCCACTCGGTGCGTTCGGGTATCTGTACTCCGGCAGCGTTTGTATATGCTCTCTCGTTGGTTGCCAGGCGGAAGGTTGCCACCGTCTGTCCGGGTCCCGGGTTGCGGACATCGACATCGGTGCCGACATTGCCCAGTAATGTTACTCTATTTATTCCCATAGTTATATCAATTAAATAAATTCAGTTTTAGAATGCCGATGCCTTCAGCATCAGTCCAACGCGTTCATGAAGTCCAAAGAGCAGGTTCATGTTGTGTACGGCGGTGCCGCTTGCCCCTTTCAGCATGTTGTCGATGACCGACGTGATGATGAGTTTGCCGTCAATACGCTCGAGGTGAATGAGGCACTTGTTTGTGTTCACGACATCCTTGAGGTCGGGCCGGCGGTCGGTCACAAAGGTGAAGTTGTGGTCGTCATAATACTCGTCATAGAGTTTCCTGAGCACCTCGATGTCGATGGTGCTGTCCAGATAGATGGCAGCGAGCACGCCGCGCGGGAATGCACCGCGCATGGGCACAAAATTGATACCGCTGTTAAAACTCATCTGCACGCTCGACAGAACCTCGCGAATCTCGCCCAGTTGCTCGTGGGCGAACGGTTTATAGACCGTCATGTTGTTGTTCTGCCACGAGTAGTCCCAGTTGTTATTGTCGGTCGAGCCGGTTCCCGTACTGCCCTTGATGGCGCAGACGTGCATGTCGCTGTTCAGCATCAGGTTGCGTGCCAGCGGCAAGATAGCCAGCAAGATGGCAGTGGCATATCCACCGGGGCATGCAACGTGACGGCAGTCGTGCACGATGTTGCGGCGGTTGAGTTCGGGCAGACCATAGACAAAGTCGTGGTCGCCTGCCATGCGAAAGTCTGGCGAGAGGTCAATGACCCGCAGGTCGGGAGGCAGTGTAGTCTGCTCGACGAATGCCCGTGACGACCCGTAGCGGTTGCACATGAACAGCACGTCAATGCCATCAAGGTCAACACCATTACAGAATGTGATGTCAGACTCTCCAAGCAGACCCTGGTGGACCGAGCTCACGCTCTGTCCGGCATAGATATCGCTCTCGACCCACTTCAGGGTGACATCGGGATGGTTGACGAGCAATCTGATTAGTTCACCGGCGGTCTTGTTTGCCCCGCCCATAATTCCGGCTTTTATCATTACAAAATCAATTTGTTATTAACTGCGAGCAAAGTTAGTGCAATTTTTTGTTATATGCAACCCCATATAATTATTTATGTGACAAAATAAAGACTGGGCAACCCGTGATGGAGTTGCCCAGCCATACTATCTATAGTGATAGGAGATTTTACTTGACTGTTTTCTTGTTGGCTTTGCGGCGGAATACGAGGTAAGCCACTGGCGAAGCCAGGAAGAGTGAAGCAAATGTACCGATAACTACACCGATTGTCATTGCAAAGATGAAGCTGCGGATTGACTCACCACCGAGGAACAGGATGACAACGAGCACGAGCAGTGTCGAGATTGATGTCATTGTTGTACGAGACAGGGTGCTGCAGAGCGCCTTGTTGAATGTGGTGTGGAGATCCTGCTTGGGGAAGAGACGACGGTACTCACGTACACGGTCGAATACAACCACGGTATCGTTTACCTGATAACCGATGATGGTCAGGATTGCGGCAATGAATGTCTGGTCAACCTCCATCGAGAACGGGAAGAGTCCGTGCAGGGTGTAGAAACCGATAGTCACGAATGTGGTGAACGCTACGGCTGCAAGTGCACCCAGAGAGAACGCCACGTCACGGAAACGGAACAGGATGTAGAGTGCCATTGCCAACAGAGAGAAGAGCACTGCCCAGATTGCCTCGCGGGTCATGTCGCTCGCGATGCTCGGGCCGACAACCTCACTCGATACGATACCAACCTTCTCGTTGGTGACGCTGAAGTCTTCCTTGGTCATGTTGCCCAGTACGCCGGCGTCTTTGAGACCGGTGTAGAGGATGCCGGTGATTTCGTCGTCAATACCGTCTGAAGAATCATTAATCTTATAGTTGGTAGAGATACGCACCTTGGTGTCATTGTCGATGGTGATAACCGATGTATTGGCATCGCCAAAGAGCGGCTGGAGTTTGCTCTGGAGCTCGGCAGTTGAAACCGGCTGGGCAAATTGCACGATGTAGTTGCGGCCACCCGAGAAGTCAATACCGCGGCTCAGTCCGCGAACGGCGAACAGACCGGCGATGATGACAGCGATAACTGCGATTACAACCCAAACCTTGCGGGCGCTGCCCATGAAGTTGAACTTAACGTTCTCCATGAGGCCCTTTGAGAGTTTGGTGGTGAAGGTCATCTTGTCGAACCAGCCCTTGTTTACACAATATTCAAGCACGAGACGGGTAGCGAATACTGCAGTGAAGAACGAGCAGCAGATACCAATCACGAGAGTGACGGCGAAACCGCGGATAGGACCTGAACCAAGATAAATCAGGATGATACCGGTGATGATGGTAGTGAGGTTCGAGTCGAAGATTGCCGAGAACGCGTTGCTGTAACCGTCCTGGATGGCGGCCTTCAGGCCCTTGCCAGCACGAAGTTCCTCTTTACAACGTTCGAAGATGAGCACGTTGGCGTCCACTGCCATACCCAGTGTCAGTACGATACCGGCGATACCGGGCAGGGTGAGCACGCTCTGGAACGATGCGAGGATACCCATGGTGAAGAAGAGGTTCATGATGAGACCCAGGTTAGCGATGTTACCGGCATAGATGCCATAGAAACACATCATGAAGATAACGAGCAGGATGAGGGCAACGATGAACGAAACAACACCCTTATGGATTGATTCCTGACCCAGTGACGGTCCAATCACGCTCTCACTTGCTACATTAACGCGTGCAACCATCTTACCAGACTCGAGCACGTTAGCAAGGTCGTTTGCCTCTTCGGGAGTGAAGTGGCCGCTGATCTGTGAGTTGCCGCCGTCAATCTGTGAATTGACATTGGGGAACGAGTAAACCTGGTCATCGAGCACGATGGCGATAGCCTTACCGATGTTCTGTCCGGTGATGCGAGACCACTCGCGTGCACCTTCGTCATTCATGCGCATTGAAACCACCTGACCCTGGAGGTTGTCAAACTCGCTTGTAGCGCGGGTAACGACGTCACCGGTGAGGACGGGCTGGTTGTTGATGGTGCGCAGTGCAACGAGCTGGAAGAACTCCTGACTGCCCTGTGCAGCTTGAGGCTTAACGGTCCATGCCAGTTTGAGGTCGGCGGGAAGACTCATGCGGGCAGCCTCAGAGTGGATAATGGCGTTCACGTCGGCTGTGTCGCTCATGGCAACAGTACCAACAACGGGAGTTGCGGCAGCCTGGAAGTTGAGCAGAGCCAGCAGGTTCTTCTCGGCCTTGGGAGCGGCTTCCTTGGCGGGAGCGGCTTCCTTCTTAGTTGAGTCGGTTGCAGTAGTGTCGGCCTGTGCAGCGGGGGCTGTACCGTTGGCATTCTGTGCGAGAGCCTGGATAGAGCCGGCAATTTCGGCAGCGGTATAGGTCTCGTAGAATTCGAGGTTAGCGGCGCCCTGGAGCAGTTTGCGAACACGTTCGGGTTCCTTAACACCGGGGAGCTCGAGCAGGATGCGACCTGTGCTCTGGAGTTTCTGGATGTTGGGAGCCACAACGCCGAAGCGGTCGATACGGTTGCGGAGCACCTTATAAGAGTTGTCCACCATGCCGCTGACCTCTTCCTCGAGGATGCTCTGGATTTGCTGGTCGTTTGCGTTGGGTTTCTCCTTAACCTTCTCTACGTTGCGGAAGATTTGGGCGAGAGAACCTTCGGGGGCCAGTTTCTTATATTCGGTGCAGAACGATGCCACGAAGTTTTCCTGTGCGGCCTGGTTCTTAGCAACATTGTCGATAGCCTGGTTGAACTTCTTGTCGGGATTGTTGTCGGCAAGGGCACGAAGGATGTCGGGTACCGAAATCTGGAGAATTACGTTCATACCACCCTTCAAGTCAAGGCCGAGGCCTAACTCTTTTTCGCGAACTTGCTGGAAAGTGTAGTATCCCAAAAATACTTTTTCCTTTGCAATTGAGTCAAGATACTCATTGAGCGCTGTCTTGTACTTCTCGTTTGAAGTATCGGGAGTCTTGATTCCCGCTACTGCGAGTGCCTTTTGCTCTGCCTGGTTCTGATAGCTGTTAGAAACAAAAGTGAACGACAGGTAGAAGGCGCAGATCAAAATCAGTGCAATGGTAATGACTTTGATAAAACCTTTAGTTTTCATTTGTTGTTAAATTATTAATTTTGTTTGTTATTTGTTTATATGCAATCCAATATGTGCCAGCACGAGCAAGTAGCAGTGACTGAGAGCATTAAGTGCTCAATCAACCGTTACAAGACCCTTGCAGACAGTTTTCAGAGTGCAAATTTACAACAAAATATTCAAGTATTAAAGAAAATGAGCGAGTTTTTCAGGGTCAGTCGAAATTTAGTGGGGGTAAGCATAAATTTTGGCAAGTCTAAACAGGAAGAACTTTTCATCGGTTATGCCTCTCAGCGATGCCCTGAAGGATT
>JAGHSV010000183.1 GCA_018065665.1 Candidatus Sodaliphilus aphodohippi
TTGTCAATCTCGTCGAGGCCATATTTGTCGATATTGAGGGCCTCGAGCGCAAAGCGGGCAATGGCGGTGTCGATTTTGCCGGTACCTTTGACCTGGGCAAAGTCGCGTACGCGCCGCAGCAGCGAGTTGGCAATACGCGGTGTGCCGCGGCTGCGAAGGGCAATCTCCAGCGCTGCCTCGTCGGTGATGGGGACATTCAGCAACCGTGCCGAGCGTTTGACAATCCCCTCCAGCACCTCGTGGTCGTAGTACTCGAGATGGCAGTTGATGCCGAAACGGGCACGGAGCGGTGACGTCAGCAGGCCGCTGCGGGTGGTGGCGCCAATCAGCGTGAACGGCGACAGGTTCAACTGTACTGTACGTGCTCCGGGACCCTTGTCTATCATGATGTCGATGCGGTAGTCCTCCATTGCCGAGTAGAGATACTCCTCGACGATGGGGCTGAGGCGGTGTATCTCGTCGATAAACAGCACGTCATTCTCGTCGAGTGAGGTCAGCAGGCCGGCAAGGTCGCCGGGTTTGTCCAGTACGGGACCCGATGTCACCTTGAACCCGACGCCCAGTTCGTTGGCGATGATGTTGCTGAGTGTTGTCTTGCCAAGACCCGGAGGGCCATGGAACAATATGTGGTCAAGAGCCTCGCCGCGCATTCGGGCTGCTTTGACAAAGATGCTGAGGTTTTCAATAATCTTGTCTTGTCCGGCAAAGTCGCTGAACTGTGCCGGTCTCAGGGCTTTCTCAAAGTCCTGGTCGCTGTTGAGGCGCTCGTTGCGGATGTCAAAATCTTCTTCCATAGTCAATATACTGCAAAGATACACCAAAATTCTGACATATTACAAAATTTGGCAGTTTTTATGTTTTTTTGAAAGCCTCCTCTGAATTTCTCGAGAGAGACTTCATGGATGACGCAGCCCAATATAGTTTTTTGACTAAAAATTACATAAGGAACTATTGCTGTCCAGCAAAAGAATTTATGTTGCAAGGCTGTGAAGTGACTAAGTAAATGCCGATAGGAATAAAGCACTGAAAGTGCGAAGTGTGAGCGCAGCGCAACTGTAACCGGGGTCGGAGCGAACGGTAGTGAGCGCAGGCCTCGGAAGGCAACAACACCAGCAAATGCGGGCTGAAAGTCCGCGATTTACACGCTAAACAAAGCACTAACGACAGAATAACCTCAAAGATGAGACAATCGCGGACTTTCAGCCCGCCCTAAGTGTGAAGCATCATATCCGAGGCCTCGCTCGCCCGAGGCTCGCTCAACCCCGGGGCAGTTGGCAGAGGTTCGCTATTCGCGGCACCGGCTACGCCGACTTACCGCTGCTCACTCTGCCGAGCTCGCTACGCTCGGTTACAGTTGCGCCTATCGGCTCACATATCGCACTTTCAGCGCTTAATATTAGTTCTTAAATAAAGTAAGCCCTATTTAGTGTTGAGGGAATAGACGCATTGATAATCTGACATTTACATAAACATCTCAAAAGTTTACAGGACAGCAATGTTCTTTAGTCAAAAATAAACAATCCGCAAAACAATTGCTTTGCGGATTGCTTGTATGAGGATGCTCAAAGTGCTGGCGGCGATAGTTTTAGATTAAAAACATCAACAGCGTGATAATGACGCCAACGGCAATATATACGAGATTTTTCTTGAATACCTTGGTTTGCGGTTTGAACATGAATAATGAAGAAATCGCGAGGAAGAACAGTATGATGCCAAAGAGTGTTGTGAACCAGCAAAGGGGTGCTTTTGATGATTTGTGGAGCTCGGCAAACTTGTTGAATGGGAAGACATAATCCTTCTTTACATAAGATACTTTGCCGGTTTCAACTTCATACTTGCCCTCATCCGAGAAATAGATTACTCCAATCTCTTCTTTGGTGACTGTAAACTTCTTTAATTTTAGTTCCTTGCCCAGTTCTTCGGCGGTCAGGCCAGGTTTGATGGTCTGCTCAACGGCGGTGCTGGATTTCATGAAGTCGTCTGTGCGGTGTATCAGCACAATGCCGCTGAGTGAATACACTATGACCATGCCTATGGCAAGGAAACCGATATTGCGGTGAAGGACGCGCATGTAGTATGCCAAGCCCTTTGAGACATTATTTGCCATTTTAGATAAGCGCTATATTCCTGTTTGTCACTGGTTTTGTTACTTGCCAGTATAGAAGTTTTTCTTTACTTCGGGGAGTTTCTTCTGGATGTCGGCGATGCGGGTGGCGTCGCTGGGGTGCGAACTGAGGATTTCGGGCACCTTGCTGCCTCCGGTCGCGCTCATCTTCTGCCAGAATGTTACGGCAGTGTCGGGGTTGTAACCGGCGATTGACATCAGGATGAGTCCCATGTAGTCGGCCTCGCTCTCGTGCTTGCGCGAGAAGGGCTGCATGATGCCGTAGTTGGCGCCAAGGCCGTAAACCTGCTGTGCGATGGCCTGTGTGGCAGTGCTCTTGCCGGCAGTGAAGATGCTCAGTGCGTTTGCGCCATACTGTGCAAGCATCTGCTGGCTCATGCGCTCGTTGCTGTGTTTTGCCACGGCGTGGGCAACCTCGTGGCCGATGACAACGGCGAGGTCGGCATCGCTCTGGACAAGTTTCATGATGCCTTCGTAAACGACGATTTTGCCGCCGGGCATGCACCATGCGTTAACCTCGTCGCTCTTGACCAGGTTGAATTCCCATGCAAAATTCTTTACTTCGTTCTCCATGCCTGTGGCCTTGAGGTAGGCCTCGGTAGCGGCGGCAATTTTCTTGCCGACGCGGGTGACCTGCTCGCTCTGAACTTTCTGGGTTGATACGGTGGCTGTCTGCATGAAGCTTGTGTAACTTGCCAGACTTGACTGCAGCACCTCGCTGTCGCTGACAAGGTTGAGC
>JAGHSV010000192.1 GCA_018065665.1 Candidatus Sodaliphilus aphodohippi
CCTCTTCCCATTCCGAACAGAGAAGTTAAGCCTCACCACGCCGATGGTACTGCGAAAGTGGGAGAGTAGGTAACCGCCCCCTAGTGTGGAGAGGACAGCAGCAGCTGCCCTCTCTTTTTTTGTGCCCAAGCCAACTGAGAACGATGATAACTTTAGAAATCCATAGGCTACAATGGAAAACTGTACAGTTCGCATTGTGGGGGTGCCGAATTTGTTGTAATTTTGTAGCGATTATGGCTCAAGGTAAACGAAATCGTGTAATTGACATCTGCAAAGGTGTCGCCATCATCCTGATGGTGATTGGGCATTGCGAGACTCCGCAATGGCTGGTGTCCTTTCTATATTTGTTTCATATGCCCATATTTTTTATGGCTGCTGGGTATTTCTTCTCTCGCCGTAGTCTTGCAGATCCTTGGTCTTTCTGCATCAAGCGTTTCAAAGGTCTATATATACCGTTTGTGAAGTGGAGCATTTTCTTTCTCATTATCCATAACGTATTATTTAAGTTCAATATACTCAATGAGATGTATGGAAACTGGGAAGGCGGTGTTACACATCCTTATACCTGGAATCAAGCGTTCCAACGTCTGGTGCATATCATCTTTTCTATGGGTGGCTATGACGAGTTTATGGCTGGCGCATTCTGGTTTTTCAGAGCATTGTTGGTTTCAAGTATAGTTTTTCTGGTTCTATATTATGTACTTGATAATCGATGCAAGTGGTTGAGAGGCAATAGGGTTGTCGCCATGATTGCAGTTGGCGCATTGCTGTTTGCATGGTTCAAGATTGCTAATAGATTAACAATAGCTACTGTTGTACAAGGTGGTATCCGAGAGACATGGGGCGTTTTTTTCTTTGCTGCCGGTGTTCTGTTTCGTAGAGTTGAAAATTGGATTCTGAAAAATTGGTGGGTAGTCTTTTTCTGTATTGCTGTGCTTGCTATAGGAACATATAATAAATGGGCAGGAATGAATCTCTCGCCCAAGGTTCAGGACGTGTTGACGCTGCCGTTAACGGGAGTGTGCGGCTTTACAATGACCTTTTTGTTTGCATCGTTGCTTGACCGCCGCGACCTTGTTGGCAAACGTTTCTTGTCACATTGTGGGCAGATGTCGATTTATATCTATGTTTTCCACATTGCTGCATTCAAGCTGGCAAGCCTTGTCAAGATTGTTTACTATGGCTTGCCCTTCGAGCAGATTGGAAGTCACATGGTCATTCATGAGCACCTTCACGATTCGTTCTGGATACTGTACACTGTTTGCGGTGTGGGCTTGCCTTTGTTGTGGATGTATTGCTATCGTGCAGTAGCCAACCAGAGGCGAGTACAACAATCTCGTTAAAATCGTTTGATTTTATCCTGTAAAAGTGAAAAAATGTTGTTTGAACTACGTTTTTCGCCCATGAATTTTGTCTGCTCAATGATTTCGTGTAATTTAGTAGTTTGAATATATAACAGAAAAAATAAGAATCAAATGAAACGAGTATTGACCTTTTTAGTGAGTATGATTCTCACTGTATCAGCATTCAATGTCCTTGCACAGGATACCGAGCCCCCTGCTGCGCCTAAGACACCGTTTCCATATCCTATTGCTCCCGACACTTGTTCTACCCTCATGAGTCGGTATAACTATGTAGTCACTAATTTTTGGAATAATTACGATATTACGAAACCCATTGCCAACGACAAAGACTTTGTCACTGCTTTTCACGACTACATCAATTTCTTTGTCAATGCCGAAAAGATGATAGTTCTGACATCAATTCGTGATTTTATGTTCAAGGCACGCAGCAATACCCCCAATTTGCTGAAGATTGCCGGTGTTGCCGAGGATGCACTTTATGGACCCAATGCTGTCTTTTGGAGTGACGAGGTTTATACAGCGTTTGCTCAGTCGATAGTTGAGTCAACTGCAATAAAAAATGATGTGCGAAACCATTTCAAGCACCAGATTGAAGTGATTAAAGCCTGTCCCGAAGGGAACGAGATTCCCGATTTTGAAATGAATACGGCAAACGGCAAAGTGAAATTGTCATCAATCTCGGCCCCCACTTATATCATCTTCTTTACTAATGGTGGCAGCAGCAGCTCTATTGACCGTCTGCGTCTCAGTACCGACGTCATACTCAACGCAATGATCACTGAGGAGAAGGTTAAGGTTATTCAGGTCTATATCGGTAAGCCCGATTCTGAATGGTTTGCTTCTCAACCAAGCAACTGGCTGAACGCAAGTACCACTCAGGTTGACAACTTGCTTGATATTCGTTGGTTGCCGTCTTGCTATATTCTTGACAAAGACCGTAAAATACAGCAAAAGAACGTAACGGCCGAAGAAATCAAGGCCGCCATTAACTGATATATTATGGAGTTCCTTAAAAAATTGTTTCTCTATTGCACAGGCTACACCTATAGTAACCTGTCGCGACTTTTCTTGCGTTTGTTTACAGGCGTATTGTTTCTTCAGTTGTGCACTCGTCAGATTATGCACTTCACTGAACTGGCGCCTACCTTCGAAGGTGTACTTGGATTCAGTCCCGAGGGTTCGTTGACATTGCTTCTTGTCATTGAACTGCTTAGCGCGGCATGCATCATTCTCGGGCTGCTTACACGTCTTGCCGTAATCGCACCGTTGCTGATTATGGTGATGGCCGAGCGTGTAGTTGCTACATCACAGGGAATAGTTGGAAACCAGTTGTTCAATTTCGAGCCTGGCTATCCTTTGATGTTTATCGGCATTTTTATCTATATGCTTCTTGCTGGACCTGGCAAAATTTCTTTGGATTATATCATCTCGGCTCACATTATCGATAGCAAGGATGACAACGAGGTGCTGGATAACGCATAGGATATGAAGATTGCAGTTCTGATATCGGGTGGTGTTGACAGCGCTGTTGTTGTACACAAGTTGAAGGAATTGGGTGAGGACATCCATTTATTCTATATCCGCATTGGCATGGATAATGACGAGGGCGATTGCGCTGCCGAGGAAGACATTGAGATGTGTAACCTGATTGCTCACAAGTATGGCTTGCCTCTTGATGTTGTATCGCTCCACGAGGAGTATTGGGACAACGTTATGGAATATGCGCTTCGCACAGTGCGTGCCGGTCTGACTCCAAACCCCGACATGATGTGTAATCGCATGATAAAGTTCGGATTTTTTGAGCAGCGTTGGGGACGTGAGTTTGACATGACCGCTACGGGCCATTACGCAACTACCGATGTTGTTGACGGTGTCAAGTATCTGGCCACAGCCGTCGATCCTGTTAAGGACCAGACTGACTTTTTGGCTCAAATCACCGGAGAGCAATTGCAACACCTGATGTTCCCCATCGGCAATTTGCCCAAGGAAGAAGTGCGACGCATTGCTGCAGAGGTGCGTATGCCCAATGCCTATCGTAAGGATAGTCAGGGCATTTGTTTCTTGGGACAGATTAATTATAATGATTTCTTGAGAAGACATCTTGGCGAGAAAAAAGGTGCGATTATTGAAATTGAAACCGGCAAGAAACTTGGCGAGCACAAGGGATTCTGGTTCCACACTATTGGCCAGCGAAAGGGACTTGGCCTCAGTGGCGGACCTTGGTATGTGGTCAAGAAAAATGTTGATGACAACATCATTTATGTATCTGGTGGTTATGGTACGTCACGTCAATATGGGCGTGAGATGAAACTGGCTGAGATGCACTTTATCAGTGGCAATCCATGGCACGACAGCGATGGACCCTTTGAAATCACTTTCAAGAACCGCCATACCCCTGTGTTCATGAAAGCACGACTCTCGCGAGTTGGCGATGAGTGGCTGCTCGAGAGTTATCAGGATGTTCAGGGCATTGCCCCAGGACAATATGCTGTCATCTACGATGAGAATTCTCATTTGTGTTATGGCAGTGCTGTCATTTCACGATAACGATTGCAATTACCATGGATAACGATAAACTTATAGAACTCAAAGTGCTGGGCATCACTCGCAATCAGGTTCAGATGGGTGCATACGTTCTTTTGCTTGAAGAAAAGGATGGTGCTCGCCGTATGCCAATAGTTGTGGGCATGACCGAGGCACAGGCCATAGCAGTCCATCTCGAGGGCATAATGCCTTCACGACCACTAACTCATGACCTCATGACTTCAATGATGCATGCCTATGGAATCGAACTCCAAAGGGTTGTAATCAATTCATTTGATAATGGCGTATTTACCTCATTGATGTCATTCATTGGCAGTACTGGACGAGTCGAGATAGATTCTCGTACCAGTGATGCCATATCGTTGGCTCTCAGGGTTGGCGCACCGGTGTTCACGACTGTCAAGGTCTTTGAAGCGAGCAGTTATGACGCTGCCGACGATAAAGGAGACCTTGCACAGAAACCTCTCGAAAAATTATCGACCAGACGTTTGCAAACAATGATGCAAAAATGCATCGATAGCGAAGACTATGAAATGGCAGCCAGGTTGCAGAAAGTAATTAAGTCAAGAACAATTCAGTAACATTTTAGTATATGAAAAAAACATTTACACTCCTTTTCATTCTCACAATTGTGGCAATTGCGTCTGCTGCCCCAGTAACACCTGGTCAGGCACGCTCAGTGGCCATGCGTTTTTTGGGCGAAAACGAAGCACGTCTTGTGCGTGCCAATAATATAAATGGTAGCCATCAAGTTGTTGGCCATTATGTTTTTAATGCTTCTTCTGGTAATGGATTTGTTATCGTTAGTGGTGATGACCGACTGCCGGCTGTGATTGCTTATAGTCGCGATGGACAATGGCCAACAAACGATGAACTTGTACCTCCTGCTTTGAGAAATTGCTTGAAAAATTATGATGTATATGTTGAAGCGCTTTCTCAGGGTAAGGTCTCGCCTCGCTCGACTTGCGTTCTCAAAGATAACCCAACAGAGGTCGTGTCACCGTTGCTGACTACCGAGTGGAACCAGAATTACCCCTATAACATGTTTGCACCTGAGTGCCCCGACACGGTATTCTCAGCCGCATACAACGCTCATTATCCCATTGGCTGTGCAGCTGTTGCGTTGGGGCAAGTCATGAACTACTGGGGTACAAAAGGTGGTCCTCAACACCCCATCGGTCGTCAGACCAAGGTGTCGTGGGGTATTGACCAGAATGTCAAAACTGACCATGTCATGACCATTGATCCAAATACAACCTATGACTATGCCAATATGCCCGCGAGAATTACGCTCACGCCGGCTCAATCTGGCATGTCCCAAGACCAGTGGAATGCATCGGCACAGGCCGTTGGCACACTCTTGCGTGATGTGGCCTATAACCTGAGCATGATGTGGACTTACAGTGGTGGCGGTTCTGATGACCATGCCATGGAACCTGCTTCCTATTTAGGCTTTGGAATGTCCCCCGAGGCATGCACTTACTCGTCGGCGTTTATGCAGGGTGGGATATCCAATCCAATGTGGTGGAATCTCATTCAGGAAGACCTTGACAATTCACGTCCGGTGCTCTATGCGGGCCAGGACAAAAATGGTCATGGTGGCCATGCTTTTGTGCTTGATGGATATGACAGCAATCACTTCGTTCATGTCAACTGGGGATGGGGTGGTACTTGCAATAACTGGTTTGACATCAGTCTGCTCAAGACAGATATCTATGACACACAGCAAGGCGCGAACTATGACTTTGCCAGCAACAATGTGATGGTGCACGGTTTGAGACCTATGGCCATCGGTGATGCCATTCATGCTGCAAGCGAGAATTACGGTGTACAGTTTCTTACCCTGATGGGAGGAGATGCTTTTGGCGAGGAATTCTCAATTCTTGACAAGAAAAACGCTGAGATTATGATAATTCCCATAATCTCAAAACTCAGCGAAGGTGTAAACTATGACTTGAGACTGAAACTTGCTGACAGTGATATGAACGATGTAGTCCAGATAGGATATGTTGACTCTGCCGCTACGGTTATTCCCATAGACCCGCTCATGGTTACAACCGCCCATTCACTCTATTGCCCTGCTAAAATTGACGAATCAATAGCATGTGGCAACTATTTCATTTATCCCATGATGAAATGCTACTACGGCAACGAGAGTACCGATTGGTTCCATCCGCTGATTGCTAATCCTGCCGGCGAGGCTTTACCCATCTATATTGATGACAAGCACGTCATTTCAAATGTCGAGAACTATTTACGTTATTTCCACGACCCCAATTGCTTGCATTATAGCGGTGCCCCCGACAACAAGAGCGAGGTGACAATACATACTTTGTTTGACCAAGACCCGCAGCGTATTATCGCCGATAGTGCTTTTGCTATCAACGTAATGTACAATATCTCGCTGTTTGAAGGATTTGAGGCTCCCAATCCTTTTGAGAATGGGGACATCGAACTTTCGATATATACCGATGACGGTCAACTTGTTGATGCGGTTGCAAGGGTAACTGCCGATTTGTTTGAAGAAATCGAATACACTGAACATACCGCTGAGCGCAGTATAATCTCAACCATGTGCCGGCTCCCTGAAGGACATTACAAATTCAATGTCCAACTGCCGGTCATGGATTATGAAACCACTGTGGATCTTATAGTTGATTGCCCAACAGGTGTAGATGACACCACTGTTCCAGTGGCTGCCGATGGCAAGGCCTATAACTTGTTGGGACTTCCTGTTGGCGATGGCTACAAGGGCATTGTTATCAAAAGCGGCAAGAAATTTATGCAGAAATAAGCCAGAATTGGTGATAATTGTGAATAAATTATTAACTTTGTAAGTTAAAACAAATTTTGCATATTAATTACAAAAACATAACAATATGAACAACGTAAAACTGCGTCTAATCGTGATGAACTTCCTGGAGTTTGCCGTTTGGGGTGCTTATCTCACATGTATGGGCAACTATCTTGGAAGGGCTGGTATGGGAGCCGAGATTTCCTGGTTCTACTCAATTCAGGGTATTGTGTCAATTTTTATGCCTACAATTATGGGCATCGTGGCCGATAAGTACATTCAGCCACAGCGTTTGCTGGGCATCTGCCACCTCATTGCCGGAGCAGCCATGATTGGTCTCTGCTACATGGGCATGAGTGCCGCACAACCTGACAAGGCGGCGTTTATTGCGCTTTACACTGTCAGCGTAGCTTTCTACATGCCTACGCTTGCACTGAGTAACACAGCTGCATTCACCATATTGCGTGACAACGGTCTTGACACTGTCAAGGATTTCCCGCCAATTCGCGTGTTCGGTACCATCGGTTTCATTGCGACGATGTGGTTTGTCAACTGCGCAACACTGGACAACGGACTCGGTTTCACGTTGGGTGAGAGCACAACCAAGTTCCAATACACCTATATGCAGTTCCTCGTATCGGGCATCTTGGGCATTGTACTGTTTATTTACTGCTTCACTTTGCCGCAGTGCAAAATTGTTCCCAAGCAGTCACAGTCGCTTGCTGCATCTTTTGGTCTCGATGCATTCAAACTCTTTAAGACCAAGAAGATGGCCATGTTCTTCATTTTCTCGATGTTGCTTGGTATGTCTTTGCAGGTGACAAACGGTTTTGCAACCCCGTTCTTGACAAGTTTCAAGAGTGACCCCGCATTGGCCGACACATTTGCTGCCAACAATGCTACCATGCTTGTTTCACTCTCACAGGTGAGTGAGGCACTGTGCATCCTGCTCATACCGTTCTTCTTGCGTCGCTATGGTATCAAGATAGTTATGCTCATAGCCATGTTTGCGTGGGTATTCCGATTCGGTTTCTTCGGCATCGGCAATCCTGCCATGCCAGGAGTGCTTCTGTTTGTTCTTTCTTGCATCGTATATGGCGTCGCCTTCGACTTCTTCAATGTTTCGGGTGGCCTGTTCGTTGACCAGGAGTGCGACCAGTCTGTCAAGGCTTCGGCTCAGGGTCTGTTCATGCTTATGACAAACGGACTTGGTGCTACAATCGGTACCCTTGCAGCAGGACAGATTGTAAACCACTACTGTCAGTGGAACGATGCAGGTTTCCTTATTGGTGACTGGTCTTCGGCATGGATGATTTTTGCCGGTTTTGCTCTGGTTGTTGCCGTAGCATTCATGTTCCTTTTCAAATACAAACACACTCCAGTTCAAGAGTAAAGCGATGCATCTGTTCTATTGTCCCGATATCGTCAAGACAATGACTCTCCCCGAAGAGGAGTCCAAGCACTGTGTGCGTGTTCTCCGCCTCGTCGAGGGTGACACCATTGACATTGTTGATGGCTGCGGCAACTGGTACGAGGCGCGTATCACCATGGCACATCCCAAACGATGTGCTGTCGAGTTCGTCGGCCAACGTCGCGTTGAGCAGCATTGGGGCCATAGAATTGTGTTGGGCATTGCACCGACCAAGAACATCGACCGTACCGAGTGGGCTGTCGAGAAGACTACCGAGATGGGTGTTGATCGTATCATTCCGCTGCTGTGTCGGCATAGCGAGCGCAAGGAGCTGAAATGTGAGAGGCTTCGCAAGATTGCCGTTTCGGCCATGAAGCAGTCGCTCAAGGCCACGTTGCCCCAAGTTGACGATATGATGCCGTTTGCCAAGGCCATTTCTATACCCTTCGACGGTAACAAGTTCATTGCCTATTGCGACTCGTCGTTGCCAGTTGATCAGCGCAGTTTGCTTGCACAACGTTTTCAACCAGGTCACGACACCTTCTTGCTCATCGGTCCTGAAGGAGACTTTTCGCCCGAAGAAGTGCAGTCGGCACTCGATGCAGGTTTCATTCCAATAGGTCTTGGCGATAGCCGCTTGCGCACCGAGACTGCTGCAGTCTTCGCTGTTATGGCATGTCACACCCTTGACCAACAACAAAAATAACAGATAAATATGATAGACAAACTAATAAATGCCCCCAGCCGACAGTTCTTCCTGCTTGCAGGGCCCTGTGTAATCGAGAACGAACAGATGGCTCTCGAGATTGCCGAGACTGCGATTAAGATTACAAGCCGGCTTGGCATTCCGTATGTCTTCAAGGGTAGTTACCGTAAGGCAAACCGCTCACGCCTTGATAGTTTTACTGGCATTGGCGATGAGAAGGCACTTGCAATACTGCGCAAGGTGCGTGACACCTTTGATGTACCTGTCGTGACCGATATACATACACCCGATGAGGCAGAGATGGCAGCTCAGTATGTTGATGTGTTACAGATTCCTGCATTCTTGTGCCGCCAGACTGACCTTCTGGTTGCTGCCGCCAAGACAGGGCGTATGGTTAACATCAAGAAAGGGCAGTTCTTGTCGCCCGAGGCTATGCACTTTGCTATACAAAAAGTGCGTGACTCCGGTAACAACGATGTCACTGTCACTGAGCGTGGAACCACATTTGGTTATCAGGACCTGGTGGTTGATTACCGGGGTGTTGTCGAGATGCGTAACTATGCGCCGGTCATTGTCGATG
>JAGHSV010000211.1 GCA_018065665.1 Candidatus Sodaliphilus aphodohippi
TCCGCTGCGCTCCAAAAGTTATTTGCGGCTTACAACTGCACATCACCATCCGTCTTTCTAAAAACTGACGATTGTTTTTGCACTTCGTTTGTGACTTTAGAGAATGATTATTGGGAACACGCATTAACTTTGTCTTTAGGTGACTTTGTGAAGTTGTTGTTTTTTTGTACCTTTGTGCCATAAAAATTTTTAAAGTAATTTCTATGAACAAACTTTTATCCTTTTTTGCTTGTCTGCTGGCAGTGCTGGCAGCGAGTGCCGGGAATGTCGTGTTTGACTTCTCGACAGAACAGGGGCTGAACGCATTGGGCATCACTGCCCCGGGCCAGAGCCAGGCAACAAACCTCAATTCTGTGGGCAAGATCACGCTGGACGGTGTGTCGCTCACGGCGACCGATGGCAGCACCAGCACCCGTGTGTGGAACTCTCAGGGCAGTTACACGCTGCGTGTCTATGTCGATGGCACCATCACTTTCTCGGTGGCAAGCGGTTCCATCACCGGCATTCGCATTAATGCCGCCAACTCCAGCAACTTTGACTTCATCGCCAGCATTGGCGACTACAAGTCAACATCCATGACCGGTACGTGGACCGGAAGCGCCGCGAGCGTCACCTTCACCCACACCGGCAGCAAGAATGCCCAGGTGGCATCGGTCGAGGTGACAACCAGCACCGCCGACCCCGATGACAAACCGATTGTTCCGACAGTTGACCCGACCAAGGTCCAGGTGGACTCTTTGCACAATATTTATAACCTTGAAGACGGTACCGAATTCCAGATGTGGTCGGAGGTGTACGTCAACTATCAGTTTGGTAACTACCTGTGGGTGTATCAACTTGACGACGAGGGTTATACCAATGCCGCACTCATTTTTGGCAAAATTGGTAAGACCTATGAACTTGGCGACGTCATCCCTGCCGGATGGACGGGTCGCATGAGCAACTATGTCGGACAAATAGAGGTGGAAAGTCCCGATGGCTTTGGCAATGCAGTTGACCGTGTCGATGAGTTCTACTATTCGCCGTTTGACATGACCGGCTACCTTGACTATCTGATTGACCCCGAGGAGGGTTGGGAATGCTACAAAATCATTGCCACCAACCTCACGCTGAGTGATATTGACGGCATCGGCAACTTTACATTTACCGGCATGGGAACTGGTGGCGATGTCACAGTGGCAGGCTATAACAAGTTCGGCATCGCCTATCCCGAGAATAGGGAAGGTTCGCTCTACACTCTCGAGGGAATGGTGACCATACGCAATGATAAATATCAGATTTATCCCATAGCCATCAGCGAGTGCGTCAACGAGACCCGCCTGTGGAAACTGCCCATCTCGTGTGAGGAGGGCGTTCTCTACACCCTTGCCGACACCCTCTATGTGGCAGGTGCAAGCAACGGCGAGGACGGCAAACTCATCTATGTCACCGACAACGCCACCAGCATCTACTATGACGAGTATGCCGACCTGGGCTATGCATGGTATCAGGATTGGTACCCCACTTGGGCAACTCTTGACTGTGGCGACGACCAGCAACTCTTTGAGAGCCTCGCCTCGGCAGGCATGATCGCTCCAAGCACTGTCAAGGGCATCCTGCGTGACCCGCTGGCCACGCTCACCCTGGAACTCGTAGGCAAGCCCGTACCCGTGGCCGAAGCCGACCAGGAACCGATAATCAACGAGTATGACATCACACAGGGCAACATGGCGTTCCCCATGGGCAGCGAGGTGTGCGAACTTAGAGGGTATTACCGTAACTGGGACGGTGAGCAGTTCATATGCAGCAAACCCGATGGCATTTACGGTGCTGACGATGACTACCAGTATCCCCTCGACTTCAGTTATCTCAATTCACAGGCAAGCATAACCGACGGTCAAATCTTCACCATTCGTGTCGTGGCCAAGATGGACCATCCATGGGAGGACGAAGACTTTACCAGTGTGGCCCCCGCCAAGGCTAAGAAGCGTGTCATGCCCCGTGCACTTCAGCCCCGTCGCAACGATATGTCAGATGGCGACTATTGCGCAAACTATACTATGTATGTGTTGGGAGTTGAATTGCCCACCGGCATCGATACCACAAGCGTGGCGCGCCGTGTTGCCGCTGTCAAGTATGTCAGCACACTGGGTGTTACCGGCGACAAACCGTTTGACGGCATCAATGTTGTCATCACCACCTATACCGACGGCACCACCACGACAACCAAGGTTGTGAAGTAAAACAATAATACAGAGTTCTCCGAGTCCTCCGAGCACTCTGAGTTCTCTGAGTACTCTGAGTCAGCATCATTGACTGCTATCAAAACCGGCGACTGCACCGACAGCCGCCGGCTTTGTTTTGCCCCTCGGTAGGGGTGTATGGGTGATTGTTTGTGAGGGCGGGGGAGTGGTGGCAAATTGTTCGCAAAGTCGTGTTTTGCCTTGCAAAAAGTTTTTTCGAAAAGTGCCGATAATAGACCTTTCAGGATTTGCTATTGACAAAAAGATTTTGTAACTTTGCAACTGAAAAAATATGGACACTTGCGGCACTGACCGAGACGATGTTGTCTAACGGGGTGTTAGTAAGCGGTTTGTGTGTTTGTATGAGATATTTTTTGACACTACCCATCGTTGGCTGCTTTGCTGCCCTGCCCGTTCAGGCGGCAGGTGGTGTATCGGGTTTTGCACCGAAAAAGGTCTCAACAAGCATTTTTGACAATAAAATGAGTCACGGCACTGCGGTTTCTGCTCCTTGCAGAATGTCAGTCGGCATACCGGTGACTCATTAATTTTTTTTGAAGGTAAAAACAACAAAATATTATGGATTTTTCAATTTTCGGTATTCAAAGTACGACCTTGGCAATCACAGCGGCCCTCACGGGTGTCCTGCTGGTGGCTGCGGCGTTGATTATCGCGTGGCTCATCGGGCCCCGCAGTTACACCGAGAAGAAGGGTGAACCCTACGAGTGCGGTATTCCCACCCGTGGCGACTCGATGGCTCAGTTCCATGTGGGTTACTACCTGTTCGCCATTCTGTTTCTCATGTTCGACGTTGAAACGGTGTTCTTGTTCCCGTGGGCGGTGATCTGCCGCAACCTGGGCTCACAGGCACTGCCCGCTGTGGGCACCTTCCTGGTGATTCTCGCGTTAGGTCTTGCTTATGCATGGAAGAAAGGAGCATTGCGATGGAAGTGAAAATCAAAGGCATGAAGCACGAGGACTTCAAGGACAACGAATATATCGAGAACCTCGTGGAGCAGTTGAGAGCCGGCGGAACAAACATTGTTGTCGGCAAACTGGACCAACTCATCAACTGGGGCATCAGCAACTCGCTGTGGCCGTTCTGTTTCGGAACCAGTTGCTGTGCAATTGAATTCATGTGCCTCGGTGCGGCGCGCTACGACATGGCACGCTTTGGCGCTGAGGTGGCGCGCAACTCGCCCCGTCAGGCCGACTATATCATGTGCCAGGGCACTATCACCTACCGCATGGCTCCCGCTCTGAAGCGCCTCTACGAGCAGATGGCCGAGCCCAAGTATGTCATCGCATGCGGCAGCTGCACCGTCAGCGGCGGACCGTTCAAGAACAGCTATTGCGTGGTCAAGGGCATTGACGAGATTATCCCCGTTGATGTTTACATCCCCGGTTGCCCCCCGCGTCCCGAGGCAATGTTCTACGGCATCATGCAGCTGCAGCGCAAAATCAAGGCCCAGAAGTTCTTTGGCGGCGTGAACCGCAAGGAAAAATTGGCCGACGAACTCAAGTATGTTGCCGACAAGAAATAACCCTCTATAACAAAAACCGACTACTGACAGAATTATGAAAGAATTGATGAACAAAATAAGCGCTTTATGCCCCCAGGCGCAGTTCAACGACGAGGGCGAGTTCCTGCTCGTCACCGTTGACGACGCACAGTGGCATGCGCTGGCGGTTGACCTCAAGAACAAGGAGGGTTTTGACTATCTGATGGCCCTCGTCGGGGTTGACTGGAAGGAAACGCTCGGTTGCGTTTACTACATCACCAACACCAAGACACGCGACATCATACACGTCAAGGTGGCTACTGCCGACCGCGAGAACCCTCGCCTGCACTCGGTCAGCGATGTATGGGCTGTTGCCAACTATCAGGAGCGTGAGGTCTATGACTTCTACGGCATCGTCTTCATCAACCACCCCGA
>JAGHSV010000154.1 GCA_018065665.1 Candidatus Sodaliphilus aphodohippi
CGTGTGGAGTGTATATAACCGATTCAAAGCAGGATTTGGCGACCAGTATCTGGCATACGCATTAGGCAAAGACATGAGTGCCAAACCAATGCCGCTATGGATTTTCCCCGACCGAAAAATCAGTTTGAGTGACGTCCAGGCAGCCCTTCGCGACCACTACGAGGGCACACCGCTGGCGATGGACAACGACCCCGGGCAGGGCTCATATGGAACACCCAACCGCCCCACCCCGCTGACCTATGAATATGACGGAAAGACCTACTTCACCGAGCGACCTATTGCCACACAACAGAGTGCGTTCTCATGGATTGCGCAGATGCGCTCGTGGTTACCTCGTCAGGTGGGCGGCGTACTGTGGTTTGCCAACGATGACGGCAATATGGCGGCATATACGCCAGTTTACTGCTGCAACACTCGCCAGCCCCGATGCTATAACACGCCCGGCGCCGACTGCGTCACCTTCAGCAACGAGAACGCCTACTGGGTTTGCAACTGGGTTGCCAACATGGTGTACCCTCGCTACAACCTCATGTTCCCGTCGCTCAAGTCGGTTCGGGACTCACTGGACAACTCTTACCGCACACTGCAACCCGAAATTGAAGCGATGGCAGCCGAGATGTGCAAGACCAACGAGCAGATGGCTATCGACTACCTTACCAGTTACAGTTGTCAGAAAGGCGACGAGATGATAGAGCGGTGGAACCGACTTGCCACCTACCTGATTGTCAAGTTCAACGACACAGTCGTACGGGAGGAGGAAAACGGCAAGTTCAAGCGCACCAAGACAGGTTTCAAGCCAATCCTATCAAAACCCGGCATTCCCGAAGCGACAAAACGCCGCATTGCCAACGAGACCGGCGAACGATTGGTGATGCCCAAGCAATAAAGCCGATTGCAACATCGCTGCAGCACATAAGAGCAGAGAATGTTGCACATGCCAGATTAATGAAGTACCTTTGTGTAAAAATTGAAGATAAACAACAATGGACAACGATATCAAGAACCAACAACAGTGTGAAGAGTGTGAGAAACTCCATCACCCCGAGAATGATGACCAGTATGCCGGACTGCAAGTTAACAGTGGCGTAGAGCAACTGCCAATGGTCAACCCCTACCTGAAACGCCGCAAACGCCCCCAACTGAGTGTCAATGACTACGTCGAGGGTATCCGCAACGGCAACAAAGCCGTGTTGGGCCAAGCAGTGACACTGGTCGAGAGCCTGATGCCCGAGCACCAAATGATTGCCCAGGAGGTGATTGCCAAGTGCCTGCCCTATACAGGCAACAGCAAGCGTATCGGCATCACAGGCGTTCCCGGAGCCGGCAAGAGCACCTCGATAGATGTGTTTGGCATGCATGTCCTCAACCGCGGGGGCAAACTTGCCGTACTGGCCATTGACCCGAGCAGTGAACGCAGCAAAGGTTCAATTCTGGGTGACAAGACACGCATGGAGAAACTGTCGGTACAACCCGATGCGTTTATCCGCCCCAGCCCCTCGGCAGGCAGCCTGGGCGGTGTGGCGCGCAAGACGCGCGAGACCATTATCCTGTGTGAAGCAGCGGGTTATGACAACATCTTTGTCGAGACCGTAGGCGTCGGACAGAGCGAAACCGCCGTCCACTCGATGGTTGACTTTTTCCTGCTCATCCAGCTGGCAGGCACCGGCGACGAACTGCAGGGCATCAAACGCGGCATCATGGAGATGGCCGACGGAATCGCCATCAACAAGGCCGACGGCGACAACATTGACCGCGCCAACCTGGCTGCAGCACAGTTCCGCAACGCACTGCACCTGTTCCCGCTGCCCCCCAGCGGTTGGTTGCCCGAGGTGACAACCTACTCGGGATACTTTGAACTCAATATCGACAAGGTATGGGACATGATCGACCGCTACTTTGAATATGTCCGTGCAAACGGATACTTTGACGAGAAACGTCGCCAGCAGGAAAAATACTGGATGTATGAGACCATCAACGAGCAGTTGAAGGCACGATTCTACAGCGACCAGGAGGTAATGCAAATGCTGGAAATGAAGCAGCAGATGGTACTCAACAACCAGCAATCGTCGTTCACCGCCGCTCACGACGTTCTTGATTTCTACTACAACAAGAAATAACAATACCTGCATTTTTGAGATTATGGCACGGTTCAGCTTCAGCAGACTCTATGTGGTAGCGCGCCGGCTATTGCGCGAGTCGCCCGTCGAGACACTGGTGTGTATCGTGTTTACAGTGCTTGCCATTGCAATGGCAGCAGATAGATTAGATACACAGATTGGCTGCAAACTGATGTATTTTCCCATCTGCGCCAGCATCGCCTTTGCGGCAGGCTGGGCGTGCCAGGGCAAGTGGCGCCCATTTTACTGGTTGGCGTTAGTTCCCACTTCGTTAGCGCTTTTTCCCACTACATCGCCCCAAGGATGGCCCTATGGCATGGGCTTGCTGCTATGTTTCATTCTCATCTTTGTGTGCAAACCCTCGGCTCGTGATAACGAGTCGTTTGCCAACAACTTTGTGGCAACTCTAGTTGACGCGTCACTGGCAACGGCAGTCGGTGCTTTGCTGACGTTGACTTTACTTGCAATGTGCGCTGGCATCGGTTACCTCTTTGACCTTGAATCGTATGACATCTTCAATTATTGCTGGCAATGGGGATTATTTCTTGTGGGGCCGCTCTCGTTCTGCGCTATGCAGAACCGCCGCGGCAACATCACCTCGACACTGCCCACGTTTGTCGGACATCTATCCAGATACATTCTTATCCCCGCAGTCATCATCTACACCGTCATCCTCTATATTTATGCCGCCAAGGTGTTCATCACCATGGACTTACCGCTTGACGGCGTAGCAGGCATCGTGATGGCGTTTTACATTGCCGCCCTTGCCGCCATGCTGCTACACAAGGCCTATCCGATGAAATACTATGACTGGTTCTTCCGTTGGTTCGGGATAATCAGTTTGCCTCTGCTGGTACTCTTCTGGTGGGGATTGTGCTACCGCATCAACGCCTACTCGTTTACCGACAGCCGCATCTATCTTGTTCTTGCCGGTGTGCTGATGAGCGCATGCTCGCTGGTGCTGATTATCCGTCATGACAAACTGTCGTTCAGGGTAATTGCCATTGTATCGGCTATTCTCATTGGCGCTATCACCTACATTCCGGGCATCAACGCCGAGGACATTGGACTTCACAGTCAGATGTCGCGCCTCGAGCGTTATATGGATAAACTGGGAGTACGCGATGCCAAGACAGGCAAGTTCTGCAAGACCACAAAGGCAGGTTCGAAATTCTCTCAGGCCGACCTTGACGAACTCGAAGCAGCGTACTTGTATATCTGGAATATTGACGAAGACCTTGCAAAAAACAAATACTGCAACAGGGAAGAACTCATGGGAACAGACAGCCCCTACTTTGAAGGCATTACATTCACCCAGGCACCCAACAAGACAAAAGCAAAGGCAAGAATTGAGATAGTTTATCGTAAAAAACCGGTTGACACATCACGTTACCCCTACCTGGCAGGAAATGACTATAGCATAGAGGTTGAGGAAAACATCCTGGTGGTGAAGCACAACGAGCACATTGTGCTCAGCGAGCCCAGCGACAGCCCTTCGATTGCCCAATCATTCACTATCAGCAACGACTCAATAATGGTAGTTGTCGACTCCTACGATAAGATGAAAGGCAGCGTCAACGGCTCATACAATTGCCTAGTCTTCACTTCACGCCCATGACATTTGTTGCAAAGGTAGGATATTTTTACACGTTTTGCAAAATATCATACTATTGATACTTTATCCGTGTTGTTTGACGATTGAGTTAAGAGAGAAAGAATCCTGTAGTGAGCGCTGCTGCAAGCAGTAGTGCAAAGGCGATGCTGTAACAGACGAATGCTTTGCGGTGACTGCCACCAAGCACTACAGCAACAACATAGACCGCAATTGCCGTAAATACCGGGCTGAGAGGCAATATGTATCGCGCAACGGTACCGCCAGAAATGTAGGCAATGGCAACTGTCGTCAAAGCAGGCCACCACGCCACCAGTCCAAGTGAAACATCGCGTCGCCACGATAAAAACAGATAGTAGAACCCGGCAATGCCTCCAACCAAATACCACATCATGTTCATGCGTGGCAAAACTGACTCCAAGACATTGTGCTCGGCACCCCACGGGAACGGAATGATATACTGCGTGCCTACAGTAAATGGCAGCAACAGTATTTTTTTCCATGCAGGAAGAACAAAATATCCGCCCAGCAAATCAAGATACCACAGGTGCATCCCGTTGTCGCTCGGTCCCATGGAATGATACATATACTCGCCACCAGCAACGTTGTTGAGCTGCTGTGCCACAGTATAGGTTGTAGACCAATACATACCCAAATACCAAGTTATACCAGTACATACGGCAAGAGCCTGCACAGCGCGCCACGGGCGACGCCAGCATCCCAGGGCAAGTAACACGACACCGAATGCCGCAAAGTTAATATATTTGGCGCGAACAATTGCCAGTATCAGACATGCAATAAAGTATACCAGTATATAAAGCCAACGGCGATTTGCAGGATCGGAAGTGAGTTTGAACAGCACGATGGCAATCAAAGTCATCGGCAGATAGACCATTGCCTCTTTAAGCAATATAGCACCTTGAGACATGAAGTACCCATGCAATGCCAGAGCCGCCATAGCTATGTTTGAGAATAATTGTTCACGGCCATACTGACGCGTGAGTAACGAGGTCAGGTGTCCACACAAAGCTATTGTGAATAGGGTCAACCCAACGTTAAGCGCAACAGGCCAGACTATGCTCACGCCAAACATGCTCCATAGCACAACCATAGCGAGAGGTAGCCCAAAGAATGTGATTCGGGGTTCGGGACAACGACCATCATAATGGTTGAGTGCCCAGTTATAGTAACCTTTTGAATCGCAGTTGAGTGTAGGCATTTCAAGAGTTGCTCCCTGGGCTGTCGTCACCGACCAGATATAGTGTATTGCAACGGCCGCCAGTACGACGCCAGCACAAACAAGAATCCATCGGCCAGTGCTACCGCACCATTTGCCAAATGAGGAAGCTGCAACGGGTATAGCGATAGCTATCGCCATTGCCAACAGAATCGAGGAACCATCGTCCCACCCCCACGCGGCAATCGTGTTGAAAGCCGTGGCACAGAACACTAACGTGGACAGTGCCGCAAGCAACTTGTTCAGTATGCCCGATGTCAACCGCATTTCTTCAATATATAGCGATATGTGTGGCCGTCAGATGAGGTGAGGCTCAACACCATGTCACTTCCGTCGGCCGACTCAACCAGCAGTCTGTTGACCGACGAAGGCCCGAAATCAAAACCGGCAATGTAGTTCCACACACGCTGGGTGTCGGGGAAAGTGATGTCGATGCTCTCGCCGTTATCCTGCCAACGCCCAACGGTGTATTGCTCGTCATGCAAGGGATTGCTTAATCGATGTTCAAAAACCGATGATTGGAACTGGAAAAAGCTGTAGCCGTCATAACTGTCAATGGCAGTTCCGTCGATTTCAATGCTCTCGACATGCCATGTTCCGAACCATCGTCCTATGTCGCCGTCGTTGTGGGTGCAAGACTGCATTGCCATTGCAGCTACAAGAGTGATAAGAATGTATATTGTTTTTTTCATCATTTTCGTAGTGTTAGGTTACCATGATAGGACACGCAAAGCAATGCACCGGTATTGTTACCATAAAGAGAACCATGATCAAAAGCAAACTGGGCTTTGAAGCCAAGTCCCGGGATACTCTTGGGGGCATATTGTGCCTCAATCATCATCGAAGTGTCATCGGCAGGCTTGACACGGGGGAACTGCAGTGTTCCCCACGACTTGCGGTAAGATGCCAGCAGACGATAGGAAACGCAGTCGCTCAGGTCGCCCATGATGCCGCAGTGGAAACCACGTATCATGTTATCGGTGAAACGCATGTAACCATCGGTGTTATACAGCGGTGACATTACAAACGGTGAACCGATTGACATACCCAGCGCTTGATAACCGTTGAAGGCATAATTGTTGTAGTAGTCGTCGGCACCAGTTGCTTCGTCGGTAAGGGGCGTACCCTCAAAGTCACCGGGTGCCCAATGGATTGGTCCGCTCTGGTTGGTAAGGTCGATGTACTCGACAACTGCCCCACTGACAATGGACTTGCCAGTAGCCTTATACTCTATCCCCCAAACACCGTCAAATCCGTTCAGTTTGCCTATACCCGAACCGTCTTCCCACGGCGACTGATAGTAAGCCCTCAACGTCTTACCCGACGGCAAACGGTACTCGGCAGCAAGGTCCCAAGTGCCAAGGTGGTTACCCTCGTAGTACTTGTCACCTGTATTGTTGCCGCCCGATGAAGGGATGAGCGACTTGAAAAATGCCTCAAAATCGGCTTTCTGATCGACAGTGGCGGTCACTACCCCGTTCTCTCGCCTCTCGTTTTTGCCGCCAAACTGACACGCAGCCTGCATGCCGACAGTCACACTCAGCGGTTTGTCGGGGTTGGTGCGGAAGTAGATGTTCTTATAGTTCATCCAGTATCCGGTTGTCAGAAAACTGTTATACCTATTGTAGTGGTCTTCAAGCCAATTCTTGTCGGTCATGCGGTAGTAGCCCACCTCGCCGGCAATCTGCACCCAACCATTAGTGAGCGGAATGTTTTGGAAATCAATAAATCCAGCCTTGATACCGGGTTGTGGGCGGGCGTTACCGCTCATGACCATATCGCCGCTTCCCAACAGCGGGTTGACGATGCGTGATGTCTGCTGCTTTTGGCCAATGACGGCAAACAGCGAGCGGTACTTACCCTCGACGTAGG
>JAGHSV010000105.1 GCA_018065665.1 Candidatus Sodaliphilus aphodohippi
GTATTATATAGTTAATAAAAAGTTGTGTAACGGTTTGTTGTCAAATGCAAAAGTAATAAAAAAATCTTGAACGGGAACAATTTGACAAGGAAAAATAAAATAAATAACACCGCTGCGTGTGGCATTGATGCCTCTCGCAGCGGTGTGGTTATTGTGCTTTATAGTGTTGCGTGCTGGCCTTATTTCACATACTTGTGACCGTTCTGGATGAAGAATCCGCGGCTGCTCTCGTCGATGGTTACCTGCTGACCGGCGAGGTTGAAGACGGGCTTGCTCAGGTCGAGCGCGGGAACGGTGTTGCCAACCTTAACGTCGCTGATGGCTGCGGGCGTCTCGGCGGGGAAGGTAATGATTGACTGCGCCTTGTTGCCGTTCATGACGGTGTATTTGTCGGTCAAAGCGTAGTTCTTAAGAATCATGCACCATGCGTCCATGACAATCATGCCCTCTTCAAGGTCAAGTGTGCCAATACAGTTTTTGGTGTCAAAACCCCATGTTCCATTCTCGGTCATACCGCCGTGTGACATGATGGCGTTCTTATAGATGTTGCTGTAGTTGTAAACATCGCTCTGGTCAAAGGTCACGGCGTTGTCATCACCAACGGTGAAAGATTCCCAAGTAATGCCGTCGATGCCGTAGATTACGCCCTCGTTGCCGTTCACCTTGGTGTAGGTGGGGAACTCGGTAGTCTCAATGTAACCGAAGTTGTCGTCAACAATCTCTGAGGTGATGTTGCCGTTCACGGGGAACAGTTCATATCCCATTAACGGAGCCTCGAGACTGAAGGTCTGTCCGACAACATAGTTGAAGAGCAGGGCAACCAGTCCGTGGCCGTTGATGAGCTTGGCGCAGCCATTCTCGTCAAATTTGAAGACGATGCCGCGGTCCTCGCTGTAGGTCGATGCGTTGGGCATGAGGAACAGCAGGACATCACGATATGTCTCGTTGTTGAGGATTGTCTGTCCGGGTGCAATTGTCAGCAGTGAGGTTGCGGGATCGTATGTACCCTTGATAGAACCGTTGAGACCGATAAGATTGGTGATGGTGTAAACGTTTTGGGTGTTTGTTTTCTCGATAGAAACAGCAAAACTGGTGTTGCAGTTATCACCGCTGACAGTACCGCAAACATAACTGCCGGCAATGTCGGCTGGACCAGCCTCGCTGGGAGCGACGTTAAACTTCACAGTTTCGGTTGACTTGGTGATGTTTATCAACCGGGGAGTTGGCATGTGATTTGAAAGCGTGATTGCTGCACTGGCCGAGAAAGCGCAGAGTGCGGCAACAATAAGAGTAAAATTCTTCATAATCAATTAGTTGAATAAAATGTATTGAAATAATTTTTTGGAATTAGGTGCAAAGTTACATATTTTCTTTTACATGAGACCCAATCATAATGTTAAAATTCTATTATTACCGGTTAATCGTTTGCCATAATGTCTAATGTAAAACTATTGCTATCGACTGGAGGTGGCTGGAGGCCGCTACCTTGTTTTGCCTGACAGCAATACTCAATAAAAAAAGGCGGGCTTGCCATTGACAAGCCCACCCATGATTGTTATTGCTAATGATTTGCTTATTTCACATACTTGTGACCATTCTGGATGAAGAATCCGCGGCTGCTCTCGTCGATAGTAACCTGCTGACCAGCGAGGTTGAAGACGGGCTTGCTGTAGTCGAGTGCGGGAACGGTGTTGCCAACCTTAACATCGCTGATGCCAGTTTGGGGATCCTCTGCGGGGAAGGTGATTACAGACTCGGCCTTGTTACCGTTGAGGATAGCATATCCAGAAGCCGAAAGGCTCTTCAGGATGAACTGCCACATGTTAAGCACGATTGTGCCTTCTTCCTTGTCGATAGTGCCTGTAACAGCCTGGGTCGTGTAGCCCCATTTACCTTCAGTTGTCTTACCGGCGGCGGTCATTATGGCGTTAGCATAGTTATCGTCGTAGTTGTAAAGGTCGTCCAAGTCAAATGTAACTGCGTTGTCGCTGATTGTGAATGACTCCCATGTCATGCCGTCAAGACCAACAACAAGACCATAGTCACCGTCGATCAAGGTAGCGGTGGGGTACTCAGTGGTCTTGGTCGGTGTGAAGTTGTTGTCAACAATAGTGTTGGTGATTGTACCATTGGCGGGGAACAATGCTACGTTAAAGATCGGTGAGTTCAGGTTGTAGTAACCGCCACTGGGAGATTGGCCATATTCAAAAAGCATGGCAATGAGACCGGCACCGTTAAGCTCGGCATTTCCGTCTGCGTCAAATGTGAAGACGATGGCGCTTGTCTTGTTGTACTGTGCCACGGTGGGCATGAGGCACAGGGTTGTAGCACCGTATGTCGAGTTGTAGATGTTCTGGCCTGCGGCAATGGTGAGTTCGCCGGTAGCTGCATTGTAGGTTGCATTAACTGCTATTGCCGGATTAAAGCCAAAGAAACCGGCTACAGTGTAGGCACCGTCGGCGTCCCCCTTGGTGATGGTGATGGCGCGTGACGAGTTGCAGTTTTCGCCATCAATTGCACCATAAACATAGGTGCCAGCGATGTCGGCGGGACCTGCCTCGTTAAGGTTTACATTGCTTTTAGCAGTTGCGGTGGTCTCGGCGTAACCCTGACCCAGAACAGCACGGTTCACGCTTGACAGTTGTGCGCTTGCAGTGAGTGCGAAAAGCGCAGCAGCAATAAGAGTAAATTTCTTCATATGTTTTGCTGGTTTTTAAGTTAGTAAATATATGAATTGTGAATATAAATTGTAAATATATAAATC
>JAGHSV010000106.1 GCA_018065665.1 Candidatus Sodaliphilus aphodohippi
CGGTCCCGTGGGCATCAGCACCATAGCCACAGCACTCAGCGAGGACCCTGGCACAGCCGAGGAAGTCTATGAGCCCTACCTCATCAAGGAGGGATTCCTGATGCGCACCCCGCGCGGCCGCATCGCCACCCAACAGGCCTACACCCACCTGGGACGCAACATACCCGGGCGCGAGGGCACTTTATTTGACAACTAAAGCATTTCCATCATGGGATTCATCAAACGATTAGGATCGGACACCGCCATATACGGCCTTAGCAGCATCATCGGGCGTTTTCTCAACTACCTGCTGGTGCCGCTATATACGGCCAAGATAGCCGCTGCCTCGGGAGGTTACGGCATCATCACCAACGTCTATGCCTACACGGCACTGCTGCTGGTTATCCTCACCTACGGAATGGAAACCACCCTGTTCCGATACATCAACAAGGAGAACGAAGACCCCGACAAGGTCTATACCACAATACTCACGTCGGTGGGCACAACGGCGCTGCTGTTTGTCGCGCTGGTGCTGGGCGGACTTGGCTGGATAGCCCCTGCCATGGGCTATGCCGAGCATCCCGAGTATATCGGGGTGATGGCCGTTGTGGTTGCTCTCGACGCCTTCCAGGCTATCCCGTTCTCTTACCTGAGGGCACAGAAACGCCCCATCAAGTTTGCCACACTGAAACTGCTGTTCATCTTCATGAACATCGGTCTCAACCTGCTGTATTTCGTTGTGCTGCCCGACCTTTATCCCGGCCACGAGGACACCGTCGGACTAATCTATGACCCAAAGGTGGGCGTTGGATATGCCTTCTTCCTGAACCTTGTCTGCACCGGTCTGGTGACCTTCGGATTCTGGAAAGAGCTGTTTGGCGTCAAGTGGAGATTTGACTGGTCGCTGCTCAAGCAGATGCTGCGCTACAGCTGGCCGCTGCTGGTGCTGGGCATTGCCGGCATCCTCAACCAGACGGTCGACAAAATCCTATTTCCCTATATCTATCCCGGCGCCGACGCCCAGGCACAGTTGGGCATCTATGGCGCGGCGGTCAAGATTGCCATGATCATGGCCCTGATAACCCAGGCCTTCCGCTATGCCTATGAACCACTCGTTTTTGACAAGGGCAACAGCAAGAACAACCCCGAGATACAGGCCATGGGCATGAAATTCTTTGTCATCTTCACGCTGGTAGCGTTCCTCGCCGTCATGGCAGGTATCGACGTGCTCAAGCACATCATCGGGCGCGACTACTGGGCAGGCCTCGTTGTGGTCCCCATTGTCATGGTGGCCGAGATGATGATGGGCGTATACTTCAACCTGTCATTCTGGTACAAGCTCACCGACCGCACCATCTGGGGTGCCGTCATCTCGGGCATCGGGTGCCTCATGCTGCTGATTGTCAACATCCTGTTTGTTCCCCGATATGGTTACATTGCATGTGCATGGGGAGGTGTAGCGGGCTACGGTACCGCCATGGTAGTGAGTTACCTGCTTGGCCAGCACTACATGCCAATCAAGTATCCCGTCAAGGAACTTGCAGGCTACACTGCAGCCACCGCCGTCCTCTATGCCATCGGAGCACTTGTCCCCATCGAGAGCGAATTGTGGGCTACCGTATTCCGCAGCATTTTATGCCTCGTATTCCTTGGATTTGTCATCAAGCACGAGGGCATCTACGACAAGTTGGCTGCCCGCTTCCTGCGAAGGAAATAGCCGGCACCATTATTGCCAAAATCACATCAATACGTCAATTGTTAAAAATTATATATTTTTTATAAAGATGTGAGTTTTTTATGATATTTTTTAGTATTTTTGCATTGTAGTATGTATTTGACGTGCACCGTGCACCGACAATACACAACACAAAACTTGTTAACCAATTAATTCTTATTATATTAACTCTTAAAAAAAACAGTAAGTGCGTATGAAAAAACAGATTGCCCTTATGGGCGCTCTATTGCTTGCATGTGCAGGTGTAAACCACACATTTGCTGCCCCCGCAGCTTCCCAAGCAATGACGGCTGACGCCGGATTCGTGAAAGGTACTGTTGTTGACGAGAATGGTGAACCCATTATCGGCGCTACCGTCCAGGTTGTTGGAACAATCCAGGGCGCTGCTACCGATATTGACGGTAACTTCAGCGTAAAAGCTGACCGCAACGCCAAACTCGAAATCCGTTACATCGGTTTCAAGACAGTAACAGTTAGTGCCGCAAATGCCGGCAGAGTGGTCCTCGAAGAGGACAAGGCAATGCTCGATGAGCTCGTTGTCGTAGGTTACGGACAGCAGCGTAAGGCCAACCTTACCGGTGCCGTAAGCAACGTTGACGTTAGCAAGACTCTCGAGTCAAAGAGTGAGACCGACGTGGTTAAGGCTCTCCAGGGTGCCGTTCCCGGTCTGACCATCCTTAACGACAATGGTGACATCAGTGCTGATGCATCAATCGTTATCCGTGGTATTGGTACACTGTCAAATAATGGCGTTTCAAAGCCCCTTTACATCGTTGACGGTGTTCCCGTAGAGGACTTCTCTTTTGTTAACACCGACGACATCGAGAGCATCTCGGTACTGAAGGATGCAGCTTCAAGCTCTATCTACGGTACTCGCGCTGCCTTCGGTGTTATCATGGTAACAACCAAGAGCGGTAATACAACTGACCGTTGCAAGATTTCTTACAAGAACAACTTCGCATGGAGCCAGGCAACCACCACACCTTCTTACCCCAACGTTCCCACCCAGGTACAGGGCCTTATCGACGTTAACTATCGTCAGGGCAACGCTGCCGAGCTCTTCGGTATGTACATGGACAGCGAGCAGTTCCAGAATGGTATGAACAACTGGATTGCAAAGCATGGCGACACCAAGGCAGGTTATCGCGAGATGATCTGGGGTGACGACTATGATGAGTATGGTTACTATGCAAACTGGGATGTAGCTGGCATCATCTTCAACAATGCAGCTCCCTCTCAGAACCACAACATCTCAATCAGTGGCACATCAGGCAAGACCAACTACTTCATCAGCGCTAACTACAACAAACGTCGCGACCTGATGAACTTCAATCCCAGCAAGATGCAGCGCTACAACTTCACTGCCAACATCACTACCCAGGCTACCGACTGGTTGCAGGTAGGTGTTCGCACAAGCTATGGTGACCGCTCTTATGACTATCCCGAGGTTCAGGGTCAGGGTACTTACCAGTATGTATGGCGCTGGGGTTCGTTCTTCGGTCCCTACGGCTACATCAACGATGCTGACGGCAACCAGATTGACGGTCGCCAGATGATCGGTTTCCGCAACACTGCAGGTGACGCTTACCGCAAGGGTAACAACATCCGCCTCGGTGCATTTGCAAAGATTGACTTCAAGCATGGTTTGACTTTCAACGCTGACTACACATTCATCAAGCGCAACAACAAATCCAAAGCTGTTGGTATCCCCAGCACAGTGCTTAACACTTGGAGTGTAAATCCCCAGATTGACACCTTCAACCCCACTACCTACATCAACACAGATCGTAGCGATTACACCAACCAGATTTTCAACGCTTACTTCAACTACAACAAGAGCGTTAACGATGCACACAACTTCAATGTTCTCGTTGGTACCAACATCGACAAGAGCGACTACGAATCGCTGGCATATCAGCGTCGCAACCTCCTCGACCTCAATATGCCCGAACTCGCTCTGACCGACAACGAATACAAGTATGAGCACCACCACACCCATAAGGGTTCGGCTGGTTTCTTCGGTCGTATCAACTATGACTACAAGGGACGCTACCTTCTCGAGCTCAACGGCCGCTATGACGGTTCGAGCCAGTTCCCCAAGAACGACCAGTGGGCATTCTTCCCCTCGGCATCTATTGGCTGGCGTTTCAGCGAAGAGGCATTCATGGCTAACACCAAGCACATCCTGAGCAATGGTAAACTCCGTGCATCTTATGGTTCAATCGGCAACCAGGTTGTTGACGAGTATGCATTCCTCGAGACAATGGCAAAGACCAGCGCCGGTGTAAACTGGATTGGTACAGGTAGTGCAAAGTATGACTACTTTGGCATGCCCAAGATGGTTTCTTCATCACTGACTTGGGAGACAATCAACACCACCAACATCGGTCTTGACCTGGGCTTCCTCCGCGGTGAGCTCAACGTAACATTCGACTGGTTCCAGCGCGACACCAAGGACATGCTTGCTCCTGGCAAGGAACTCCCCAATGTGCTCGGTACATCAGCTGCTAAGGGCAACGAAGGTTCACTCCGCTCACGTGGTTGGGAACTTACCGTTGACTATCGTCATCGTTTCAACGATGTTAACTTCTATGCTACCTTCAACATCAATGACTACAAGACAAAGGTTACTCAGTGGGATAGCAACAACCTGATCAACACCAACTATACCGGTAAGGAATATGGTGAAATCTGGGGCTTCGAGACTGAGCGTTTCTTCGACTTCAGCGACTTCACCGGTAAGAACGAGGCCGGCAAGTGGGTATATGCCGATGGCGTAGCCGACCAGAGCCTCCTCCAGAGCGGTGCCTTCGTATACGGCCCTGGTGACATCAAGTTCGTTGACCAGGACGGCGACGGCAAGATCACTTGGGGTGACGGTACTCCCGAGAACCATGGTGACCTTATCAAGATTGGTAACAAGACTCCTCGCTTCCAGTACTCTCTCCGCCTTGGCGCAGAATGGAAGGGATTTGACATCGACCTGTTCATGCAGGGCGTAGGCAAGCGTGACATGTGGACCCAGTCTGCATTCGTAATGCCTATGATGCGTGGTGCCGATGCTCTTTATGCTAACCAGACCAACTACATCACTGAGGCCATGTTTGCAGCCGGTACAATTGACCAAAGCGCTGACTTCCCGCGCATGTGGGGTGGCGGTGCAGGCCAGGGTAACGCATCAGGTTCAATCCTCGATGGTGGTAAGTTCAACTTCAACCCCCAGACCAAGTACCTCGTGAACATGTCATACCTGCGTATGAAGAACATCACTCTCGGTTACACACTGCCCAAGAACCTCGTGAAGAAACTGACTCTGAGCAAAGTTCGCGTATATGCAGCTGTTGCCAACGCATTCAACATCATCGACCACACCAACGGTACAGGTCTTGACCCCGAAATCAACACCGGTAACGGTTCATTCGGCAATGGTGTATGGGGACGTACAGACCCAATTATGCGTTCATACTCTATCGGTATCCAAGTTGACTTGTAATCAAGCATGACAAGTTTCATATCATTTAGATACACTGATTTACTAACATTCAAACGTATAATAGTTATATGAAAAAATTAGCATTATTATTGATTTCAGGATTGATGCTGACGTCATGCTCTGACCTTCTCGACACCGATCCCTACGATCAGTTTACCAAGGATAATTTCTTCACCAGTGAAGCTAATGTTAAGCTGTATGCCAACTATTTCTACAATGAGTTTGCTGGCTACGGCTCGGGCAATGGTGATTTCTATTTCAACTACCTGAACGACGATCAGGGTACAACTGGTACTACCCAGTGGACCTACACAAATGTTCCCGCAACTGCAGGTGCATGGAGCACTCCCTACACCGAGATTCGCCGCGCTAACATCCTTATCGAGGCTCTGCCCGGCATCTCAAGCATGAGCGAAAGCGCTAAAGCCAACTGGGAAGGTATTGCACGCCTCTATCGTGGCTGGCAGCACTTCAAACTGGTTCGCAACTATGGCGACTGCTACTGGGTTGACAAAGTTCTCGACGTTAACGACGCCGATGTACTTTATGGCGAGCGTCAAAGCCGTAACTTTGTTATGGACAACGTGCTTGCCGACCTCAACTATGCATGCGAGCACATCACTGCTGACGCCGACTCACGCGTTGCCTTCAACAAGTATGTTGCATTGGCAATCAAGAGCCGCGTATGTCTGTTCGAAGGTACATACAGCAAGTATGTCATGAACGACAAAGCACGTTCAGACAAGTACCTCACCGAGGCTAAGAACGCAAGTTTAGAGATCATGAACTCAAAGAAGTTCGCTCTCAACGGCGATTTCAAGTCTAACTTCGACCAGCTGAACCTTGCCGGCAACCCCGAGATGATCATGTACAAGCACTATGAGCTTGGTGTACTTGCTCACGGTACTGTTGACTACACTTGCGGTTCTACCCAGGTTCACGGTATTACTAAGGACGCATTTGACTCTTATCTGTTCAAGGATGGTAAGCCCAAAGCTTCTACTACTTGCAACAAGAGCGAAGACGGTAAGATCGTTGAATTTGATGACATGTCAGGTTATGGCGTTCAGAAGTTCATCGACATCAGCGATGTTCTCGCACAGCGTGACCCCCGTCTGGCTGCCCAGGTTGACTACATTCTCCAATTCCCCGGCTGCGGTTATTCTCGCTACGGTGTGATTGCTGATCCCCAGTTCACTGGTGCACAGCGTCAGGCTGCCCAGTCAACATCTGCAACCGGTTATGGCGTTCTCCTGTTCGACACCGGCGTGATGAAGAGCAGCGACCGTCAGTCAACCAACACCAACACTACCGACGCTCCCATCTTCTGGTATGCTGAGGTTCTGTTGAACTATGCTGAGGCTTGCGCAGAGCTCGGTACAATCACCGACTCTGACCTTGACAAGTCTATCAACCTGCTTCGCGACCGCGTTAAAATGCCGCACCTCGCAACATCTGTTGCTGCTGACCCCGCAAACAACATGAACGTCAGCAACATCATCTGGGAGGTTCGTCGTGAGCGCCGCGTTGAGATGATGTACTGCCTCAACGACCGTTACTATTCACTCCAGCGCTGGAACAAACTCAGCCTGCTCGACACCCAGAAGTATCCCAACCAGTGCCGTGGTGCATACGTTGGCAACCTCAAGGGTACCGAAGGCATCGACTGGAGCCAGGTTAAGGTTGACGAAGATGGTTACATCAACTGCAAGGGTACAGGTGCAGAGCGTATCTATGACGCTAAGTACCTCCTCCTCCCCATCCCCAACGGACAGAAGACTCTCAATCCTGCGATTGGTCAGAACCCCGGTTGGTGATAAATCGAACGCTAACACAGTTTAGCATATAAACCTAATTACATCGGTCACGCGGAACTTGATTCCGGGTGACCGATGTTTTTCATGCCTGAACCGGCACTATCTCAATTATTATTCGTACCTTTGTCAATGGTTATGGAAGGCAATGACCACTGTCAACAGCCCCATACACCTTTTTATATTAACAGCCAACAACAGACTTAACCCGAATGGCCCAAATGAAAAAGTTTATTTTATCGTTACTGCTGGTCATGACCGGTCTGGTCATGACCGCGACCGAATATGGTTACCGTGTCGAGAAGATATGGGACAACGGCATGTATTGTGCCTTTACGTCATTGATCAAGTATAAAGGTTACTACTACTGCACGTTCCGCGAAGGCAAGAGCCACATATTTGACGAGAAGGGTAAAGCCGAAGGGCAAATACGCATCATCCGCTCCAAGAACCTGAAGAAGTGGGAAAGCGTACTGCTGACGGGCGAAGCCGGGAAGGACCTGCGCGACCCCAAGCTGAGCATCACCCCCGACGGGCGCCTGATGGTGTCTATCGGAGTATCGGTCTATGTGGGCCGTGTCTATAAGGAACAATACAGCTGCACATTCTTCAGCACCGACGGCACCCACTATACCAAGCCACAGCGATGCCAGATTAGTGGCTGCGACAAACATAAGGGCGACTGGATTTGGCGTGTGACATGGCACGGCGGCAACGGTTATGCCGTCAACTATTATACCATTGACAAAGAAAAGTTCAAGACCCAGCTGCTCGGGACAACAGACGGTGTGAATTTCAAGGTAATCAGCGAATTTGACATTCCCGGATTTCCCAACGAAGGCACCATCCGCTTCTATCCCGACGGACGTATGGCCGTCATGATACGCCGTGACGGGCGCGATTGCTCGACCTACTGGGCAGTAAGCCCGGCACCATATACCCAGTGGGAATGGTACGAGATGCCGTTCTTTATTGGAGGTCCAGACTTCCAGATCGTAAACGACCGACTCATGGTTGCAGGAGGCAGGTCGAACCAGAACCCCGACTGGTGCACCACATGCATCTATTCCGGCAGCCCCGAGAACGCCGACCTGCACCCCACCTTCACGCTGCCCAGCGGTGGCGACACCAGTTATCCGGGCATCCTGGTCGAAAAAGACGAGATAATCGTCAGTTACTACTCGGGACACGAGACAAAACGCCCGAGCATCTATCTGGCCCGCATACCGCTGAAGAACTTTGACTGGGGCTTCGAGCGCGCCGACGTCAAGTACGAATAACAGCGCACAACAGTTCGTTTGAGTGTCGCGCCAGGTATCTACTTAAATCATTTGTTTATGCGTGATTTGTATTCACATCGATGGCGTGATAATTAGCCCCCAAGAATTATCCTTCTCTGTACGTGCGATAT
>JAGHSV010000036.1 GCA_018065665.1 Candidatus Sodaliphilus aphodohippi
ACTAAGGTGGTTATAGCGTGAGGGTCCCACCTCTTCCCATTCCGAACAGAGAAGTTAAGCCTCACCACGCCGATGGTACTGCGAAAGTGGGAGAGTAGGTAACCGCCCCCTAATGTGGAGAGGACAGCAGACATGCTGCCCTCTCTTTTTTTTGTGCCCAAGCCCAACAGTCCCGTGCCCGGCAATTCGATTGCCGGGTCAATAACCCTGGAAATGTGATTATTTTTATCATATATTTGCGTGTTGCCCTTTTATGCCGTAAATTTGTATTCTGATTGTATGAATACGATATGGAATTGATTGATATAGCAAAGAAGTTCAACATAAGCGGAGAAATTGACTCTGTTTTGCCACTTGGCGAAGGATTTATTAACGATACCTATGTGGTAAAAACGGTTGGCAGTTCGCCTGACTATATCCTGCAACGCAAGAATCACAATGTCTTTCCCAATGTTCCTGAGATGATGGATAACATTGTCAGGGTGACTGCCCACATGAAGGCTAAGATTGCCGGCAGTGGTGGTGACCCAATGCGTGAGTCGCTGACTGTTGTATTTACCCGGGATGGTTTGCCTTACTTTTATGACAATCCCAATTATTGGGCTATGTGCATCTTTATCGAAGGTTCGGTTACTTATGATTGTGCAACCTCAATTGACCTATGTTATAAAGGTGGGCAGGGCATAGGCCGCTTTCAGAAGATGCTTGCCGACTTTGATGCTCCGTTACATGAGACTATCAAGGGTTTCCATAATATCAAATATAGGTTTGAACAGTGGGACGATACTCTCAAGCGTGACCGGTACGGGTTGGTAAAGACTGTTCAGCAAGAGATCGGTTATGTTGAAGCCAGGCGTGACCAGATGCTGAACTTCTGGAAACTTGTTGAGAATGGTGACTTGCCGATGCGGGTAACCCACAATGATACAAAACTGTCGAATATCCTTTTTGATAAAGACGGGAATGTGTTATGTGCCATTGACCTGGACACCTGCATGAGCAGTACTGCCCTTAACGATGTTGGTGATGCTCTGAGGAGTTATACCAATACCGCGGCTGAGGACGAACCCGACCTGAGCAAGGTTGGTATGGACATTAACCGTTATAGAGCATATATAGCCGGTTATTTGAGCGAGATGAAGAACTCGCTAAACGACTGTGAGAAGGAGTGGCTGGCATTTAGCGCAATATACATCACTTTTGAGCAGTACCTGCGCTTTTTGATGGATTATATCGACGGTTCGACCTATTGGAAGATTCAATACCCCACCCATACTCTTGTGCGCGCACGTGCCCAGTACAAACTGTTGCTGAGCATGGAATCCCAATATGAAACTATGAAGGATATTGTTGACGGTTTGTGTTAGTTGTTGGTGAAATTTTGAAATTATGAAAGCATTTGTAAGATATATAGTTGCTGCTGTACTTGTGCTGTTGTGTATGCCATTGTCGGCCCAGCAGCGTGGCCATCGCGTTGTTTGTCTCGAATCATGGGAATTCAGTAAGGATCAGTTCAATTGGTCGCGCGTCACAGTGCCTCATTCTTGCAATGCCATTGATGGGCATTCGCCTGCATATTACAGGGGGAAGGCTTACTACAAGACAACTTTGACATTCAAAAAGGAGGATGTGAATGCTCCAATGTTCTTGTTGTTTGAGGGTGCTGCCCAGTCGGCCGAGGTCTATGTCAACAGCAAGCACGTGGCAACCCATCGCGGTGGCTATACGCCGTTTGTGGTGAATCTGCATGGTCTCGTGCGTGCGGGAGACAACGAGGTTAGAGTGATGTGCGACAACCATGAGGATGTTAACCTCATACCTGTATCATCTGATTTCAATAAGAACAACGGTCTGCACAATCCTGTGCATTTGTTGCAAATGAACGATGTCTATGCGTCGCCAACAGCATGCGGCATCTATCGTATGCACGTGTCCACGCCCGAAGTTTCGCCCGAAGTTGCCCAAACACGCTTGACAACCGAACTGGTTAATGACGGAACCAGGGCAACAACAGTTAATGTCACTTATACCTTGAAAAATGCTGAAGGTGAAGTCTGCTACAAGAAAACAGTGAAGCAGAAAATACCCGCGGCATCTTCGCTCAGTGTCGAGGACAATTTTGACTTGAAGAATCCCCACCTGTGGGATGGTCTTGACGACCCATACCTTTATGATGCAATTATCACGATTTCAAAGGGCAAAAAGGTTCTGGACGAAGTCAGCACTAAGGTGGGGTATCGATACTATGAGATGACATCTGACAAGGGGTTCTACCTGAACGGGCACAGTTACCCGTTGCGAGGCGTCAGTGAGCATCAAGACCTTGCCGAGCGGGCCTCGGCCATGATGCCGTCGGACTATGACCGTGATTACGAGATAATAAAGGAGTTGGGCTGTAACATGCTCAGGCTTGCCCATTATCCACACAGCGACTACGAATTCAGAAAGTGCGACAGCTTGGGAATAATCGTTCAGACCGAGATTCCGTGGGTTAATGTGTGTGGCATTAATGCCGACCAGGGTTACTACGACAATATCCGCCAGCAGATGGGGGAGATGATTACTAACCTTTACAATCATCCGTCCATCGTGTTCTGGGGAATCTGGAACGAACTAAACAGTTGGGGCAACAAACCTGAGTTTCAGGGCAAGTTTGACGCGGAGCGAGTGCTGAAAGAGACTAACGACATATATCACTATGCCAAACGCCTTGACCCTTATCGCAAGGTAGGATTCTCAGACGACAGCCGACTGCATCACGCCAAGTGGGCCGACAGTTTTGAGGTCGACTATGTGTCGGAGAACCTGTATAACGGCTGGTACCAGCGGTATGGCGACCCAGGGCATTTTACCGACGAAGTCAAGAAACTGCATGGCAAAAAGTGTGCCTCGATCTGCAACATATCGGAATATGGAGCGGGCGTCAACCCTTTCTGCCATACGACCGATACTACCCTCATGCTTGACCGTGACGACGATACCCGTCACTATGAGGAGTATGGCAACTGGATACACGAGAGCCACTTGCAGCAAATCGCCGCATTGCCTTACCTTAACTTTACTACGGCATGGGTGTTGTTTGATTTTGCCGTTGCAGCGCGTCAGGAAGGATATGTCGATTCGCCCGACGGTGTCAGTTTCACCGACAATCCAGCACGCAAGTACACCAACGACAAGGGGCTTGTTACCCGTGACCGCAAGGTCAAGAAGGATGTCTTCTATCTCTACAAAGCAGCATGGAACCACAAGGAAACCACTGTTTATATCACCAGCCGGCGCATGACGCACTTGCCGTCGGGCAAACCGGTAAAGATTACAGTATACAGCAATGCCAAGAGTCTGACGCTGTATCGCAACGGCGAGGCTGTCGAGACGATGAACTCGACGGGTGAGAATACTGGCGTGATATGGAAATTCAAACCATTGGAACCCAATGGCGACAGAGACACCTTTATGGTTGTCAGCGACAACGGTACTACCGATCAGGTTACGTGGAACTACATCAATCGATAATAATGCACGGCATCAGGCTTTGGAGCAGAAAATGATGTAGGGGTTGGATTGGATTGTGGCACCGAACAGGTAGGTCTCTCCGCCGTCTTTAATGCGTAGCCGTTGCTGTAATTGAGTTGACGTGAGCGGGAAGTTGCGGGCTGCTACGTTGGCCTTCAGTTTCATTGCTGCGATGCGTTTGATTTCTTTGGAGTGAAATTCAACCACGTTGTCAACGTGGAACACCCGTCCGGCAAAACTGTCAGGCTTCTTGTCTGCGACAAACAAATGTGTGTTTTCGGCAAGTTTCCTGAGCCCGAATTTGTCGCATAGCGGTGCAAAGAGTCTTGCCTTAATAATGGCGGAGTCAGGCGCGCAAAGATATTTCCCGGTAATTGACGGGTCTGTAATTAGAGGTGAGCTGGAACTATCGTCAATGGATGTAGAGATTTCACAGACATCGCCTTCGGTGATAGTCATGGCATGCAGTCTTGTTGTGGATTTGTCTGATAGTTGCTTGTCCAGTAGAACTTTTGCAAAAATCTCCTTACAATCTCCGTCAATACTTGTTACCCAGATGTCTGCAACAGGGTATGGCATCTCATTGAGGATTTGGGAAATGTCGAGCATTGGCGACATTTTGATGTAGAGCAACGGAGCAATCCGTTTTATGTCTTCAAGCATACCCAGGACATCGGGTGAGCAGTCTCTAAGCCCATAAACTCGTGCCCCTCCCTGGTCACGGCGTGCGGGATCTATAAACACTGCTGTGTGCTGGGTGTCGCATGATTTTATATACTGTGTTGAGTCATCATTCAGTACAGTGATGTTTGGTTCGCATCTGAAATTAACTGCAGCCACTTGGGCGTTTAGTTGGTCAATGTCTATAGTTGTGACTTTGGCACCGTTATGAGCGATACAGAGAGTATCAATGCCCAAACCGCAAGTCAAGTCCAATACATTGTCCTCGGGACCGAACAGCGAACCGTGAAACATGGCAATCTGTTGGGCAGTACACTGCTCGGCTGCCAGTGTCCGGGCAAACAGAAAATCACGGTTGTTATAAATTTCAGGTAGTTTGTTCCTGATTTTTTCAAGACAGGCAACTTGTGTAATGGCAAACCGCACGTCGATGCCATGATATTCTTTTCCTGCCCATTTCAGGGCGAGCGTCTTGGCATCGACGTGCAAGTTGTCATCAACAAAGCGTTTGAAGTCCTTGTTGGCGTAGTTGTTTATGTCCAGGTTAATCATCAATCTACGGTTTATAAACCGAGATGCGCTTTAACCTTAGGGTTAATGTCCTCGTTGTATGGACCGGTATGGGCGACCGGGGTTTTTGCTGTATCAAAGACTATTGCGCAGCCCTCAGTTTCTCCAACTGATTCTATGGCAGTCTGTATTTTCTCGTTGATGGGCTCCATCAGTCGAGTGCGTTCTTTGTCAATCTCGGCTGTGGCCGATTTCTGGAAGTCCTGGATTTTCTTATCCTCGGTGTTTAACTCCTGCAGACGACGTTCCCTGATGGTCTCGGCAATGTCCTTGTCGTTTGCTACGGCTTGGTAGTCAGCAAATTTCTTGTTAAATTCGTCTTGGAGTTTCAGATACTCCTGTTGCAACTGTTTGCTGTGATTCTGCAGACTTTTTTCTGCTTCAATCTTTTCGGGCATTGCGTTGAACACTTCAAGTGAGTTGACTACTGCAATTTTGATTTGTGCTGCAAGGGTGAGAGGCAGCAGTACCAATGTGGCAATGAGAAATCTTTTCATATTTTGTTGAATTTTAATCGTTATGTTAATTACTTGACAAAGTTAGCAATTGTTTTTCTAACTACATACAAAAATCCCCGAATAAATGCATATTCAGGGATTTTTATCTGAGTTATCGTCTTGTTTCTTACTTAATGCCCAGTTTTGCCTTTACCTTGGCGGTGAGGTCTTCGGCCCCTGTGCCGTGATAAATGATAGAAGGAGTGGAGAGGTCATAGATGAATGTATAACCACCCTCGGCACCTACAGCCTGAATTGCGTTCTGCAGTTTAGTCTGGATGGGAGCCAGCAGTTGGTCCTGCTGCTTCTGAAGGTCCTGAGATGCTGTCTGGTTGAAGTTCTGAATCTTCTGGTATTCTTCCTGAAGTTCCTGCATGTGACGATCTTTGATTGCTTGCGGAGTGTCATCTTTGTCAGATGTCTCATATTCCTGTGCCTTTTTCTGGAAAGCGTTCTGAAGGTTCTTCAACTCGGTTTCATATTTCTCGGCAGCCGTTTTGAGGGTGCTCTCGGCAGTAGCCTTCTCGGGCATTACGTTGAAGATTTCTAAAGTGTTGATAACGCCAAACTTCTGAGCGTTCATGCAAAGGGGAGCTGCTACGAGAACAGCCAGTAACAGTTTTTTGAACATTGTTTTAAAGGAATTAATGTTATTATTTATTTAATTAATTATCACTTTGAGTATCCAAGTTTGGAGAGTACTTCGTTGCTGACATCGATGCGGGGCGAAGCAAAGATGATGCTCTGTGAACTTGCACGGTCAAAAATTGCCTGGAAACCGCGTTCCTCGCTCACCTTCTTGACGGCATTGTAGATGTCGTCCTGAATGGGCTTAATCAGCGACTGGCGTTTCTTGAACAGTTCGCCCTGGGGACCAAAGTACTTGTACTGCAACTGGGTTGCTTCTTTTTCCTTGGCTACGATTTCACTTTCTTTTTTCTTTTTTTGCTCGTCGGTAAGGAATACCATGTCGCTCTGATAGTTCTTATACATGGCGTCTGACTCCTTCTTTAACTCGTCAACCTCGCGTTGCCAGCGTTGTGACTGTTGGTTGAGCTGCTCGTTTGCCATCTCGTAGGCGGGGATATTCTTGAGAATATACTCCATATCAACAAGGGCAAATTTCTGTGCCGATGCACCAAATGAGGTGGCTGCAACGGCTACTAATGCTAAAATAATTTTCTTCATAATATCTAATTTTTTTATTTTGTCTTTTTTTAGACTATGCAGTCTCTGTAAAGTTTAAGAGGCTGTATAAAACTTTTAGAATTCCTGGCCAAGAATGAAGTGGAAGTTGCTTCCGCCTTTCTTGCCAAATACCTTATCAAAACCATAACCCCAGTCAAGTCCCATCATACCGACCATTGGCAGGAAGATGCGGACACCTGCACCGGCCGAACGCTTCATGTCAAACGGATTGAAGTTCTTGACACTTGTCCATGCGTTACCTGCCTCGACAAACAGCAGCGGATAAATTGTGGCACTGGTTGACAGCATCAATGGCACGTGAAGTTCGGCGACGAAGCGGTCATAAGCATAACCGTCATATCCGTAGGGTGTGAATGCACCGTTTTCATAACCACGCAGGGCAATGGTCTCGGTAGCATAGGTGTAACTTCCCGACATACCGTCACCGCCGACATAGAATGTCTCGAACGGTGATCTCAGATGCTTGTTCCAACTTCCCAGCAGACCAATGTCGGCACGGGTCATCAGCACGACTGTCCAGCGTTCGCTGTTGTTGAGCGGAGTGTATGTGCGGGCTTGGAACTTGAGTTTCCAGTATTCAATCCAGTGATAAAGTTCTTTTTTGGCGGCATCGGTGTTGGTCTCGCTAAGCAGTTTCCAGTTCTTCTTTCCAAACAGGCTTGCCGGAGGAGTGGCGTGGAAACTCAGCGAGAACGAACTGCCCTTACGGGTGTACAGCGGGTTGTCGATACTGTTACGGGCAAGGGTGAAACCGAGCACGATTGAGTTTGACGTACCGTTGTTCATATAATAAAGGTATTCCCAGTTCTTGAGGCTATATACCTGATAGCTGAGGTCGGCGGTCAGGGTGAAATAGTCATCGGGCCACTTCAGACGCTTACCAAACCCAACAGTAACACCTGCCATCTGCAGATATTTGCTGGGGTCGTATGCGTTTTCGTAGTAAGTGTTGCCATAACCGTTGTAGTAGTTGTTGTAACCGTAGTATGACCCATAACCACCATACATGTTGTTCATATAGTAGTTGTTCAGGTAGTTGCTGTACTGACTGTTGTAGTACGATGAGTTGATACCGGTCTGGCGGCTGTAGAAAGCCGAAATCGACAGTGAGTTGGGGCGTTTGCCGCCAAACCACGGGTCAAGGAACGACAGACTGTATGCTTGATAGTATTTTGCATTGGTCTGCACGCTGATGTTGAATGTCTGGCCGTCACCTTGCGGGATAATGCCCTTGTAGGAAGACGGATGGAACAGGTTCTTGAGTGAGAAGTTTGTGAATTTGAGACTCAGTTTTCCAAGGATACCAGTCTGACCCCAACCGGCCGAGAACTCAATCTGGTCGTTTGCTTTTGACTCCAGGTTCAGGATGATATCAACGGTACCGTTCTCCTCGTTGGGCTCGGGGCGTATGTCCATCTTTTCGGGGTCGAAATGTCCCGATTGTGCAATCTCGCGGGCAGAACGCACAAGGTCGCTTTTGGAGAACAACTCGCCCGGGCGGATACGGAGTTCGCGGCGAACCACTTTTTCATACAGGCGGTCATTACCGTTGATGACAACCTTGTTGATGCGTGCTTGCTTGCCTTCAAACATTCTCATCTCGAGGTCAATGCTGTCGCCTTCAACTTTCGATTCAACGGGAATGAGCTGGTAGAACAGGTAACCGTTGTTCATATAAAGATTGGCGATTGCGTCTTCATCTTCCTGTGTACGTTTGTTGAGCAGCTTCTGGTTATATACGTCGCCCTTCTCGATGCCCAGCACATTATCGAGCAGTGAAGTGGGATATACGGTGTTGCCCACCCAGTTGATGCTGTTGATGTAGTACTTCTTTCCCTCGTTTACAGTGATGTGGACGTCAACGGTTTTGTCGTCGTAGTTGACAACGCTATCGGCCACGATTGTAGCGTCACGGTAACCTTTTTCGTTGTATTTGTCAATCAGGCGCTGAAGGTCGTCTTTGTAATCTGAACGGACAAATTTTTTCTGGCTGAAGAGTTTGAGAAGGTCGCTTTTCTCGTTTGTCTTCTTGAATGTTCGTTTGATCTTACGGTCGCTGAGGACTTCGTTACCTTCGATGTATATTTTATGCACCTTGATTTTCTCGTTTTTGTCGGCGATGATGTCAACAATAACTTCGTTCTTGTTGCTGAGGTCCTCGGTCTGCTTTACGGTGCAGACTGCTTTTTCAAACCCCTTTCCTGCATAGTATTTTTCAACAATCTGCTTGATTCGGTTGGCAATATTCGGGGTCATCTGGTTGCCGGCAACAATGCCCATGCGTTCTTGGAGTTCTTTCTTCTCGTTTCCCTTCATCCCGACGTAGTTGACCTTTGAGATGCGGGGCTGCTGGCTCAGTTCAAATGCAAGCCATGCCTGGTCGTGGCAGATTTTATCGACTTTAATCTTGATGCGTGAGAATAATCCCTGACGCCAGAACCTCTTGGCTGCCGCTTTCAGTTCGTCACCGGGAATCTCAATGCGTTGTCCAATAGTGAGTCCCGAGTAACCGATGATGATGTTATCCTCGTAGTTGTCCACACCTTCAACACGTATTCCGGCAATCTGGTACTTGGACGGCGACCCGGTGAACACTACCTTGGGATTATAGATTGTGTCATTCGCCGATGTCGTCTCTTGGGCATTCCCGTTCAGGAATCCTAAAATCAATGTGGCTATGAGTAGGATTGATTTATGTCGCATAAAGTAATGATTAGTCGTTGTTTTCATTGTTTACCTGTTCACTTGTCTTGCCATAGCGGCGTTCTCGGTTCTGGTATTCGACGATGGCGCGATAAAATTCCTCGGCATCAAAGTCGGGCCAGTATTTATCGGTAAAATAAAGTTCGCTGTATGCAATTTGCCACAGGAGATAATTGCTGATGCGAATATCGCCTCCGGTCCTGATCAACAAGTCCGGGTCGGGCATATCTGACGTTGTCAGACTGGCGGAGATGCTCTCGTCGTTGATGTCGTCAGGACTAAGTGCCCCTTCTTGGACTTTAACAGCAAGTTTGCGGCAGGCTTCAACAATCTCCCAGCGGGCAGAGTAACTGATGGCTAAGCACATGACCAAACCCGTGCAGTGCTCGGTGTCGCGCATGCACTTGGTGAGCCGTTCGCGGGCAAACTGCGGCAGACGCTCCATGTTGCCGATTGTTGTCAACCTGATATTGTGTTTCAGCAGGTCGGGTGTCTGCTGTTCGATTGACACAACAATCAGGTTCATCAGCATATCAACCTCGGCCTGTGGACGATTCCAGTTCTCGGTCGAGAATGTATATAGAGTGAGATATTTGATTCCCAAATTGCTGGCAGTCTCGGTGATGTTGCGCACTGCCGTCACACCGTTCTGGTGACCGAAGGTGCGTTCATGACCTTTCTCCTTGGCCCAGCGTCCATTGCCGTCCATGATGATGGCGACGTGCTCCGGAAGCCTGTTTTTATCTATTTTATCAATAAATGACATTTTCACATTATTTATCTTATCAAGACCGTGTCGGGGTCATTCAACATAATGGCATTTGACACAGCGCTTGCTGAATTCATAAGTTACGGTAAACATTCCAAACGAGTACCAGTCGGTGTTCTTGGCAAACGAGTGCTTTACGCCATAAAGGTCGCTCAGGTTGTCTATCTTGTCGCCGAACTCCTTGCGCATTGTGAATTCAAAACCAAGGTTCAGGCGTTCTTTCAGTTTATACTTCACACCCACACCCAGCGGCAGTGCGAGCGAGAAATTTGTATTGCCCGAGGTGGATGACATTACCGCTCCGAGGCCTGCCACCATATAGGGTGAGATTTTCTTGTAGTTCTTGTACCGGGGGCCGGTGCCAAAATGAAGGAAGTTGAATTCAACCTGGCCGCCAAGGTCAACAAGGCTCGATTTGAAATCATAATGGGCATCGCCCGGGAATTTGTTCTCGATACTGTTGCTGTTGCCGCTGATGCTTGCATAGGACAAGTTGCCTTTTACCGCCCAACGGCTGTTGATTATATAACGGAATATGCCGCCGGCCGTGATACCGGGGTGACTCCACATGTTGCCGTCGTTCACGTCCCCCAGATAACCAGTGACACCAAGCGTAGGACCTACCTCATAGCGGTATTCCTGGGCTTGTGATGTTGCTGTGCCAAGTAGGGCGAACATCAATGATATTGCGACAATCAGTCTGTTCATTGTTGTCTTGTGTGGTGGTTAATAAAGAGGTTTGCTGAGCATTCGGTTGATAATCCCTTTCCAAACACTATTCAATTGATAACCTTGGACATCGTGTCCGCCTGCTATGTAAACATACGGGCTGTCCCACTCGGTGAGGTGTTTGTTGATGCGTTGCCTTGCGGCCTTGAATGTCTCGGTGCACACAAATGCCTTTGCACCTGTGAACGATGGCATATACGACGGGATGTTCATTGACGAACCGGCCTTGGTCCACCTGATGCCTTGGTTCTTGGTGATGTATGTGGTGCGGTTTAGTGTGCCGTTTGACAGGCGTCCGCCCATAAGCACCCACACGGGTTTGCGTGTAACCACCAGGTTTGTGCTGTTGGTCTCATACACATAGTAACCAAACAGGGTGGCGCCTTCGATGGCAGGCAGGTCACTGGTGTTATAATTCAGCTTGGCCCACGATTGACCGTCATAACCCCAGATGTCGTTTGTCAGAGTGCCGTTGGCGAGACGGCCGCCGGCAATTGTGCCCATATCGTTGATTGCCCAGTCGTTGGTCGAGACAACCATTTGCGAGAAACCGCTAACCGGGAAATCTGCCGGAACGGCAGTGGGTTTGAATGTCGCTCTCTGGGGGTATTCGTCAAAAACATATCCGTCGGTTGTGTTTGCTATGCCAAGCAGGCAGTTACCGTATGCTCCAATGAGCGCGCTCCATGTTGCGCCGGTGGCTTCCCAGCTGTTTCCGTCTTCTGATTTGTATAAACCGCCATTGTCGGCAAGAACATACAGCGCGTCCTCTGTCGCTGTCATTGACTCGGGAACCGGGGTGAACGGCAGGTTTGCGGTTACCGTGTTCCACTGACCGGCGGGAGTCGATGCCGTTGACATGGTGTAGTTGCCTGCATGGGTGAGGCAATAGAATGTGCCGCCTTTGTTGGCCATACCCATTGCATCGGGCGTGCCGCCATCTGACGGAAGGTCGCGACGTGAACTCTCGGCAAAGTGAATCGAGTCAGGATTGGTCTGGTGTACGTTTATCTTGACACGGTAGGTGTTCTGGTTGATGCCATTCTGGGCTACGACTTTCAGGTTAACTATGCCAGTGAAATCGACAGTGTCCTTTGCTGCGTCGTGATAGGGGATTGAGTCGTTGCTCTGCAACTTCCCGCCACGTACCAGATAGGTGGCAGAATAGACCGACGAGCCGAATTCAACCTTGGTGACTATTTTTGACACGTCGGTGCCCATGGGCAGTGAATCGGGGTTGTAGATGATGGCGTTATCCTGGTCGATTGTGAACTTTACAGAGTCCAGATGGGCCAGTACTTTGTCATTGGATACAAGGCTAAACGATGTGACAAGTGTGCTCGACATGCTGGTGCCATAAATCACCTCGTCTTCGTTAGTGATTTTATTATCGTCATTACATGACCACAAACCCACACTCGTCAGTGTTGCCAGTAGTAAAT
>JAGHSV010000040.1 GCA_018065665.1 Candidatus Sodaliphilus aphodohippi
CCTTTGATGACCAAAATGCGTATGGATAATAGGATATAAGCCTGTCATAGAAAGCGGTGCAGTCATGTTCGGGTGTGAGCAGATGCTCGTATGGCTGCGGATAGAACAGGATGTCGGGCTGCAACGTCTCGCGTATGTTGACGGGAGGTTCGTTGTCTTCGAGCCTATAGTCGACAAACGGTGTTGACCGCTCGTTGAAATAATCGCGTAACTTGTTGAGTTCCTTGATGCTCTGGTCACGATCATAATCAATGCAGGGTGACAAAACGATTGACGGATTAAACCTGCTATCGCAGCTCATGAGTTCATACAGACGCTGGTAGCGCCACATGGCCACGTTCATGGCGATGAACGTCACGTTAACGTGATCGGTTCCGGCAAGCGAAGCCACCAACCTACGGTGAGCCCTCTCGGTTGCACGGTACTTCCACGCATGGAGGTACATGTAGTTCAAAGCCTTATGCAGAAACCCGTCACCCATTCCTTTCGGCAATTTTAGAGATGCCCCACTCATAAACCCTATTCAAAGTAGGAGCCGGAACACCATGTTCGTGACACAACTCAACAATAAATCTCAAACCGTAGGGGAAATCCTCGGTAAAATATCGACTCCCGAAATCAGGAATCCAACCATCTCCAACCTGCGTCATCGGAGAAGTAATAACCTTAAATGCCTCGATACTCCGGATTTTAGCCGTAAGACTCTCGGCATCATGACATTCATAGTATTCAAGGAGTGAAGGTATTGCACCTTTGGTGACCGGCAAAACCGCTACCAGTTTCATGAACTCGGCATCCATCTCAAGCAGCAACCTGCTCGCCTCAAGGGTCCATTCATGATAGAACAGAATATTGTGATCACAGGCGGCACCATCCCAATCGTGCCACATAGAGTAGAGCCGACCGGTATGAAGAATCGGATTGCTGTTTGTCAACGAGACATCAAAATAAGAGTTGAGCAAACAAACAGGAGTCATCCACAATTTCTCTACAAGAGAGACAAACCCATCGGTGTCATTGATATTCTCGGTTGCGATAAACAGTTTGGATTTATATCCGAGCAAACGGGCCGAAACGCCGTAGCACGTTGTGCGGGCAATATATGGAACTCGTTGAAAACCAAATAAAGCGGCATCTGTCCCTAAAACTTTGTGCGCTGCAAAGAAAAACCCTGTGCTGCACACGACAGACCCGACAACCTTGCCAGACAAGTATGGCCGAATTTTTTCAAGAGTCGTTTCGATAGCATAACCAGGCAGACAAAGAAACACCATGCTACACCCATCGGTAGCGGCAGACGGGTCACTGCTCACAACATTGAGATGACCCGTATAGGCTTTCCCGTCATTATCGGTTGCCACTATGGTGTCGGACCAACACTCGGGACGCTGTGTCAACACATTAACCTCAACGTCATCGTGCGACGCGAGCACAGCCGCACACACATGTCCCAAGGCCCCCCCGCCACAAATACAAACCTTCGTCATCATAGTCACTTATCCAGTTGTTTCAATGCGTCAACAAGTCGTTTGTTGTCGGCCTCGTCACGGACGGCGAGACGTATATACTTGTTTGGTTCGATACCTTTCTTATTGCTGCACGAACTGATGAGTATGTTGTGGTTCTTCAGCAACTCCAGCGCGAGCGAGTTGGCAGTAAAGGGGGCCTTCACCTCACACAGGAAGAAGTTGGCCTGTGACGGCATCACATGCAGGAACGGTATGGTCTTGAGTTCCGTCTCGAAACGGTCACGCACCTCAAGGAACTTGTTGCATGCCTTGTGATAGTCCTTCTCATACTTGGTGTATATCTGCATGAAAAATTCGGCAAACGAATTGATGTTCCAAATGCTGACTTGCTGTTTCATCTTAGCAATCAGTGCTGTGTCGGCACTTGCCATAATGCCAAGTCTCAGGCCCGGAACACCATAACTTTTTGAAATGGACTTCATCACCACCATGTGGGGATAAGCCTCCAGATAGTTGTCACTGAGCAACGACGACACCTCCCACTGTTCACTGAAATCGACAAAACTCTCGTCAACGACAAGACGGATGCCGTTTGTCTCACACCAGGATGCAAGACGGCAAACCTCGTCAATAGCAATAAAGTTGCCCGATGGGTTATCAGGGTTAATCAACAGCAAGACATCGACGTGGTTTTTGCCATAGAAATCAATCAGTTCGTCAACACCGTAACGGAAATCGCGGTTATCGGGCAAATAGGCCACCACCCTATCGGCATCCAGCCGATTGGGATATTCCTCAAACGTCGGGCGAATAACACCCACCTTGCCGTCGATGTTCTCGGTAAGCGCCTTAATCAACTCGGCGGCTCCATTGCCGGGAATGATATAATTCTCACTTACGCCCCAGCACTTGCTGGCCAGCAACGTGTTGACTCTCATTCCCGAAGGATACTCGCCCAACAAGGTGCGGAAGTTGGACTCAAGCTCATCGATAATCCTCGAACGACGGAAGTATGGGTTCACAAGATAGCAGAAGTCCAGCATCTGGGGGAAACGCCAAAAGCCTCCATATCGTGTATAGTACTTTTTGAGCAAAGTTTCGGGATCTGAAAACAGAGCTTCGGCAATATCCAGATCCTGCTTATCGTCAATCTCATACCACTTCTGCCCATCGAGAGGCAACGCCTTGAACCCCGCTTTGTCGAGGAGTGTAATGACGCGCAGCACCTGCTCGTAATACTCGTTATTGCCCATCACCTTGCAGTATGCATCAAGGAACGGCACATAGACCTGGGACGAGAACTCGCGGCTGAACTTGTAGATGTTGACTGTCTTGTAATAATTGGCTACCTCGTTGTAGTTAAATGCCTTGCGTGGAACAAAGTTGACAATATTGCGATCGGAATCGATGCGCACCATAGTGCCGTCCATCCAAGGCTCGTACTTGGCCACAAGTGCAAGATTGGGGTACGGGTCGCCCAGAATCATGTCAAAAAGACTGTCTTCAAAGATGAGGTCACTCTCGATAAGCAACGTGTCGTCTTCCTGCATCTTATCTTTCACGATAGCCAACGAGTAGATATTGTTGGTCTTGTCGTAAACAGGATTCTCGGCAAACTCAATGGCAATCTTATCCTTGTAACGGTCACCAATATAATCGATAAGTTCCTGCCCTTTATACCCGACAACAATAACAACACGGTTAAGTGCCAATCTCGATAACTGGCCAAGGAGCCGGTCAATCAGTTTGACGCCATTAACCGGCACCATACACTTGGTGTTATTTCGGGTGAACTCACCCAGTCGCCGCCCCATTCCGGCAGCCAGAATTATTGCTTGCATACACAAAAGTTTCTATCAAATTTCAAAATTACAAAAAAATGTGCAAGCAATAATTGATTTTGGAAAAAAATTCATTTTCTTTATTCATTTTTGCAAAAAACACCAAAAGCAGGAGCAATGTTTCGCAATTTTTGAGTAACTTTGTAAGTTAAAAATAATAATATGAGAATATGGCTATACAGCATACCAAAATAAAGACCGATTACGGGTTTATACGTGTAGCATCGGCATTGCCACGCGTAAATGTCGGTGATGTTGACTATAACACCGAGAATATCATTGAAATAATCCATCAGGCATCAGAGAGACATGCCCAACTGATTGTGTTCCCCGAGTTGTCTGTCACAGGCTATACCTGTGGAGACCTGCTGGGCAACGAGGCACTCCTCAACGACACCGAACTGGCCCTTGAGCGCATATCAAAAGAGGTCAGCGAACTGGGCATCATCATTGCCGTTGGCGCCCCACTACGCCATCAGGGGCACCTGTTCAACTGTGCGGTCATCATGCAGGGCGACAAAATGTGGGCCGTGCCAAAGACCTACCTACCCAACTACAAGGAGTTCTACGAAAAGCGTTGGTTCACAAGCGACAATATCACCCGCGCCACCATCAGCGAGATTGAAGTCTGCGGCCGCAAAGTGCCCATGGGCACCAACTTTATCTTTGATGCCGGCAGCATGAAGTTTGCAGTGGAAATCTGCGAGGACCTGTGGGTTCCCATCCCTCCCAGTTCACTTGCCGCCATCAACGGTGCCAATGTCATCATAAACTTGTCGGCCAGCAACGAACTGGTTGGCAAACACGACTACCTTGTCGACCTCATCAAGCACCAGAGCGACCACAGCATCGCTGCATACATATACTCATCGTCGGGTTATGGCGAATCGACCACCGACCTCGTGTTTGCCGGAAACGCCATCATCTCGGAAAACGGCGTCATACTCAAGGAAGCCAAGAGGTTCGTGACCGAACCACAGCTCTCGATAGCCGACATCGACATCGAAGCCCTTGAGAACGAACGCCGCATCAACGGCAGTTTTACCGACAGCCTGCTGCAGCACTCTCGCAACTATATACACATACCGGTAAGCGTCAAGAAGCTGAACTACGAGGAGACAAAGTTGGAGCGCATCATACGCAAGAGCCCGTTTGTACCGACCGAGACATCTCGTCTGGACTCACGCTGTGAAGAAATTGTCAACATACAGACACAAGGACTCATGCGCCGTCTCGAGTTCACCCACATCAAGTCGCTTGTCATCGGCATCTCGGGCGGACTGGACTCCACACTCGCCCTGATGGTTGCCGTGCGTGCATTTGACCGCATGGGGTATGACCGCAAAGGCATCTACGGCATAACCATGCCGGGTTTTGGCACCACGAGCCGCACGCACAAGAATGCACTGATGCTAATGGAGGCCCTTGGCATTACCGTCAAGGAAATCTCGATAGCCGATGCCGTCAAGCAACACTTTAGCGATATCGGGCACGACGGAGTCACCCAAGACGTCACCTATGAGAACTGTCAGGCACGCGAACGCACACAGATATTGATGGACTATTCCAACAAGGTAAATGCACTTGTACTGGGCACCGGTGACCTGTCGGAGTTGGCACTGGGTTGGGCGACATACAACGGCGACCACATGTCGATGTATAATGTCAACTGCAGTATTCCCAAGACATTGGCCAAGCATCTGGTAATGTGGTTTGCCGCTACAATCAGCACATCAAACCCCATAGGCATGGTGATCCATGAGACTCTGCTTGACGTGCTGCACACCCCCATCAGCCCCGAGTTGACAAACAAGAGCGACAGCGACAGCATCAACCAGATGACCGAAGACCTTGTGGGTCCCTATGAGCTCCACGATTTCTTCCTGTACAACATGCTTCGCCACGGATACGCCCCCGCCAAGATTTATTTCCTGGCACGCACAGCGTTCAAAGGCACATACGACAACGCAACCATCAAAAAATGGCTCACCGTATTCATGCGCAGGTTCTTTGTTCAGCAATTCAAGCGTTCATGTCTTCCCGACGGTCCCAAAGTGGGCAACGTCTCGCTGTCGCCCCGCGGTGACTGGCGTATGCCAAGCGACATGGCAGGCAACTTGTGGAATGAACAATGTAAACAACTTCCCGACTAACCTTAATAGATGAAGGCAGCTGCACGACGTTGTTACAAAGGAGTAAGGTTCGTCATCGTGACTGCATTGGTTGCGGTGGTGGCAGCCTTTGTATTGACATATGTGGCACTATCGATTCCGGCCGTCCAAAATAAAATCAAAGAGAAAGCCGAAGTAGAATTAAGCAAATACCTCCACACCAATGTCAGCATTGGCGACGTCAGCATCATGCCCTTCAATGAGGTGGTGCTGAACGATGTTGAGATTCCCGACCAGCAAGGAGGGCATCTCATCTCGGTCAAGACACTGGGTGCAGGCGTGAGCCTATACAACCTCATCAAGAACAAACGGCTGGTCTTTACCTATGGCGAGATAATCGGACTGAAAGGAACCATCTGGCGGCCCGATAAACAGTCTCCCACCAACATGCAGTTCCTTATTGATGTATTCAAGCCCAAACCCAACCAGCCCCCCAAACCGTTTGACATAACGGCGTTCAATGTCGTTATCCGCGACAGTGAAATCAGTTATGACGTCCGAAGCGAAAAGCCCAAAGGCGACCGATTTGACGTCAATCACCTGCATGTCAACGGATTGAGGGCCGACATAGCATTGCCAAAACTCAATAACGATGACTTTGACATTGAGATCAAGCGGTTGGCCATGCATGAATCAAGCGGATTGTGTCTCAAAAACTTTGCGACACATGCCGTTATTACCCAAACCCAGACATCACTCACCGACATCAAGTTAGAACTTCCAAACTCGGTATTGGCCGTCAACGACATCTATCTGGACTATACCTCGTTAAAAGAGCTGCCCAAGGAAATCAAGTCCAAACCGCTTAGCCTGGCCCTGTCAAGCAGCAGCATCAATCCTATAGATTTCAAAGCATTCGAGCCCAAGTTGGGTAACCTTAACAGGCAGTTTGAAATTGCTGGCTCGGTAAACGGCACTATGCAGTCGGCAACCATACCGTCACTGTCGGTAAGGTCCTACGACGATCTGTTCAAGCTGAATCTTAACCATGCGACATATTCCAAGTCCAAGAATGACATATTCTTTGACGTGCAAAAACTGATACTGCATGCCAAAGCCGCAGATGTGATAAAAACAGCATCGATATTCACAAGCCTGCCAGCCAAGGCCTCGTCGATACTGGCAAAATGCAATAACATTGACATTGACGCAAAGGCACAAGGCACAAAGAACGACATCAAACTGAACGGCAAATTCACGACGGGATTGGGCAATGTCAATATTGACGGTGAGTACGCCAAAGCGTCATCAACCATCAAACTCAAAGGCAAAATGAATGCCGAACGGCTGCAACTGGGAACAATACTCGACAAAACAGACTTGCTGGGCATGGCGTCGTTCAATGCCGACTTTGACGCTACACTCAACAACAACAAACTCGAGGATTGCCAACTCAATGCAGTCATTCCGCATATCGACTTCAAAGGCATCGCATACAACAACATCAAAGCTGATATCAACAAAAAAGGTGATACCCTGAACGGTAAACTGGTAATGGACGATGCCTCGCAGTCACTCAACCTTGACGGCAATGCACGACTGGCCGGTGCAAACTCCAGTCTTGACTTGAACTTGATAGCTCAGAACATCAATCTGTCGAGACTGGGAATTATCAAGAACGTCCCCGACGCAAAAGTGTCGATAGCACTGAGCACAACCCTATCGGGCAACAACCTGAGCAACATAACCGGCACTATTGACGCCAGCGACATCAAGTACAGCGACTCAAAATACGGTGACGTCAAATTAAGCCATATCAGCATTGACGCCAGCAACTCAAGCACCCCCCAAAGCATTGACATCTCAAGCGACTTTGTCAACGGAAGCATCACCGGCAGATATGACTTTGAAACGCTGATTCCGTCGGTACGCAACATGTTGGCAAAAGCATTCCCCAAGTTCTTCAAGTATGACCCCGTAAAGCGCAAAGGGGTGAACAACGATATCCATTTCAATTTCACAATAGACCCCGACGAGGACATGCAAGCCCATCTGCACCTGCCTGTCAAGTTCATCTACAAAACTACCGTCAACGGTTTAATCAACGACAACGACAACACGTTCAACATCAATGTTAACGCCCCATACATACTTAGCGGCAAGAAACTGATAGAGGGCACATGCCTCACCGCCAAGAACAATCCCGACAACGGCAGCGTTGCGCTGAATGCCAAGACATTGCTTCCGCTGAAACAGGGCAAGATGTCGGTCAACATCGACGCTGCCGGCATCAACGACCACCTTGACGCCAATGTGGGTTGGAAGGTGCTGCGTGAACAGGACTTCCACGGAGACCTGAATATCTCGGCCATGCTCGACCGCTGTGAGGACAAATCAATCAAGGCATTAATCAATGTCAACCCCACCCAGATGGTATTCAACGACACAGCATGGCAAGTCGAGCCGGCTACGGTCGAAGTTGCCAACGGTCGTGTCACCGTCAATAACATTCAGGGACACAATGCAAAACAATATATCAAAATCAACGGGTTTGCCTCCAAGAACCCCAACGACAACCTGTGTCTTGAACTCAACAATGTAAGTCTCGACTATGTATTCGAGACATTGAACATCAACCACGTCAGCTTTGGCGGACGTGCAACCGGCAAGTTCTATGCGAGCAACCTGTTCTCAAAGACACCGACGATGTACACGCCCCAACTGCACGTTGACAAACTCAGTTACAACAACGCATTAATGGGCGATGCCGACATCGAGAGCCACTGGCTGAACGATGAGAAGGCCGTGTCACTCAGAGCAAACCTGAGCCAGTCCAACGGCAAGACATCTGTTATTGACGGTGCCATATTTGCCGGTGACGACTCGCTGCACCTCACATTCAACTGTGACCATGCAAATGTCGGTTTCCTTAAGCCATATATGGCAGCGTTCACCAGTGATGTACAGGGCGAAGTGTCGGGCAAAGCAGTCCTGCTGGGCAATTTCCACACCATCAACCTGTATGGAGATGTAAAGGCCGACAGTCTGCGTTTCAAACTCGACTATACCAATGTCTATTACACTTGCCGTGGCGACTCGGTCCACATGAAACCCAACCTCATCACCTTCAACGATGTCAAAATCCACGACCGCGAGGGCAACACTGCCAGCATGACAGGATGGCTACGCCACGACAGTTTCCACAGTCCGTCGTTCAACTTTGCCGTGACCGGTGCAAAGAACTTGCTGTGTTACGACACAAACCCCAGCATCAATCCCATCTGGTATGGTCAGATATACGGCAACGGAGCGGCATTTGTCACCGGTGAACCCGGTATTGTAGATATCAAGGTCAATATGACTTCGGCACCCAAGTCCAAGTTCACCTTTGTGCTCAGTGACGCCGAAGAGGCCTATGACTACAAGTTCATCACATTCCGTGACCGCAACCGCACCGACGCCATTGTGCCACCGGTAGAGACCGATACCGTCCCCGAGATTGTGCGTCAACTCACTGCCAAGGCAGCCCAAGAGGTTGAAGGACCGCCAACCCAATACTTCATTGACCTGCAAGGCGACATCACCCCCGATGCCCAGGTGGTTGTTGTAATGGATCCCGTCGGTGGTGACCAGATTAAGGCAACCGGACACGGTAACCTGCGTCTCACATATAATAATAACGATGAGATGACCATGTTTGGCAAGTACACCCTCGAGAAAGGCAATTACAACTTCACACTGCAGGACATCATCGTCAAGGACTTCACCATCCGCGACGGCAGCAGCATCAGTTTCCAGGGCGACCCCTATGCCGCCATGCTCGACATCGAGGCTGTCTATTCGCTCAACGCCAATCTCAAAGACTTGGACGAGAGTTTCGTGACCGACAACGAGATTAAGCGCTCAAATGTCCCCGTCAACGCCTTGCTGCGCGCCAAGGGCATCATCAGCCAACCAGCAATCTCGTTTGACCTTGAATTCCCCACGCTGACGACCGATGCCTATCGCAAGGTCAAGAGTATCATCAGCACCGATGAGATGATGAGCCAGCAAATCCTGTATCTGTTGGTGCTCAATCGTTTCTACACGCCCGACTACATGAATGCCACCAACACCAACAACGAACTGACATCGATGGCATCATCAACCATCTCGTCACAATTGTCGAGCATCCTGGGCAAAATGAGCGACAAGTGGAGCATCGCACCCAACTTCCGCAGCAACAAGGGTGACTTCAGCGATGTCGAGGTTGACGTGGCACTAACGAGCCAGCTGCTCAACAACCGCCTGCTGTTCAACGGCAACTTCGGATACCGCGATAACGCCTACAATAACAGCAACAGCAACTTCATCGGTGACTTTGACATCGAGTATCTGTTGAATGCCAAGGGTTCACTGCGACTGAAGGCATACAACCACTTCAACGACCAGAACTACTATGTCAGGAACGCCCTCACCACCCAGGGTGTCGGCATCGTATGGAAACACGAGTTTGACAAACCCGGAAACATCATCAAATACGGCAAACTGAAACTCAAACCGTTCAAGACCGACTCAATCAAAAAAGATTCCACAATAATCTCACGATAACGACAATGAAATCACGACTCATTATCATAGTTGCGCTGGTTGCCGCCATTATACAAAACATGGCAGCCCAGTCTCCGCGTGAGCAAATCAGCGCACTCAAACAGATATATGAGTTGGCCGACTCGGTTGCACCGGTTGCCAAAGATGACCCCAGTTACTGGAAACAAGCGTTATTGATGGGAAAGTTTGACCCATACGACACCACCATCGTATATCCCAAGTTCATGGACTTGTGCCTCAAGACCTACCGGTGGGGCGACAAGCTGTTCAACTCCTACGACAGCACCTATGTCGTCAGCCCCGGCACCAACTGGAAGGTCATGGCAAAAGCCGACTGCTGGTTTGACACCTACAGCAGCGACTTCAAGGACCCTGACCTGCATGTTCTCATCAACTCAAATCCGGCCCTCAACACCGGACTGAGAGTATCGTTCATGGCAGTCGGGGTTGAATACATGCCCGACATCGGGCGACTCTTCTCGGGCGACGAGTCAAGGCATCAACAGACCAAATTCTCGTTCACCTGCAGCCGCATCTCGGCCGAACTGTACTACAACCGAAACGACGGGGCAACATACATCAACCGCTTTGGAGACCGCCACACCAAGATGATTAAGGAGAAATTCTATGGACTGGAGCGAACCACCTGGGGGCTTGATGCCTTCTACTTCTTCAACAACCGCAAGTATGCCCACGCCGCAGCCTACTGCTTCTCCAAGATACAACGAAAGAGTGCCGGCACCTTTATCCTCGGTTTCCAATACAGCGACCAGGACATCGACTTTGACGCGTCGCAGTTGCCCGAGTCCATGCGCCAGTACATGCCCGACAACTACAACCGCTATGAATCGTGCTACCGTGACTATGCCATCAATGTCGGATATGGCTACAACTGGGTGTTCCACCACAACTGGCTGTTCAACGTCACCGTCACACCATCGTTGGGCATCAAACGTGGCAAATCGGACACAATCAACGGCTCGCACACCATCATGACCGCCAACCTGCGCGGCAGACTGGCACTTGTACGCCACTGCGGACGGTTCTTCTATGGTTTCCACGGATTTTTCAACGGATACACCTACCGCTGCAAGAAGTACACAATGTATAACCAGATTAATGACTTCACCTTTACGGCGGGGTTCAGATTTTAGAAAACAACAAGAAATGAGTACAACAATATTAGGAATCGAGTCGTCATGCGACGACACCTCGGCAGCCATCATCACCGACTGCGTACTAAGGTCAAACGTCATTGCCAGCCAACGTGTTCACGAGGCATACGGCGGTGTCGTGCCCGAACTGGCATCACGCGCCCACCAGCAGAACATCGTGCCTGTGGTGAGCGAGGCGATTCGTCAGGCAGGCATCGACCGCAAGGACATTGATGCCATCGCCTTCACGCGCGGCCCCGGACTGCCCGGATCGTTACACGTCGGCACATCGTTCGCCAAGGGGCTGTCGCTGGCACTCAACATTCCGCTGGTCGATGTCAACCACCTGCACGGACACGTCCTCGCCCACTTCATCAAAGAAGACGAGAACACCGTCACACCCGGTTTCCCCTACCTGTGCCTGCTCATCTCGGGCGGTAACTCACAGATTATACGCGTTGACTCGCCCACAAGCATGGAAATATTGGGGAAAACCATAGACGACGCTGCCGGCGAGGCATTCGACAAGTGCGCCAAGGTCATGGGACTCCCCTATCCCGGCGGTCCCGTCATTGACCGGTTGGCAGCCGAGGGTGACACCGGCCGATTCAAGTTCGCCAAGCCCCACATAGCAGGCTATGACTACAGTTTCAGCGGATTGAAGACATCATTCCTCTACACACTGCGCGACGAACTCAAGGTCAACCCTAACTTCATCGAGGAAAAAAAAGCCGACCTGGCCGCTTCGCTGCAGAAGACCATCATCGACATCCTCATGGACAAATTCTCAAAGGCCATCAAGGACACCGGCATCAAGACCATCGCCATCGGCGGAGGCGTCTCGGCCAACTCGGGAGTGCGCGCTGCTGTTGAGGACTACGCACGCCGGCATCGCCTCACTGCATTCATCCCCAAACGCACCTTCACCACCGACAACGCCGCCATGATAGCCGTTGCCGGTCACTATAAATTCCTCGCAGGCGACCTCTGTGACGTCACCGAGCCTCCATTCGCCCGCGTCACCATCTGACCACCACGGCCCACAAACAAAACATTAATAATGGTCATTCGATGTAAGAATAGTCACTTGAAATATACAATTCATTACCATCATACAGCACTCTGTAAAAATCAATATCTGTTCCCAAATAGATGAGTTTTTCACCTTTATGGGGGTAAATGGCATGACCGTGACTATTTGAATAGATTGGATCATTTAAGGATGGGCCCCATCGAAGCCTTACATGATGACCGTTTACAACAACATAAGTGGTTGCTTCATCAGCAATTTCATAATCATAATCTGGTGCTTCTTCTGGCGCGACTGCGGCTGCGGAGTCCACTACTGCGACTGCGGAGTCAATATATCCTCCTCCAGGTGATGTTTTATACTCCTGATAGTGATTAACACTTGAAATACTCAACAGAATACATACTACAACAAAGATTGCACAGATTGCCAACCCGATTATCCAAAGTTTCGCTTTATGTGAATAGCCGTTTTGCTGATTTCCCATAGCTTTAGCCTTAGCTAATTCGGCAGCAAGTTCATTACATTTGGTTTCAAGTGCCTTCTTATCCTTCGAAAGGTCCGTTACCACAGTCCTATATCCGCTTAGCTGGGGGGTGTCAAACTTGTCATTCTTGTAAATATAGGTATAACCATACTTGACTGAAGCCGAAACTATTTCGTCATTATCACTTTCACCAATAACGAAATCCTTGACCGAATCTTTCGAAATACCATAATTCTCAGATGGCAAAGCAACGCTTTTCTGCCGTTCAAACAGAACACGCAGACTATCGGCAAGCTGAGCCACCTCATCTCCATTAAGACTTAGCTGGTTCACGCCTGCAACGATGTTGCCCTGCTCGTTGAACTTCACCAAATCACCTTTTGAAACAAGACCGGTAAAGACGTTCTCAAACATCTTAAAAAGCGAGTTTACACTCTGTAGCATCGAGCCGTTCATGGCTGCACATATACCAATACTACACCCGTCATCAAGTTTACGGATATATCCATAGTACATGATATTGCCCTCACGCCTAATGGCTATCTGCGTTGGTGCTTTTGCATGCTCAAAGAACTTTTTTAAAATGGGCTCGGTATAATCGCTTGGAAATTGGGAATAGCCGTTTGCAAAGAGCCCGAAAGTATAAACCTCAACATTCATAGTTATTAATATCTGAGTTTAAAATTTATTGTCTTATTTTCGGTATCAATCGAAAATGCTGCAGCACGGTCAATAATTTCATTACCCAACAACAATGGTGCATTACTGTTACTCGAGACAGTGGCTGACACATCTTTGCATACGATTTGACCACCAATAACAACTTCCTTCAAGTTAATGACCATGTCTTCTACAATACTGCCGTCAGCAATCTGAGACTTTGCCATCCCTATAAAATCGTTTTCGGTCAAATAACCTTTTTCATACAGATATCGAGCTTCGGCAACCGAAATCAAAGTACCCGAACAACCAGTATCAAAAATCATTTCAAACCCAAAGCCATTAATTGATACAGGAACCATTTTGATTCCATTCTCCTCACGATAAGGCACCGAGACAATATTTCCTTCCATTTCCTGATATGAAGGCAGCGTAGGAACAGAGTCAAAATTGTCCGTTTCATTTTCAACAACCTCGCTGCTACCTGCTTCGTCCTCAAAGACAGGTTTCTTTTTCTTGTCATCACCACAGGAACACAACACTACCAGAGTGGTTAATCCGAGCAGCAAAAACTTCTTTACCATCGACTATTTTTTGATTTTTGTTGTATCGTTATTTGTACTATTTGCTGGATTTGACTGTATTTGCTTCGAAGCTGCCACTTCTGTTTTGACAATCGAATTAGAACGTACAGCATTATCAGTTTCTACAGTTTCAGCCCAAGGTATCTCGTCACTTTGAGATTTATTTTTACCCGGACGCATAAAGAGCAGCATTAATATTATTATCAGCAGTAAAATGGTATTGACAAAAGTGGCAATAAGTCTATATGAAAGTCCTGATTTTCTTTTTGATGAATAATAGTTATAAGGTCCATCAGTCCTTATTTCGCCAACAGGTGGTACAGGACTTCTATGCCTCAATCTTTCAAGTTCTTCCGCATACTTTTTATTCAGAGCATCGAGTTGGCGCTTTGTATTAGCATCGGCTTGATTGAGTTGCTGTTTCAGACCTTGAACCTCCACTTGTTTCTGCTGGTTAACTGTGTCGATTTGTGTTTGGCACTGAGTCTTGAGGTTCTGTATTTCGGTTTCCTTCTGCGCCAGTACAGTTTTGACCTGAGATGTTGGGAATAAGTTAGAAACTGCCAGCTTTCCGCTACGTTTCATCAGTTGCAAACATTTATTCACATCACTCTCGAGAATATTTATACACTCTGCCGCCATATTGCCGTTAGCTGCTATTCCACTTAAAGAGCACAGGTCGTTATTATCTGAGAATTTCATTAGATAATCCACCACCGCTTGCTCGATTTCCTTTAGCTGGGAATCAACCTGTTTGAAATCCTGAATGCAGAATTTGGTGTTATCACCCTGCGTCTTCACCACCGACCCCACAAGCATCTTGTCAAACGCGGCTTTGAGGACGTTGTACATATTTACAACATCGGTATAATACATGTTTATTTTCAGCGTTAAGGCGATATATGCCCCTGCTCGTCCGTCTGAAGCCAACACATTTTGACTCTTGATATATGTATAGTAGCAATTGGTGCTACCCCCAAGACTCTTGGCTTCGACAATCATTTGCTCTGCAGTCTTGTAAGACGGTCCGTAAAATGTCTCAATATACTTTAGGTCGTCGCCAGTGCAACCCCAAATTTTCTGTCCCATGGGTACTCCATGGACAAAAAGATTAATTGTAAGTGCCATAATTATCCCTGTATTAGTTTAAGCCATTTATTCCATAACATTTTCGGGTACTCATCGGGACCTTCAACATAGGTAGTTCCATCGGTCGATTCGTTAAATTCACCTGTTTGGAACGGTACAAAATCACAATTATACTTTTTGAATATCTTGGTAATTGGATTTTGATTTTTGAAGGGCGTAAAGATATTTGGATATAGATTGTTGACACTTTTTAACGCTTCATTCATATAAACATGTCCAGGACTAATGACAAGTGGAGTCAAATCAATTTTATTGTAAATGAAGATGGTTTTGTCAGAAGTCCTCATTTTACTTTTTAAGCGATTGATTTTAGTGACATAATTCTGGCGGGGTGCTGGGTCGCTCCAATCCGGCTCGACAAAAATCGTCCAAATCTTACGATTATTACATGCAATAATTTTATTGACATAAACCGGGAACTGCCGATTGGGATTAGCAGGGTCAAAATAATACTCACCCGGTGCTTCGAGAATTTGGCAAAGCGGCCTTCCGTTCCTTATTACCTCAACCAACATAAAGCTGATTCGATTTGTACTTGTAGCAGCATCGTTTGAGTTTATCATCTCATCAAAACCATCACACATTGCCTTGTAATGGCTATCGCTGGCCGGTCTAAATGTCCTAATAGGTACAACTTGATACCCCTGTTTGCTTAGGTATCGAGTCATCCTAATCAAGGTCATTGTTTTACCGCATGATGGCGGTCCAAACAGCACGATGATGGGTGTCTGTTGGTCAGCTACAGTTACAGTAATCTTATTAGGGTCGCTCTGTTCTTCAACACTAAGTCCCTGCGCCGAGACCTCCGTTTCTGTTTCCAGTTCATTCACTTCCTCAATAGGGTTGTCTATAATTGGCTCCTGTTCCAAGCCTTCATTTAAATCTATAGGCATAGTTATATCTTATTATATATGTTATTATGATTCTTTCTTAAACGCAATATCAAAGCAGATAAATGCTGCAACATCAACAAGGATTGAGATGATAATCCAGAATACAAAACTTAGACCTCCTATCTTCCCTGTCACAAAGTCTGCCCATACGTCAAACACGCTCAACAACCGTTTGACCTTGGTTTCGGGGCGGTCAGCTGTATAGGCTGCTTCGTCCTCCTTGTTATTGAAATTAACATATTGCTGATAACCCTTAACTGTTGAATAACCATTGTTGATTTTATCACAAACAAGTTTTATATCATCGGCATCAGTTAGTGAGAGCTGCTCATCATCAATCGATTTCTTCAGGATATTGAGGTTCTTCCAATCCTTCTCAGCCACCTTGCGATAGTTATCATTCGGTGGTGTCATAGACTCCGCAATATTTTTCAGTTTTGTATCTAACAGCAAATAGATTTTTTGGCGGTAAGCGTCATATAGTTTTTCACGGTCTTGTTTGCTCGTTCCAATAAACGTCAAGGGTTCAATCTTGGCGACATCAAGAAGATCAGCAAAATCTCGCAGAATTTCCTTTGCCTTGGGTCCAAATCCAGGATTAGCATCATTCTCGATTTCAGCTTTCAGTTCGCCAAGTTTTATATCAACCTTATTTTTCGCCTCGGCTTGTTTTGCCTGAATCCTCTCTGCCGTAACTGTGCCATCCTTAATTTGAGCAAGGTAATTCTGTGTCGTATTGATTTCGGTATTTGTTGTTTGGTCAACCAAATTACGGAAAAAGAAAGTATGCGTATTAGTCGGCATACTACAAATCAGCCAGAATACGACGACAATAATAATACCGCCACAAAGAGTCAGTCCGCGGTTCTCCATATAAATGTTCTGATTAAGGCTATCGGCTATCATCTTGGTTCCCCAAGATGCAATGAAGAAAAAGCCAATGGTCATAGCCCAGCAAAAGGCAATGGGCAAACCTGGCAACAGCATGTGCAGCGACTCGGTAGTTGCCCAACAACTAATTGCAGCAAAGACAAAGAATAAAACACAGGTTAAAATTTTCAAATTCTTGTTCTCTTCCATTTTGAGTTAAGAAATTAGCCTGGCTCCCGCAGCAATGTTATGTTTTTATTTTGTAGCATAAACATAAAAACGTGGAGCCAAGTTGTCACTCGCTTCACGTTCCAGAGGCTCTCGCATTGCCCAATCCGTCAAAACGAGCAACGCTGAAAGCCCCACGCAAATGTATGTATAACCAATGGTGTTGTAACTGGAATAGCCACTTACAACGACGGGTATATACCTCATTACATAGGACGTTCCGTTGCTTTGTTTTTGACAGATTGTTCTGAATTTGCGAGATTCGTGGAACGTCAAAACCAAAGCGTACAGTACGCCTTTTATGTCTATGCGCCTAAATCCAAGGACACATTTATTACTAATGAACCTTTAGAATTGGCATTGCAAATTTACGAATAATTCTCTTTTATTTAGAATCAATTTTGCTTTTTCGTTAAAATTTTGAATATTTTACAAATATTAACTTTTTAATATTTCATCAAAAGCCTGCTTCAGAGT
>JAGHSV010000172.1 GCA_018065665.1 Candidatus Sodaliphilus aphodohippi
ATTATGCACCATCCCGACAACATGAAGGCATGTGACGGCAAGCAGTGCAAGGACGGCAAGAAATGTGACGGCAAGCAGTGCAAGGACGGCAAGAAATGTGACGGCAAGCAGTGCAATAAAAAGTAAACTAATATGAAAAGGTATTTGTTGTTGTCGGCATTTTGTTTGGTGGCTGTGTCGTTAATGGCACAACCCGAGTCACAAATTCCTCAGGAGATGCAACACTCGCCTGCACAAGACTCTGTGTTGGCGCGTCCGTTGTCTTATCCGTGCCACATCATTAAGGCACCATGTGCCCCAAAGCATGTCGAGGTCTTGTCAATCAACAACAGCCTTATCTATGTAAACAAGCAGGATTCGATTTTTGACCGTATTGCTGCCGAGCGTGGAAAGGATGCCAATTGGACGATGCACACCCTTCTTGGGCGTACGCTGAAACGCCACTGGGAAGAAGGGGACTCGGTTAACGCCAAAGGCGAGTTTACCGCTAAATATAAGGTGCGTTCGCGTCCCTGGACCCACATTGTGCTCCAAGAGCAGAGCCGTCTGCCCCGTGCCAATTATGAATGGTTTCGTGAAGCAGTCCACAAATGGGTTGACTACATTCGTCAGAATTGCCCCAATCCCGATGTCGTTATTATCTTGACAATGAACTGGGGGTACAATAACCAGCCCGACCAGTATGCTTGGCAGAACGAGGTGCTTTACCGCAACTGTCTGGCTTTGGCCCAGGAGTGCGGAATCATTCTTTGCCCAGTTGGTCTCGGCAATCAGGATGCTTTTGAGACAGGCGGGATAGATGCTGCAAATAAATTGCATAACGATGAATGCCACCCCTCGCACCGCGGCACTTACATGGCTGCTTGCATGGAGTACAGCATCATCTTTAACGATGATCCGCGCAACATCGGCTATGATTCACCCAAGCTTACTCACGAGCAGAGCGTTGAGGTCAGAGAACGCGTTGCACGCGTACTCAACAAGTTCCGCGGTGGGTGCGAAAACTGCAAACTGCCGTAGTTGAAAAGAGAACTGCTAAAAATACAATAATAACAGGTCTGGTCATTCTCGGCTGGACCTGTTTTTTGATATTGCAAAAGGCCCATGTTCTGGGAGAATATCCTATGATTGACTAAAATTAGGTGCTGTGTCAGAAAATAGAGTGGAATACGCTTGCAAAAATCCTCGGTAATTACTAACTTTGCAAGAAAATTGAGGAAATTTATGATTGAATTGAATTCTTTGACGGCAGTGTCACCAATTGACGGCCGTTACCATGCTAAGACCGAGTCCCTGTCAGACTTCTTCTCAGAAGCCGCTCTCATCAGATATCGTATCAAAGTCGAGGTTGAATACTTCATTGCGTTGTGCCAAATTCCGTTGCCACAACTCCAAGGTGTCCCGGCAGAAACTTTTGACAGTCTGCGAGACATTTATCGCAACTTCACACTTGATGACGCATGCCGTATCAAGGAGATAGAGTCCATTACAAACCATGATGTCAAAGCCGTTGAGTACCTGCTGAAGGAAAAATTTGACGCTATGGGGCTCGAGCAGTATAAGGAGTTCATTCATTTCGGACTCACTTCTCAGGACATCAACAACACGTCAGTGCCCATGTCGGTCAGCGATGCGTTGCAACAGGTTGTTCTTCCTGCATTTGACACTGTTGTCGAGTGGTTGGATTGCCATGCCCGGGAGTGGAACGACATAGCAATGCTCGCCAAAACCCACGGGCAGCCGGCATCGCCAACGAGATTGGGCAAGGAAATGCGTGTATATTCCTATCGTCTGAAACAACAGTTGGCTATCTTGCGAGAGACTCCCGTAAGTGGCAAGTTTGGCGGTGCAACAGGAAATTTCAATGCTCACCATTTGGCATTCCCCGACATTGACTGGCCCGAATTTGCCAACCGTTTCCTTAGCCGGCAGTTGGGCATTAAGCGTGAGGAATGGACTACCCAGATTTCAAATTACGATAACCTTGCTGCTATATTTGATGCCATGAGGCGTCTGTGTTCAATTCTCATTGACCTGGACCGTGATTTTTGGATGTACATTTCAATGAATTACTTCAAACAGAAAATCAAAGCAGGTGAGGTTGGTTCAAGTGCTATGCCGCACAAGGTTAATCCAATCGACTTTGAGAACAGCGAGGGCAACCTGGGCATTGCTGTCGCTTTATTTGAGCATCTTGCCCATAAATTACCTGTCAGTCGTCTTCAGCGAGACTTGACCGATTCCACTGTAATCCGTAACATAGGTGTGCCTGTTGGCCATGTGATGATTGCACTTGCAAGTACAATTAAAGGTCTCAATAAACTTATCCTGAACGAAGACGCCATCAGTGCAGACCTTGACAATACATGGAATGTCGTTGCCGAGGCTATTCAGACCATCCTTCGCCGTGAAGGTTATCCCAAACCTTACGAAACGCTGAAAGCACTGACGCGCACAAATTCGGTAGTTGATGCCGAAGCCATTGCCCGATTTATCGACACTCTTGATGTGAGCGACAAAGTCAAGGCAGAGTTGCGTGCAATAACACCGCATAATTATACGGGTTATTAATTAATAAATGTAAAAAAGTTAAGTATATTGATAAAATATGCAAAAATGAGACTTTTGCGTGATGTGGTCATGCGAATTGTGATTATTTTTGTACTAAAATACAACATCAACGAATAATACATAATGCCGACTGATGAATTTGTCGGGTGAAAAATATTAGGCCGCGAGGCCAAACCAAACTTAAAACATTTATAATTTTTTTATGAGCACTTTCAACGAAAATCAAGAGAAAAGGCCAAGAAGACCGCGTATTGGTATGACCAATAACGATCTTGAAGATGGCGCAAACAATGCTCCGCGTTATGAAAAAGTAGAAATCAATCATGAAGAAGGCTCTGAGCAATCAGAGGGTCGTAGTGACTACAACTCTAACGAAGGTTATCGCCAGCAGGGGGGATACCGCCCCAACTACCAGCAACGTGGCTATCAGCAACGTGGTTACCAAAATCGTGGCTATCAGCAGCGAGGCTATCAGAATCGCGGTTATCAAAACCGTGGTTATCAGCAAGGCGGCTATCGTCAGCAAGGCGGTTATCAGCAGGGTAATTACCAACCTGCCCAGACATTGGGCGAGGATGGACAACCCGTTAACGAAAATCAGAACAACCAGCAAGGCGGATACCGTCCACAGCGTGGTTATCGCCAACAAGGCGGTTACCGTCAGCAGGGCGGGTATCGTCAACAAGGTGGATATCGCCAGCAGGGCGGTGGATATCGTCAGGGCGGTTACCGTCAGCAGGGCGGGTATCGCAAACCCGGTGGTAACAGACCGAGACCAAACCAGGGTCCTCGTCCCCAAATGCGTTTCACTCCACGTCCCCAGCGTATCGAATATGAAGAGACTGCTGTTGATCCCAATATGGAATTGCGTCTCAACAAGTTCCTTGCCAATGCAGGCATTTGCTCGCGTCGCGAAGCCGATGCTCTCATCCAGCAGGGGCTCGTAAAGGTCAATGGTGAGGTTGTGACCGAACTTGGTGTTAAAATCACTCCCAAGGACATTGTTGAGTATAACGATAAGGTCGTATCGGCCGAGAAGAAATGTTATGTTCTCCTCAACAAACCCAAGGATTGCGTTACTACAAGTGATGACCCCAACGGCCGCAAGACTGTGCTTGACTGCATCAAGGGTGCATGCGAAGAACGCATTTATCCGGTTGGCCGCCTCGACCGCAACACTACCGGTGTGCTCCTGCTCACCAACGATGGCGACCTGGCAGCAAAATTGACCCATCCGTCATTTGTAAAGAAGAAAATCTATCAGGTTTGGACTGACAAGCCCATTAGTGAAGAGGATATGCAGCACATTGCCGACGGTGTTGAACTCGATGACGGTCCCATCCATGCAGATGCCGTAAGTTATGTTAAACCCAATGACTTGAAGCAGGCAGGTATTGAGATTCACTCAGGCCGTAACCGCGTAGTGCGCCGTATCTTTGAACACCTCGGTTACCATGTTGTTAAACTTGACCGTGTATATTTCGCCGGACTCACAAAGAAGAACCTGCCGCGTGGCCGTTGGCGTTACCTTACACAGGAAGAGGTTAATTTCTTGAAACAAGGATCATTTGAATAAATATAATATTCCCAAATAGGAAAAAATAAAATGGCTATTGAAAGAACAAAAATAGTAGATATCTTTAATCCGCAGCTTGTTGGACAAAAGGTTTGTGCTAAGGGATGGGTGCGCTCGCACCGCAGTAATAAGTATGTGCATTTCATCGCACTCAACGATGGATCAACTATCAAGACTATACAGGTCGTCGTTGATCCCGCCAAGGTGGACGAGGAACTGCTCAAGACCATCACCACTGGTGCTTGCATCGGTGCCGTGGGTACTCTTGTCGAGAGTCAGGGTGCAGGACAGTCTGTAGAAATTCAGTGTGACGAGATTACCGTTTACGGTACTTGCCCAAATGACTATCCCATGCAAAAGAAAGGGCAGACCTTTGAGTACATGCGCCAGCATGCGCACATGCGTCTGCGCACCAACGCCTTTGGCGCTGTGTTCCGCATCCGCCACAATATGGCAATGGCTGTGCACACCTACTTCCACCAGCACGGATATTTCTACTTCCATGCTCCGCTCATCACTGCCAGTGACTGCGAGGGTGCTGGTGAAATGTTCCAGGTGACCACCAAGAACCTGTACAAGCTCGAGAAGGACGATAAGGGACAAATCAAGTATGATGATGACTTCTTTGGCAAGATGACTTCGCTCACCGTCAGCGGACAGCTCGAGGGTGAACTGGGTGCAACGGCTTTGGGTGCCATCTATACCTTTGGACCCACATTCCGCGCCGAGAATAGCAACACTCCGCGCCACTTGGCCGAGTTCTGGATGATTGAACCCGAGGTTGCTTTCCTTGAGCTCAATGGCCTTATGGACCTTGAGGAGGATTTCATCAAGTTCTGCGTGCAGTGGGCATTGGACAACTGCAAGGATGACCTTGAGTTCCTCAACAAGATGATTGACAAGGACCACAAGCTCATAGAGCGTCTTGAGGGAATCGTGAAGAGCGACTTCGTCCGTCTGGAGTATACCGAGGGTATCAAGATTCTTGAAGAGGCTATAGCCAAGGGTGTTAAGTTTGAATTCCCCATCAAGTGGGGCGGTGACCTTGCCAGCGAGCACGAGCGCTATCTGGTGGAGACGCACTTCAAGAAACCGGTCATTCTCTACAACTACCCGCGTGAGATTAAGGCGTTCTACATGAAGCAGAACAACGAGCCCGAGGAGCGTCGCACCGTTCAGGGTACCGATGTGCTCTTCCCGCAGATTGGCGAGATTATTGGTGGTTCAGTCCGCGAGGAAAGCCTTGAGATTCTCAACAGTGAAATTGAGCGTCGCAACATCCCCACCAAGGACATGTGGTGGTATCTTGACACCCGCAAGTATGGCACTTGCCCGCATGCAGGCTTTGGACTCGGTTTTGAGCGCCTCATCCTGTTTGTGACTGGCAGGCAGAACATTCGCGATGTCATGCCGTTCCCGCGAACGCCAAACATCGCTTAGTTCTACTTAAACTATTCATTATCCTCGCACAAATCGCGTGTTTACCCTT
>JAGHSV010000092.1 GCA_018065665.1 Candidatus Sodaliphilus aphodohippi
GCCCCTTGCTGTGTATATGATAGTTATGATAGTGGATAATAAAAAATAAAGATTTATATATTATGAAATTAAATGAACTTTCTAACAAAAAACTGATTATTTTCGCTTCTATAATTGGTTTATTTATTGGCATGGCAATTTTAACGGTTGCTGTTGGAGATAGTGATGATAAAAAGGATGGTGACTCAGAAGAATCAGAAATGACTGAGTCTGCCGATAAACAAAGTGAGACTGCCAAGGATTCTGTTGTTGTCACTGATGCTCTCGAGGGTGACCCATTTGAAGAACTTGAATCTTTAATTGGACTTGGACCGGTTAAGGAAGAGGTGAAGTCTTTAACTAACTTTGTGAAAATTCAACAAGCTAGAAAAGAAAAGGGGCTTAAACAGGCGTCGGTGTCATATCACTTGGTCTTTACGGGAAGTCCAGGTACAGGTAAAACAACAGTTGCCCGTATTATGGCAAAAATTTATAAGGATTTAGGTGTTCTCAAAAAGGGACATCTAGTTGAGACCGACCGATCTGGGTTGGTAGGGGAGTATGTGGGACAAACTGCGGTGAAAACCAACGCTGTAATTGACTCAGCATTAGGTGGCGTACTATTTATTGATGAGGCTTACTCATTGACTGATGCCGGTAAAAATGATTACGGCAGTGAGGCAATTTCAACATTGCTGAAACGTATGGAGGACGACCGCGATAACCTTGTAGTAATTGTTGCAGGTTATACAAATGAGATGAAGCGGTTTATTGATGCCAATCCAGGACTACAGTCTCGCTTTAGCAGATATATAAACTTCCCTGATTATTCTTCCGGAGAATTGTATCAAATTTATCTTATGCGTGCGAAGAAATATGGGATTGAACTTACAGATGAGGCTTCTACATTTCTAAAAGAACATCTGGATTATGTAGTGGCCCATAAAGACCGCAACTTTGGCAACGCAAGATACGCACGAAATCTATTTGAAAAGACCCTCACTGCTCAGGCAAACAGACTTGCTAAAAAGGGCGCAAAATCTGCTACAAAAAATGAACTTTCAACAATAGAAAAAATTGATATAGAGGCTGCATCTAAAAGCGTGACTTACTAGGCCAAGATTCATACCGATAATGAATAAAGAAACCCGAAGTTCAACCAACCTTCGGGTTTCTTGTCATTTGACTTTTTGCCTCATTTGTGGAGATAAAGAATTCACAAACCTCTCCTTAATGATTTTTCCGACAATATCACCTTGATTGATTCTCCATAATGTTATTCTTTGTATTGAGTCTGAGAGTATACTGTCTTGTTGATAATATCTGTTTTCTTGCCCTCTTGTGAATGATGTGTTACCTGAAATGTTTAGATAATTATTGAAATTCTGTTTTTGAGCATCAATGAGTTTTTGACGTTGATTCAAGAAATGTACATATTGTTGGTTGCTTTTTCCCCCCTCTATCATCCAAGAGCGACGATTAATGGTTATATTTACAGGATTGGGCCCAATGATAAAATAGAAAGGTATCGAATCGTTATCAAATTTTATGAAGGCCAGTTTGGACTCTGATATAAATCCTTTCCATTCAAATTTGTTTGATTTTGATATTTTCAGCCCAGCATTGGTTAGCATCTGGTAATCGTCCTCCAATATATATAATGTGGCTGAATCTTTATTGAAGGTTTTATCTATGTTGCATGATACACAATAGTTTTCTACATCTTTGTTGTTGTCGTTATGACAAGAGTTGCAGAAAATCATGGATGCTAAAACAATGATATGTGTATATAATCTATTATTTTTCATAAATTTTTTTGCAAAATTACATTTTTTTTGATTAACAATGGTTGCAATTCAAAAAAAAGATGTACTTTTGCACACCTTATCGCAAAATGCGTTTAAAATTTGGGGCTGACTTGGCTTTGACAGCGTGTAGAGGCGGTAGGCAAGCATGCAGAGCGATGATGGCAATGCTCTTTAATATCAGTCATCGACAAATCTAAATGGCGAAAACTCTTACGCTCTCGCTGCCTAACTGAAGTATAGTAGGTTGGCTCAATCTCGGCCCAAGGGGCTGAGACGAGACATCACCCGATGGCCCTTTCTGCGAGGCTTATCGACCCGGTGGTGCTAGCATATCGGAGATAGGGTGCAACCCGCCTCGTGTTGTTCCCGAAAATTAGAGGCTAAGTCTGCGGTTGGTGGTCCTGATCCTGCCACAGGTCGAAAACCAAGTCAAGACTAAGCATGTAGAAAACCTATTGGTTCCGCGTTTGGACGAGGGTTCAAACCCCTCCAGCTCCACAAGAACAAGAGACCAGGCTTTTCAGTCTGGTCTCTTGTTCTTGTGGGTTCAATTAATTATGGGAATTGAACTTTAAATTGCAATCTGTTACTTGGTCATTGTGGAATCAATCTTGGTTGAGTCAGTTTGAGTAGCTGCTTTCTTTGCTGCCTCGCTGTCGGGCATTAACCAGCGGTCCATCCAACCAAAGAATTCACGTTGCCATACAATGGAATTTTGAGGTTTCTGCACCCAATGGCACTCGTCGGGATAAAGTACCATTCGTGTAGGAAGACCTAAAAGTTTTGCTGCATTAAATGCCTGCATTGTCTGTGTATATGAGATACGGAAGTCGTTCTCGCCTGTTGTAACCATAATGGGTTTGTTCCAGTTTTGAACATAATTCTTGGGGTCGGCCTGTGAGAATGATTTTTGTGCGATTACATTGCTCTTATCCCAGAATGCACCGCCAAGATCCCAGTTTACAAACCACATTTCTTCGGTCTCGAGATACTGTGCACGAAGGTCAAATATTCCAGCGTGAGCCAAGAAACAAGCAAAACGGTTATCGTGGTTACCTGCCAGCCAATATACCGAGTATCCACCGAAACTTGCACCGACGCAACCGATATGTTCTCCATCAATGTATGGTTCCTTCTTCATGAAATCTACTGCACTCAAATAGTCTTTCATGCATTGTCCTGCATAGTCACCTGAAATCTCAGCATTCCATTCAGTTCCAAACCCTGGGAGTCCACGGCGATTTGGAGCTATTACTACATAACCATGGTTTGCCATAATGCGTAGGTTCCAGCGGTAGCTCCAGAATTGACTAACAGGAGACTGTGGCCCACCTTCGCAGAAGAAGATTACCGGATATTTCTTGTTTTGGTCAAAGTCTGGCGGTAACAGTACCCAAGTAGTCATTTGTTTGCCATCAGTTGTTGGTACCATAACTTTTTTGCATGTTACATCTTTAAGACTCGCAAGCAGTTGGGCGTTTGTTTGCGTCAGTTGCTTGGGCTCTTGGCCTTGCATCACGCTATATACCTCGTTTGGTGCCAAATATGAGTGGCGCATTGTAATGACATTGTCATTACCAGCAAACGCAACTCCATCATAGTCGAACTGTCCAGCTGCGATTGTATCAACTTTCTGAGTTGCAATATCCATTCTAAACATTGGAATAGTGCCCTGGAACGGACAAGTGAAATAGATGTATTTCTCGTCTGGCGACCAGTAAATTGCATCCACGCTATAGTCCCAATTTGTTGTCAAATCAACCTTTTGTCCGCCGATAGTGTCAATAAGGAATATGCGGTTTTTGTCTGCCTCATATCCGTCTTGTTCCATTGACAACCATGCAAGTTTGCCACTTTTTGAAATTATTGGATTGTTGTCATAGCCCATCATACCCTCTGTAAGGTTTTTGACTGTTTTACCAGATTCGGCATCATAAAGATACAAATCACTATTGGTTGAGAGAGCATACTCTTTACCAACTTTTTTGCGACAAGTGTAAACGAGTTGTTTGCTGTCAGCAGTCCACGCAAGCTGCTCGACACCACCCCAAGGACGCATTGGTGATTCAAACATCGTACCTTCAAGTATGTCTTTAACGTTTGATGTATTTGTGCCATCAAAATCTGCAACAAAGGGGTGGGGGATTTCGGTCGTCCACTCATTCCAGTGACGATACATAAGGTCATCAATAATGCGGGCTTTGCTTTCTTTCATGTCGGGGTGATAGTCAGCAATATCCTTGCCATATTTAACGGTTGAGACAATTACAATGCGTTTCTCATCGGGTGAGATAATGAAACCTTCAACATCTTTTTCCATTTGAGAAACACATTTTCTGTTTCCTCCATCAGCATCCATTACCCACACTTGTGTTACGGCATCTTCTTTGCTGTCATCACAATAAGTAAAGGCAATCTTATTCCCGTTGTCAAACCATACAGCATTTCCTTCACTATTTGGAGTTGATGTTATCTGTTTTGCATTTTGCCCGTCAACATCCATTACCCAAAGGTCATTATTGCCTTTATTCTTTTCAATATCAATTGTATTTACTGAATAAAGGATTTTCTTTCCATCTGGAGATACTTGAACTCCCGCAACTCTCTTAAATTGGTTAAGAACTTCAGGCGTGAATTCCTGTTTTTCAACGTTTGTTGTGTTGGGCGATTGAGCAATACCGTCAGTCTTCTGTTCATTGTTGCATCCAGCCGAAGATAGTAAAGTCAATGCCGTTGCCATAACTGTTACTTTTAATAGTTTCATATTATATTTGGTTTATTGTTTATTCATTTACAAAATTAGCATTTTTAATCGTATTTGCCAAAACCATCATTGCTTCTTTCGTTGATTGGTTTGTTTTTGTCCGACGCTATTCCCGTATAAGAGATTGATAAGGTCAGCTCTATGGATTTTTTTTAACGAATCAACAATCTCCTTTTTATATTTCTTATCATACCAGAAAAAATATTTCCGTTGTGCCAGTTTCTCTTCTTTGGTGCGAGCACTATACACTGGCTGAAGTGTATATGGATGAAAACCTGTATAAAAGGTTTCTGTAGCTACGGTCATAGGAGTGGGAGTGAAATCCTGGACTTGTTCAAGATGAAAATTTAGTCCTCTTGTTATCACCGCAAGTTCGGCCATGTCTTCCTCTTGACATCCTGGGTGAGACGAGATGAAGTACGGAATTAGTTGCTGGTTTAATGTGTATTTTGAATTTACTTGATCAAATATTTTCTTGAACTTTATAAATAGGTTGAATGATGGTTTCCTCATTATCCTTAGGACTTCATCACTTGTATGCTCGGGAGCAACTTTTAAGCGGCCCGACACGTGCTTACTGATAAGTTCTTCATTATATATACGATTTACCTTGTCAACACTATCTTCTCCTGTATGATGCATCGACAAGTCGTATCTGACACCACTCCCAATAAACGATTTCTTGATTTGTGGCAACGCATCAACACTTCGGTAAATATCAAGGAGTGGGCCATGGTTTGTATTAAGATTTGAGCATGGCTGGGGGTGGAGGCATGATGGTCTTGTACATCTTGAGCAACGTTCCAAATCCTTACCGTGCATGCCATACATGTTGGCACTTGGACCACCTAAATCACTTATATAACCTTTAAAATCAGGCATCTTAATAACCTGTCTCACTTCGTTCATAATTGATTCTTTACTGCGCGAAGCAATGAATTTGCCTTGATGGGCACTGATTGTGCAAAATGCACAACCACCGAAACATCCCCTATGCATATTTACAGAATGACGTATCATTTCGTATGCAGGTATTCGCTTTCCGTTATAGCGGGGGTGGGGGAGACGCGTGTAGGGAAGGTCAAATGAAGCATCAATTTGTTCGCTTGTCATTGGAGGATTCATTGGATTAACCTTAATCGCTTCATCACCGAATTGCTGCCATATAACTCTTCCGCGCTGCTTATTGCTTTCTATTTCAACGAACTTGAAATTTTCTGCTTGCGCACGTTTGGATGATTTACATTCTTCGAAAGAATGTAGAATGACATTGTCTGAGTCTTCAGCATTGGGTATTTCACCCACTGGTCTTCTCACAACAGTTTGTGGGATATCTGTCAGTTGGCTGATCGACATACCATCTCGTAATGCATTTGCAACTGTTATAGTGGCAAGCTCCCCCATACCATAGGTAATCATATCAATTGGTGCATTGCACATAATTGATGGCATGAGTTTGTCTTGCCAATAATCATAGTGTGCCACACGTCTCAACGAAGCCTCAATTCCGCCGGCAATCACAGGCACATCTGGCCATAGCTTTTTCAGAATTTCGCTATAAACAATTGTAGGATAGTCGGGACGTGCACCAGCGCGCCCGTCAGGTGTATAGGCATCATCGCTACGTTTGCGTCTGGCAGCAGTGTAATGATTGACCATTGAGTCCATGGCACCGGCACTAACGCCAAAAAATAATCTTGGACGTCCTAATTTCTTGAAATCTCTTAAATCATCACGCCAATTTGGTGGTGGCACAATTGCGACTCTATACCCATGAGATTCAATAACTCGTCCAATAACTGCAGCACCCATTGAGGGATGGTCAATATAGGCATCACCACTAAATATTATAACATCCACGTAATCCCAGCCAAGATGTTCCAACTCTTTTTTAGTGGTCGGCAACCACTGACCCTGTATGTGATGGCTTTTTGAATTACTTACACTAATTTTGGACGCGGATAATATTATTA
>JAGHSV010000070.1 GCA_018065665.1 Candidatus Sodaliphilus aphodohippi
GACCATCATCGTACAGCCGGGCGAGAAAGTGCCCATCGACGGCATTGTCACTGACGGCACGTCAGACCTCAACATGGCGGCGTTGACGGGTGAGTCTGCCCTGCGCAGCGTTGCCGCGGGCGACGAGGTGCCCAGCGGCGCCATCAACCTGACAGGCGTTATACGCCTCAGGACCACCCGCTGCTTTGACGAGTCAACGGCGAGCAAGATACTTGAGCTGGTCGAGGAGTCGGCGATGCACAAGGCCCAGAGCGAAGACTTCATAGCCCGCTTTGCACGTGTTTATACTCCGGTGGTGTGCTACTGCGCCATCGCCCTTGCCGTTGTGACACCGCTACTGAGCATGCTGCTCGGTTACCAGCCGATGTGGGCAACATGGGCCTACCGCGCACTGACATTCCTGGTCATCAGTTGCCCGTGTGCGCTCGTCATCAGCATACCGCTGACTTTCTTTGCTTCAATCGGCAATGCTGGCCGCAACGGCATTCTGGTGAAAGGCTCGAATATAATTGAACGCCTCGCGAGGGTACGCACCGTTGCACTCGACAAGACCGGTACGCTCACCAGCGGCGAACTGGAGGTGTATGCCATTCACGACGGTCATGACTGCGACAACAACAGTCAGGACGAACGCGACCGCCTCATCGAACTGGCGGCGCTGGCCGAGTGCTCGTCGTCACACCCCATCAGCAAGAACCTGCGTCGCGCTTATGCCAAACCTATTGACCACAGCCGCGTCAGCAACATCAAGGACCAGAGCGGACTCGGCGTTACCGCCGTGGTCGACGGCATGAGCGTTGCCGTCGGCAATGATCGCCTGATGGACAGCCTCGGCGTCGAGTGCTGCCAGTGCCACTCGACGGGCACTATCATTCATGTCGCCGTCAACAATGAGTATGCCGGGCACATCGTCATGAGCGACAGCCTGCGGCCCGATGCTCGGCTTGCAGTTGACCAGATGCGTCATGCAGGAGTGAACAATGTGGTGATGATGACCGGTGATGCCCAGTCGGTGGGCAAAGAGATTGCCTCACAGTTGGGCATAGACACCGTTCACTGCCAGATGCTCCCCGACGACAAGGTCAAACTCATGGACGAACTGCTTGCCGCCAAGGGCAAGACAATGGTGGCGTATGCCGGTGACGGCATCAACGATGCCCCCGTCATCACCCGTGCCGATGTCGGCATCGCCATGGGCGGACTGGGAAGTGACGCAGCCATCGAGGCTGCCGATGTCGTTCTCATGGATGATAACCCGGCAAAAATCTCACTGGCAATGCGCATCTCCCACAAGTGCATGGCAATCGTATGGCAGAACATCATCGCCGCGATTGGCATCAAACTCGTGTGCCTCGTCATGGGAGCCTTCGGCACCGTCAGCCTGTGGCTAGCCGTCTTTGCCGACGTCGGCGTCATGATACTCGCCGTCCTCAACGCCATGCGTGCCCTGCGCGTTTCCCGCAACAGGTAACCAATTATCCAAATTAGATAATCCAAAACGGATAATTAGACAAAAGGGACGCATTTTTTCTTTTTTCCGGCTATTTGATGCTTTGACCGATGAGGTTCCAGATGCGGTCGGCGTCAACTGTCGTGAGCACCCGCGCGTACTGGCGGTTGTTGTCTTGGGTCACGTAGGTCCGGCCGTATTCCGGCTTTGAGGGATTGTCCTGGACATCGACGCGCACGTTCTTGCTCGTTTTGACGATGTCCTTGTCGATGATGGCCGCCGCGCTGATTACGTCCCAAATACACGTCTGGTGGTCGGGGTTTGCCATGAAATCCTGGTAGTGGAAGCAGTTGTGGTAAATCTGCAACAGTTTGTCATCTTTTATTTTGCCGCACAAACCATCGTAGCGGCTCTTGTCCATTGTCACCGTGTTGCACACGTCAAGGCTGATGATGGTCTGGCTCGCCCACGGCGCACGCAGGCAAACTGCCATTGCCTCGGGGTCGTATATCGCGTTAAACTCGGCAAAGGGTGTCGTGTTGCCGTCGGTGAAGTAGCTGCCTCCCATATACACTATCTCTTTTGCAAGGCGTTCAACGCCCGGTTCCTTAATCAGTGCCTTAGCGATATTGGTGCATGGCCCGATGGCAAGCAGCGTCAGCTCGCCGGGATGGGCATGCAGCATCTTGATGATGAAATCAGACGCATCGCCGGCAGTGGCCGACAGTGACGGCTGCTCGCCGTAATGGTGCACATAGAAGTCCTTCCAGTTGTCGATGCGGTCATAACTGGCAGCACCAAGCCACGACGCGTCTTTGCCGGGGTTGGACGCCACCTCGCCCGACAGCGTTGCCAGCCGGCCCTCGCGCAGCGGCCTTTCCGAGCCGGAAATGACGGGCACGCCGCCAGCATTGCAGATTTCCATCTGACGGATGGCGTAAGCGACACCCTCCTGCGACCATGTGTTGCCCGTGACGGTTGTCACTCCAACAACTTCAACACCTGGCGATGACAGCAACATCATCATTGCCACGCCATCGTCAAAGCCCTCAACCATATCGGTATCAATCAACACCTTGACCTTATTTGCGGGTTCCGAATCATTATCGTCAGAGCAACCCATGGCGGCAAACACTGCCAGCAATATCAAAGTTAGCACAAAATACTGTTTCATAGCCTATTACAATAATCAGAAATGGACAGCAATATTGGGGAATCAATAAAAACAGTAGCCGGGAAGACTCGCAGTGAGTCCGCCCGGTTGTGTTTCAGTTATGCCGGTTGTTAAAAGTTCTCGTACTTGTAGATGTCAACAAGTTTCACGTCAAACTGCAGCACGCTGTAGGGTTTGATGATGTCGCCCATGCTGTAGATGCCGTAGCCCTGGGGATAGTCAATCAGTATGCGGCAGCTGTCGCCGATATGCATGCGTGTCAGTGCAGCGCCCCACCCCTCGATGGTGTTGTTCAGGGCAAAGCGTCGCACGCTGTCGGCGGGCGATGTGCTGACGTATGACGAGTCAAAGGCTTCGCCGGTATAGATGCGGCCGATGTACTTGACATCGATGGTCGAGGTGTATAGCGGCGACAGGTTGTCCTTGGTCTTCTCGGGGTCGTTGAACCAGTGAACATAGACCTTGGCCTCGGGGTCCCATACCGGGACCACTGCGGTGTAGAAAGGATTGCCCTTCTCGTCGAGCATCTGGGTCTGGGTCTTCAGCCACGCCTGGTTGGCATTGCGCCACTCCTTGTACTTGTCCTCGGTCGTGTCGTCAACGCACGACACCATCGAGACGGCAGCAGCCATGACAGCTATTATAATCAATAATTTTTTCATATCTCTTTATCTGAATTAGTCTTCGATTTTGCGCAACAGGTTGTTCAGGCTGCACTCCTTGCCGATGATGCCGGCGAGGTCGGCAATGGCCACGCGCTGCTGCTCCATGGTGTCGCGGTCGCGCAGGGTCACGGTGTTGTCCTCCAGCGTCTGGCCGTCGATGGTCACGCAGTAGGGTGTGCCGATGGCGTCCTGGCGGCGGTAGCGCTTGCCAACCGAGTCCTTCTCGTCGAGGCGGCAGGCAAACTCATACTTGAGCGCCTTCATGATTTCCTGTGCTTTCTCAGGCATGCCGTCTTTCTTGACAAGCGGCAGGATGGCACACTTGACGGGTGCCAGCGCCTTGGGCAGGTGCAGAACCACACGGGTGTCGCCGCCCTCCAGCTGCTGCTCCTCATAGGACGAGCACATCACGGTCAGGAACATGCGGTCAACGCCAATCGAGGTCTCGATGACATAAGGCGTGTAGCTCTGGTTGAGCTCGGGGTCAAAGTACTGCACCTTCTTGCCGCTGAACTTCTCGTGCTGCGACAGGTCAAAGTTGGTGCGGCTGTGGATGCCCTCAACCTCCTTGAAGCCGAACGGCATGCGGAACTCGATGTCGGTAGCCGCGTTGGCATAGTGGGCCAGCTTCTCGTGGTCGTGGTAGCGGTATTTCTCATCGCCCAGTCCGAGGGCCTTGTGCCATGACAGGCGTGTCTTTTTCCATTTCTCGAACCACTGCAGCTCCTCGCCGGGACGTACAAAGAATTGCATCTCCATCTGCTCGAACTCGCGCATGCGGAAGATGAACTGACGCGCTACAATCTCGTTGCGGAACGCCTTGCCAATCTGTGCGATGCCAAAGGGTATGCGCATGCGGCCGGTCTTCTGCACGTTCAGGAAGTTCACAAAGATGCCCTGGGCCGTCTCGGGGCGCAGGTACACGTCCATTGTCGAGTCGCTGCTCGAGCCCATCTGGGTCTTGAACATCAGGTTGAACTGACGCACGTCGGTCCAGTTCTTGGTGCCGCTGATGGGGTCAATGATGCCATAGTCCACGATGATCTGCTTGAGCTCGGCGAGGTCGTTGTCGTTCATCGCCTTCTCGAAGCGGGCATGCAGCTCGTCGCGTTTCTTGGCGTTCTCGAGCACTCGCGGGTTGGTCTGGCGGAACATCGCCTCGTCAAACTTGTCGCCGAATCGCTTTGCGGCCTTGGCAACCTCTTTGTCCATCTTGTCCTCGATCTTGGCAATCTCGTCCTCGATGAGCACGTCGGCGCGGTAGCGCTTCTTGCTGTCTCGGTTGTCAATCAGGGGGTCGTTGAACGCGTCAACGTGGCCCGAGGCCTTCCAGATGGTGGGGTGCATGAAAATTGCCGAGTCAATGCCGACGATATTCTCGTTCAGCAGCGTCATGGCTTCCCACCAATAACGCTTGATGTTGTTCTTCAGTTCAACACCGTTCTGACCATAGTCATACACTGCTCCCAGGCCGTCATACAGTTCGCTCGAGGGGAACACAAACCCGTACTCCTTGGCGTGAGACACTATTTTCTTGAATACATCTTCTTGTGCCATAATATTCTTGTTTTTTTGTTATCCAATGATTTTAACTCACAAAGTTAATATTTTAATTTCTAATATCACTCCTCGCGCCCCTATATTTCACATTTTTTTTGTTTTCAAGCAGCATGAACGGAGTTCCATATAGTCAAAAAAAATCTGCACGAGACTGAAAGGCCGTCAGGCGCTCTGAGGAGTGCAACGTTCCGGGAAGCAAAGCGCTCTCCATGCCTTATGTCCTTATGTTTTTAGTCAAAAAACTATATAAAAACCCGTCCCTTTTATCTATTTTTTTTGCGGGATTTGGTCTGATAACATTTTTTAATTGTGGAATCCAAAAAAAAGTTGTAAATTTGTAAATTCAAATTGGTGTACGCGTGCGCGACTGATGGTGTCGGCGGGCTGGCACCGGTTGAAGGAGATTTTGAATTTTTATTTTTACGTTTATAATAAGTTGAATTAATGAAGATTAGGACTGTATTATTGAGTTTGGGGCTTGCCGTTCCGGCAGTCCTGGCGGCACAGCCGACAGTTATGGACAGCAGGGCACAGGGTTACCTGGAGCGCGGACTGCTCATGTATGAGGGGCACAACTATGTTGGCGCTATCGACCAGTTGACCCAGGCGTCAAGCATCGGTCTTGACGGTCTGGCACAGGAGACGGCAGACTACTACATCGCGCTGAGCAAGTTTGAACGCGCCGAGGCCGGCAGCCTGGACGCCCTGATTGACTTTGTCGAGGAGTACCCCGAGTCGCAGTATGCCGTTGAAGCCCAGATGAAAATCGGCAACTACCACTTCTACCGCGGCGACTGGGAGAACGCGATGCTGAGCTACTCGCTCGTTCGTGACGGCGGTCTTGACGCCGATGCAGCCGAGGATCTGGAGTACCGCCGCGCCTACTGCAACCTGCGCCTTGGCGAGACCGACAAGGCGGGCGCGATCTACCGCACACTGGCACGCACCAAGCGCTATGGCGCCGCCACCCAGTTCTATAAAGCCTATATCGACTATGCCAACGGCGACTATAAGAACGCCCTCAGCAAGTTTGGCGACATCGCCAACACCGGCAGCGCCGGCAAGGAACTCGCCTACCAGTCGCGCTACTATGTGGCACAGATACAGTTCCACAACAAGGATTACAACAATGTCATTGCCACCGGCCGCCAGCTGCTCACCGATGACTATAATGACTATTTCACCGCCGAGCTGAACCGCATTGTCGGTGAGAGCTATTACCACACCGGCGACAACGCCATGGCACGCCAGCACCTTGCCAAGTACCTCGCCAACCCCGAGGGCGAGCCATACCGCACAGCGGGCTACACCATGGGCGTGCTTGACTTCAAGGCGGGCAACTATACCGATGCCCTGGAGCACCTCAGCCTCGCCACCGATCAGGACGACGTGCTGTCACAGAGCGCCTTCCTCTACACCGGCCAGTGCAAGCTCAAACTGGGCGACAACACCGGCGCGACAATGGCGTTTGAGCAGGCGGCAAACATGAACTGCGACCCCCGTGTGCGCGAGACGGCATTCTACAACTACGCCATCAGCCGCGCCAGCGGTGCGCGCACACCGTTTGACAAGTCAATCGACATCTTTGAGCAGTTCATCAACGACTACCCCAACTCGCAGTATAAGGATGCCGTCGAGGGCCATCTGGTGGACGCCTACATGAGCACCACCGACTATGCCCGCGCACTCGAGAGCATCAACCACATCAAGACGCCGGGCAAGAAGGTTCTCAAGGCCAAACAGGGCGTGCTCTACAACCTGGGTGTCCAGGCACTGTCAAACAACAAGACCCAAGACGCCATCAACTATCTGAAACAGTCGGTGGCACTGGGTTCTCAGGACAAGACCATCTACAACGAGAGCCGCCTGTGGCTTGCCGAGGCGCAGTACCGCGCCGGCGACTACAAGAACGCCAGCAAGAACCAGCAGGAGTACGTCAGCCAGAGCGGCACAAAGAGCGGCAACTACGGCATCGCACAGTACAACCTGGGCTACTCGCTCTACAAGCAGCAGAAATATGACCAGGCCAAGACAGCGTTCTCAAACGCCGTTGCCAGCAAGCAGCTGACCAAGGAGATGGCTGCCGACGCCTATAACCGCATCGGCGACACCAACTACTACCTGCAGAACTACACCGCCGCCCAGCAGAATTATGACCTTGCCATGGCCGAGGACAAGAATGCGGCACAGGACTACCCCATGTACCAGAAGGGCATCATGATGGCGCTGAACCAGCAGTATGACGAGGCGGTCAAGCAGATGGACCTCATGCTGAAGACCTATCCCAAGTCAAGCCTGGCGCCGCAGGCCCTGTTTGAAAAGGGCAACGCCCTCGCCTTTGCCGGCAAGCCCGACGAGGCGCTGAAAACGTTTGACAAGGTCGCCTCGGACTACCCCAAGAGCGCCGAGGCCCGCAAGGCGTTGCTGCAAAAGGCTATCATCAGCAAGAACAACAATAACGAGGAGGCAGCCGTCAAGGCCTACCGTGATGTCATCAAGACATTCCCCACCAGCAACGAGGCACAAGCCGCTGCCGAGGACCTGAAACTGATTTATGCCGACCGCGGTCAGCTCGCCCAGTTCGAGGAATTCCTCAACGGCATTAACGGCGCCCCCAAGCTTGACATCAGCGAGATTGACCGCCTCAACTTTGAGGCAGCCGAGAAACTCGCCATCGCCGACAACCCCAGCATCTCGGGCATCCAGAAGTATCTTGCCGAGAACCCCGACGGTGCCTATGCCGACAAGGCCAAGTACTACATCGCACGATACAACTACTTCAAGGGCAACTACAAGGAGGCTCTCAAAGACCTTGACGAAGCCCTCGAGGCAGGCAACGACGCCTCGTTTGCCGAGGACGCCCTCTCGATGCGTGCCGACATCCTGATGCGCCAGGGCAAGTATAAAGACGCCCTCAAGGCCTATGAGGACATGGAGACCAAGGCCGGCAACGAGGACAGCCGCACCATCGCACAACTGGGCATCCTGCGCGCCACCAAGTCGCTGGAACGCTGGAACGACGTCATCGACATTGCCAACAACCTCACCAACCGCGGAGGGCTCAATGCCGCCGAGGAACGCGAGGTGACAATGAACCGTGCAATCGCAAACGCCAAACTGGGCAACACCAATGCCGCGATGAGCGACTTTGCAAAACTCGCAGCCGACCCGCAGAGCATACAGGGAGCACAGGCTGCCTATGAACTGGCAAACATGCAGGCGGCAGCCGGCAAGAACAAAGAAGCCGAGAAAACAGTCAACGCGCTCATCGATGCCGGAACGCCCCACAGCTACTGGCTGGCAAAGAGTTTCATTCTGCTCAGCGACATCTACGCCAAGCAGGGCAAGACTGCCGATGCTCGTGACTACCTCCAGAGCCTGAAGAACAACTATCCGGGCAACGAAAAGGATATCACCGATGCCATCGACTCGAGATTGAAAAAGCTGAAAGGCAAAAAGTAATAGTATCACACATTTCTCAACAATTACATATTAATAAATGAACAAAAAATTCTTTATCAGCGCACTTGCCGCAACCTTCGCCCTCGTTGGCGTGGCACAGCAAGTAACAACAGGCAAGAAAGAACTCAACAAGGAAATCACCCTCGAGAAGGACTTTGTGCCTGTGGTGAAGAATGCTGCCAAAAAGAACACCCTTCCGGCAGTCCAGAAAGTCACAGCACCCGCCAAGACTACGCTAAGCCACAGCGAAACGCCAGTGGACATTGAGGTACCGACCACAATTCCCACTATGATGCCGTACGGTTATCGCACAGCCCACAACTTCAGCGACAAGCGCGGTTATCTGGGTTTTGGAGCCGGCACTCAGGCAAATGTGGCAATCGAGGCAGGCTACCGCGTTATTGACAAGGACAGCACCACATTCTCGTTGTGGTTCAACCACAACAGCACGTGGGCCGGAAAGAACAGTTCGCCCGCTTTTGACAGTTTTGAATATCTGCACCCCATCAAGCAGAAGTTCAACGACAACCGCCTGGGGTTCGACTTCAAGAACGCCTTTGACGCCGGCACGCTGACGCTGAACGCGCTGGGGCACTTTGACAGTTTCAACTACTATGCCGTGCCCGATGCCGACCCCTGGGACGGCGGTGACCCCTACCTGATGCTTGACTGGGGAGGATTTGACAACGGCAAGAAGCAGTCGTTTGTCGAGTTGCAGCTGGGCGGCGACTGGGACGGCTCGGCAACAATCGCCGACAAGGAGTTTTCCTATCGCGCATCAATGAATATCAACCACGCCGGTTATAGCATCCTGCCAACCGCAGGCGACACCAAGGGCGCCAAGGATACACATCTGAACTTTGGCATCGGTGCCGACTATGAGACCGAGGGCGGTTCGACATTCACCCTTGACGTTACCGGTGACTATGTCAACTTCAAGTCGGCCAAGATCGACGGGTACAAGGTCTGCAAGGACAACAGCTACTTCCTGCTGACACTGTCGCCCCGCTACAGCTGGGAGAACGACGTGTTCAGCGCCGAGGTTGGTGCCGACGTATTGCTGGGTAAGCCCCAGATTTACCTTGCCGGCGGCGAACTTGACAACGCCAGCGTTCACGTTGCCCCCGTTGTCAACCTTGACATGAGCATCACCGAGGGTGCCTCGGTCTTTGTTGAGGTTGGTGGCGAGACCGACATCAACACCCTCTCGGTAATGCGCGAGGAGAGCCGCTACAGCGACCCGACCGGACGCGTCACCAACTCGTGGTGCCCCGTCATTGGCGAGTTCGGTTTCAAGGTTGGCCCGTTTGCCGGTTTCAGCGCAAAACTCTATGGCGGATACGCTATGATCAAGGGTGACCTCACCCACCTGGTGCTGATGACCGACAAAGCCCTCAACTCGCAGTTCCTGGGCATCCCCAATGCTGCCTGCAACTTCTTGGGTTACAAGTCACGCGGCTTCATGGCCGGTGCCGACCTCAACTACAAATACCGTTCGCTCCTGGAGGCAAGTGCAAACTTCGCCTACAACATCCGCAAGGACGGCGACTCGGACTGGGGCACCTGCTATGCTCTCGCCATGGACGACCCCCACTGGACTGCAAAGTTTGACCTCAAGGTTACCCCGATGCGCCAGCTCGCCCTGAATGCCGGATTTGAACTCCGCAAAGACCGCGTGGCATTGGCCTATTGCACCCAGACCGACGAGTATGGCGACCTAGACCTGGGCGACGTCAAGAACCTCTATGCCGGTGCAAGCTGGCGTTTTGACAAGGTGGTTACCCTGTGGGTAAAGGCGTCCAACCTGCTCAACAAGCGCTGGGACGACCTCTATGGCATGGGCGCACAGCGTCTGAACGTCATGGCAGGCGTTGGACTGGTGTTCTAACTACATAATATTGTATAACCGATAAATACCTGCCATTGGTTTGCACACCACCAAACCAGTGGCAGAGTTTTGAATGATAAACAAATCACCAAACGATAAAATATGAGAAATAAATTCTTTATTAGCGCTCTTGCCGCTACCGTCGCTCTCGCTGGCGCCGCCAAGCAAGGTAACAACGATAACAAGGAACTTAATAACGAAACGGCACCCGCACCCGTCGAGACCTCGGCTGCCATGCCGGTCATGCTGCCCTATACCTATAGCGCCGCCGAGGGGATCGGCGACAAGCGCGGCTACCTGGGCATCGGTGCCGGCACACAGGCCAACATACTCGTCGATGCCGGCTATCGCGCCGTCGACACCGACAACGCCAATCTCTCGCTGTGGTTCAAGCACAACAGCACTTGGACCGGCAAGAACAGCTCGCCGGCTTTTGATCAATATAGCTATCTCACCCCGCTGAAGCAAAAGTTCAACGACAACCGACTCGGTTTTGACTTCTCCAACACCTTCTCGGGCGGCACCCTCACCGTGAACGGCATGGGCAACATCGACAACTTCAACTACTATGCCGCTGCCGACGTTGCCGAGGGCGGACATCACCCCCTCGACTATGACGACTTTGACAACAGCAAACACCAGACCTACACCGAGTTCAACATCGGTGCCAACTGGGACGGTCAGGTGTCTAAACTGGCCTATCGCACAGGGCTGAAACTCAACCATGCCGGTTACTCGATGCTACCCTATGCCGGCGAAACCAAGGGCGGTAAGGACAACCACTTGACCTTCAATGTCGGTGCCGACTATGCCATCGGTGGAGGTTCGACTGTTACCCTTGACGTGATTGGCGACTATGTGAAACTCATCGCAGCACAGATTAACGGCGTCAAAATCAATCCCCGCGAGGATATGGGCTACTTCCTGCTAACGCTGGCACCACGCTATGGCTGGGCCAATGACGTTTTCAGCGTCAAGGCCGGTGCCGACATCATCTTCGGCAATCCTCAGGTGCGCATGATGGGCGGCAAGTTTGACGACAGCGAGGTTCGTGCCGTTCCGGCTCTGGATCTTGACTGGAAAATCACCGACGGACTCGGCTTCTATGCCAAACTGGGCGGCGGTGTTGACATCCGCACATTCTCGACCATGCGGACAATCACCCGCTACAGCGACCCCACGGGGCGTGTCACCAACACATGGAACCCCCTCACCGGCGAAGGCGGTTTCAGGGTAGGGCCGTTTGACGGCTTCAGCGCCAAACTGTATGTGAACTACGCCATGATTAAGGCCGATGTTGCCCACTTCGTGCTCATCCAGGGAACAACTGCCGACGAGGCCCAGCCCTGGATTGGCATCCCCAACGGCGTATGCTACTTCGAGGGTGGCAAGTCGCGCGGTTTCATGCTGACTGCTGACCTCAACTACAAGTACCGCTCGCTGCTCGAGGCAAGCGCCGTGATATCCTACAACATCCGCGGTGACGGCGATGGCGAGAAGAATGGCTGGGGAACATGCTACGGCATCGACCTCGACGACCCGCACTGGACCGGTAAGTTTGACGTTGCCGTCAATCCCACCGACAAGTTCACTTTTAACGTAGGTCTCGAACTGAGAAAGGGACGCTATGTTCCCGGTGTCTTCTGCACCTCATATCTCGAGCCCGAGCTGTTGGCACTCGATGAGGTTGTAGATCTCAACCTTGG
>JAGHSV010000195.1 GCA_018065665.1 Candidatus Sodaliphilus aphodohippi
TGTATATGTCGGTTCTCAACAGATCTTTCACGAACACGGCATTGTCTTTCAAGGATATATTGACCTCCGTAATGCCGCTGCAGCCAGAGAAAGCATTGCTGCCGATTGAGGTCACCGAGTTGGGGATGGTCACCGAGGTCAGGCCGCTGCAGCCTTGGAACGCACTGCCGCCGATTTCGGTCACCGAGTAGGTCGTGCCGCTATAAGTGACCGTGGCAGGGATGGTGACGCTTCCAGAATACGAACCGTAACTCATCGTCACCGTCACCGACTTGCCGTCGCTGTTGATGTTGTAGGCGATGCCGTCAACCATGAAGTTGTAGGATCGGGCGGTGAAACTTACCATCAGCACAAAAAATAACAGGGTTGTGATTTTTCTCATCTTTTTTTATTTGTGTTCCTCACGTCCCCGTTGGAGTTAATTTTAAACAAAAAGAAAGCGTGGGACGATGTCGCTGCTCAATTGCAATAAAGGCACCGCCAGACGCCTATCTCTGAGTTGAACAGTCCCACCCCACGCAATGCCTATATTGACCACCCGCTTGCTGGGGTGGGATACAAGCACGCGAAGGCGTTCCAGACTGCTTCAATATCCCTCTGCATTTGAAAATTGGCGATTTTCGAAAATAGGATTATGAAGCGAAACGCTTTCAAACCATAATGTCGTTGTTGCGCCACCGCTGTGACTCGTGCAACAAACTGTCGCAAAGTTACAAAAAAGTTTTGAAAAAATGGACTGTTTAGACTAAAAATCACAAAAGGGACAAAAGGCTGACGCAGTGGGAGGAGCCTCACCCCAACCCCTCTCCTGAAGGCGAGGGGCCGCATTGTGTGATGGTGTCTTGTATCCCGTCCCTCAGGAACGGGTTATCTGCAGAGCCAGTGAGGCTCTGCGTACGGGGTTTTCGCCCCTCTCCAGTTACCTAATGCGGCAGGTACAAAGAAAATCACTGATGGGGCGGGGCTCTGCTCCTGGTGGCGGTTTTGCCTGATGTGCCTTTAGTTCCATTTTTCGATAAAATGTCGGCTGGATTTGGTGGGGTGGTTGTTTTTGGTTAAATTTGCGTTCTAAACCGTTTTTAGATTTCGATGAAAGCAAGATTTTTTGTTTTGATTAGTGTGTTTGTTGCCCTGATGGGTTCGTGTGCGGGTAATAAAGCGACTGCCGGCACCGACAGCGCCGAGGAGTCGCAGAGGATTGACGCTCCGCAGTTTAATGCCGACAGCGCTTATGATATGGTTGCGGCGCAGTGTGATTTCGGGCCCCGTGTTCCCGGTACCGACGCTCACGCGCGGTGCTGCGAATGGTTGGTTGGCAAACTTCGCGGTTATGCCGACAGCGTGATTGTCCAGGATGCCCCCGTGACCACGTTTGACGGCGTGAAACTCAATGCCAAGAATATTGTGGCGCAGTTCAACAAGGACGCGTCGATGCGCGTGTTGCTGCTTGCCCACTGGGACTGCCGCCCCTGGGCCGACAATGACCCCGACCCAGCCAAGCAGAAACAGCCCGTGATGGGCGCCAACGATGCCGCCAGCGGTGTTGGCGTGCTGCTGGAGATGGCACGGATAATGAAGACTAAGGCTCCCGAACTGGGTGTCGACATCCTGCTGGTCGATGCCGAGGACTGGGGCAAGGACGAGATAGAGGACAGCTGGGCGCTGGGTACCCAGTACTGGGCTGCCAACCCCCACGTTGCCGGATATAAACCCTCATACGGCATCCTGCTGGATATGGTGGGCGCCCAGGGTGCGCAGTTCGCCCCCGAGTACTACTCGCTGCAGTATGCATCGGCAATCGTCGGCAGTGTGTGGAATATCGCCGCCGATGCCGGCTACAAGTCGTTCTTCAAGGAGAGCGGCGGAGGTGCCGTGACCGATGACCACGTCGCTATCAACAAGGCCGGCATCCCGTGCATCGACATCATTGACATGCGCAGCGGTAGCGAGACCGGATTCTTCCAGTACTGGCACACCACCGGCGACACTATGGACAAAATCGACCGCACCACCCTCAAGGCTGTGGGACAAACACTGATAAACCTGCTTTACCAATGATTACAAGAGTTGCAACCCAACCGGGCCGAGTCGTGAACTACATGGAGTTCGTGCCCTATATCACCACCATGGACGGCGTCTATACGGCCAAGACTTTATACGACGGCTATGACCCCGAGCACCCCGAGACGTTCAAGACCTGCTATGACCAGCGGGTGTATGACTACTTTCTCGAGCGCGGCAAGATGACCGACGAACCGCTCGAGTCGATGGCGCGCGCGATGCACGACCACTTCGTCATCAAGGGCATGAACGAACTGCTGGCCCGCTACGAGAAATATATGGTTGTCGGCGTGATGGGCGGCAGCGCGATGAAGCGCACCGACCCTGCCTACCGCCAGATTGCCCTGGTGTCCAAACACCTGACCGAGCTCGGGTCGCTGATGGTGTCGGGCGGAGGGCCGGGTGCTATGGAAGCCACCGCGCTGGGCGCTTTTCTTGCCGGACGCGATGATGCCGAGATTGACAAGTCTCTCGCCATACTCGCCAAGGCGCCTTGCTATGACGGCGAGGGCTATATGGAGGCAGCGTTCGAGGTCTATAAAAACTATGGCCGCAACCCCGACTACGAGTGCCTCAGCATTCCGACATGGCTCTACGGCCACGAGCCGACAGCACCGTTTGCCAGCCATATCGCCAAACTGTTCGGCAACTGTGTCCGCGAGGATCTCTTGCTGACCGTTGCCTATGGCGGCATACTGTACAGCCCCGGCAGTGCCGGTACAATGCAGGAAATCTTCCAGGACGCTGTGCAGAACCACTATCTCACCCTGGGCATCTCCAGTCCCATGGTGTTCCTTGGCCGCGAGTTCTGGACCCAGACCATGCCGGCCTACACCATGCTCAAACAACTGAGCGACAGCGGCCGATACAAGAACCTGCTGCTCAGCATCACCGACCGCGAGCAGGTAATCGTTGACACAATCACCCAATTCCAGCAGCATTGCCGTGAAACATTGTAAACCGGTAATCGGCATCACCCCGCTGTGGGTCAAAGAGAAAGGTTACATCTATATGCAGCCCGGATATATCGATGGCATTCGCTGTGAAGGGGGATTGCCATTGGTGCTGACGTTCACCGACGACATCGACAGCCTGATGGACATCTGTGACGGATTTCTGTTTACCGGCGGTCCCGATATCAATCCCGAGTTGTATGGCGAACCGGTCCGACCAGGATGCGGGGCACTGTGTGAACCCCGCGACCGCTTTGAACTGCCGCTGATGGAACGCTGTCTCGAGGCCGACAAGCCGCTATTGGGCATCTGCCGCGGCATGCAACTGCTAAACACGGTGTTGGGTGGCACCCTTTACCAGGATTTGCCCACCGAGCAGCCATCGCCTGCAGAGCACAAGATGGAGGCACCCTACGACCGAGTGGTTCATGATGTTAACATCCTCGAGAATACCCCGTTGCACAAGTTGTTGGGCGTTTCTTCAATAGGTGTCAACAGTTCGCATCATCAGGCTGTCAACCGTTTGGCAACCGACCTGCAGGTCATGGCGCGTGCCACCGACGGCATCGTGGAGTCGGTGTGGATGCCGTCGCGCCCCATGGTGTGGGCGACCCAGTGGCATCCCGAGCGCCTCTACCACCAAGACGATGCCTCCCGCCGCATCTTCGCTGCCCTCATTGCCGCATCTGGTAATTGCATATCACCGAAATGAAAAAGTTGATTGTTATCCTTGTTGTGGTCATCTCGTTGGTGTGTCTCAAGGCTGCCCACGTTGCATGGCACATGAGACCCATTGGGTCATTCCAGACCGAGAAACAGGACATCCTGGACAGGTCCAGTTATCTAAAAGGCAAGTTGACGACCTCGCCTCAGAGTGTGCTTGATGCCATGCCATCGTTCATTGGTAACCAGTTTAGGGGCGAGTGGGCCCTTTATTCCTGTTCAATGTATGCCCGGGCGCTGACCAACATTGCACGGCTTTATCCCGAACAAAAAAAAGAATCTATTGCCACCATCGACAGGCTCATTGAAATCGTCCTGTCGTCTCAGTTGAGAGAGTATGACTATGTCAGGTGGGCCCGGGACCCGCTTGATGACTTTGAAGGCACTAATAGCCATATTTCCTACTATAGCCATCTTGCATGGATGATTGGCGGCTACAAGTCCATTGGCGGTGATTCTAAGTATGACGAGGTATATCAACATCTGTGCGCCGCCATGAACCGGCGAATTGTGAACAGCCCGTCAATGAACTTGCCAACATATCCCGGCGAACCAATCTATGTCCCCGACATGCTGCTCGCTATTGCCGCCCTCGAGGAATACTCACAGTTCTATGACGGCAAATACCACGACACGGTGCAGCGGTGGGTAGATACTATGAAGCGTGACTATACCGATTCAAAGACTGGGCTTCTCAATTCCTATATCTGTGATGGCGGCATCGCGGCACCCATCAGAGGCTCATTCGCCGCGCTCAACTGCTACTACCTGACTATGGTCGATGAAGAGTTCGCGAGAGACCAGTACGAGAAACTTAAAGCGAACTTTTTTCAGACAAAGCGTTTGACGGGTGCAAAGGAGTTTGTCGACGGCAACTCCCTTTTCGGGCTCGACATTGACTCTGGCCCCATCATCATGAACCTGAGCCCTTCGGGAACAGCGTTCGCTCTGGGCGTAATCACTTTCTTTGACGATAAGGACACGCGCACAGCCTTCCTGAGAACGGCCGAGATTGCCGGTAACACCGTGAGCATTGGCGGTCAATCACACTACCTGCTTGCCAACCTGGCCCTCGTTGGTGAAGCCATCACCCTGGCCGCCAGAACCTCCGCCAACTTCCAAAACAATTGACTCTATCAAATTGTGTCACCTTCTTTTGACCGAAACTGGGAAATTGTGCAAAAAATGCAGGTATCTTATTTTTGTAAGACTTTGTTTGATAGTAGAATAAAAGAAAACTCCGTCTAAAGGGCCTTCCCTTTTGACGGGGTTGATTATGGAAGTGTGAAGAAATTTTGCTATCTTTGCAGTTTGAATAACTATAATCGCGACTTTCTTGTATGAAAGAAGATAACGAAGAAATACAGAACAACGAGCAGGAACAGCCTGCCGATGCCAACAACATGGCGACAGGTGACGAGACTGCCGGACACTCGTCCTATCAGGTACCTAAGGACAAGAAACTGCAACTCTCGGGAATGTACGAGAACTGGTTTCTTGATTATGCCAGTTATGTGATTCTCGAACGTGCCGTGCCTCATATCGAGGACGGTTTCAAACCCGTGCAGCGCCGCATCATGCATGCCATGAAGGAGGCCGATGACGGGCACATGAATAAGGTTGCCAATCTGGTGGGACTCACGATGCAGTACCATCCCCACGGCGACGCGTCGATCTACTCGGCGCTGGTGCAGTTGGGCCAGAAAGACCTGCTGATTGACACCCAGGGTAACTGGGGCAACATCCTTACCGGCGACGGTGCGGCTGCTGGCCGTTACATTGAGGCACGATTGAGCGAGTTTGCCCTGGATGCGGTGTTCAACCCCAAGGTTACCGACTGGGGACTCTCGTATGACGGCCGCAAGCGCGAACCGCTGACTTTGCCCGCAAAGTTCCCGCTGCTGCTGGCACAGGGCGCCGAGGGTATCGCCGTTGGTCTGTCATGCAAGATATTGCCACACAACTTCAATGAAATCATTGATGCTGCTGTCAACTACCTCCGCGGTGAGGAGTTCCACCTTTATCCCGACTTCCAGACCGGTGGTTACATTGACGTCAGCCACTATAACGACGGTGAACGCGGCGGTAGCGTGCGCGTACGCACCAAAATCGAGAAAATAGACAACAAGACACTGCTTGTCAAGGATGTGCCATACGGCAAGACCACAGGCACGCTGATGGAGTCTATTGTCAAGGCCGCCGAGAAAGGCAAAATCAAGGTGAAGCGAGTTGACGACAACACCAGCGAGAATGCCGAGATTATCGTGCAGCTCCAGGCCGGCACATCGAGCGACATCGCCATCGATGCGCTTTATGCCTTTACCGACTGCGAGATCAGTCTGTCGCCCAACTGCTGTGTCATCATGGACGAGAAACCGCAGTTCCTTACGGTCAGCGACGTGCTGCGTGCCAGCGTTGACCGCACCAAGGACATCCTGCGTCAGGAACTTGAAATACAGCGTGGCGAGACTCTCGAGACCCTGCATGGCGTATCGCTCGAGAAGATTTTCATCGAGGAACGCATCTACAAGGACCGGCAGTTTGAGAACGCGCCCAACATGGATGCCGCCGTTGCACACATCGACAAACGTCTCGAACCGTTCAAACCGTCGTTCATACGCGAGGTGACCACCGACGATATCCTGAAACTGATGGAAATCAAGATGGCGCGTATCCTCAAGTTCAACATCGAGAAGGCTGAGAACTATATCGCGATGCTGAACGAGCGCATCGCCGACATCGACAACAAACTGTCCCACCTGGTTGACTACACCATCGACTGGTACCAGGGACTCAAGGCCAAGTACGGTCACAAGTACCCGCGTCGCACTATCATTCGCGAGTTTGACACTATCGTGGCGTCGAAGGTGGCGGAGGCAAGCGAGAAACTCTATATCAACCGTGCCGACGGTTTTATTGGCACCGGGCTTAAGAAAGACGAGTTTGTCTGCAACTGCAGCGACATTGACGACATCATCGTCTTCTACAAGGACGGCAAGTACAAGGTAATCAAGGTCGCCGATAAGATTTATGTCGGCAAGAACGTCATATACCTCAACGTGTTCAAGCGCAATGACTCGCGCACAGTCTATAACGTCATCTATCAGGACGGAAAGGGCGGCACTCTGTTCATGAAACGCTTTGCCGTCACCGGTGTTACGCGCGACAAGGAGTATGACCTGTCGCAGGGCAAACCGGGCAGCAAGGTGATGTGGTTCACTGCCAACCCCAACGGCGAGGCCGAGGTGCTGCGCATCACATTGAAACCCAAGTTCCGTCTCAAGGTGCTTCAGTTTGACGTGGACTTTGCCGAACTTGCCATCAAGGGACGCGCATCGCGTGGTAACATCGTGACCAAGAATGAGGTACACCGCATCTCGCTGAAGGAGCGCGGAGCATCGACTCTGGGCGACCGCGAGGTATGGTTTGACCCCGATATCCTTCGCCTCAACTATGAGGGGCACGGCCGTTCGCTCGGATTGTTTGCCGGCGAGGACCGCGTGCTGGTCATCATGAACAACGGCGAGTTCTATACCACCACCAGCGAGGCCTCGAACCACTTTGACGAGGGTATCGTGCGCATCGAGAAGTATGTCGAGGGCAAGATATGGACTGCCATCGTCGACGATGCCGACCAGGGTTATTACTATGTCAAGCGCTTCACGCTGGAGGACAATGCCAAGCGGCAGAGCATGATTGGCGGTAACGAGAAGTCGCGTCTGGTGCTGCTCAGCGACGAGCGATATCCGCGATTCAACGTCACCTTTGGCGGTGGCGACGATTTCCGCGAGCCGATTGATATCGACGCCGAGGAGTTTATCGCTGCCAAGAGCTTCAAGGCTAAGGGGAAACGCCTCAGCAACTACACCGTCGGTACTGTCACCGAGATTGAACCGCGCGAGGTGCCCGAGGAAGAGGAACAGCCCGTCGAGGCGCCACAGGCAGCCGTTGACCAGCCTGTCGAGCCCGAGGAACCGAAGGACATCAGCCAGTCACAGGTGCTTGACCAGCTGACGGGCCAGTGGCGGTTGTTTGGCGATTTGGATGATGAATCTGAACCAGAAGATAAGAAATAGGGCACTGGCTGCACTCGCGGCACTGGTTGTTGTGTTGCCCGTTGCTGCCGCCGACGATAGCGACAGCATTGATGTGGTGCGTCCGGTGGCATCGATGTCAACCGTCGAGGTTGGGCATGCTTCGTTGCTCGACACCTATCTCACCCCCATCACCTATACCGGTGTTAACCTGCGACTTGGTCACCAGTCGATGCGGGCAATGAAGTTCTCGCCCGAGCGTTGGGTGAGCCGCCTCGAGGCCGGCATTGACTATGACAACGTGCAGAACATGGTGGGCAACAACACCATGCACTCGCTGATGGTCGAGGGACGTTGGGCAATGATGAGGCGTTACCGTGATGTATTCACGACCGGACTGCAACTGATGGCGGGCGGTATGGCGCAACTGCGAGGCGGTGCCATTTATGACCCTGCCAACTCAAACAATGTCGTGGCAGTGAAGATACATCCCAGCGTCGGTCTTGCCGGTGCGGCAGTCTATGGTACCCGCATCGGGTCCAAGCCTCTCACCCTGTCATGTCACGTCTCGCTGCCTGTCATAGGGGCCTTCTTCTCGCCCGACTACGACGAGTCATACTACGAGATTTACCTGGGCAACCGCTCGGGGCTGGTCCATGCCGGATGGTGGGGCAACCGCTTTGACATGGATACCCAGATTGCCGCCGACATACATCTGGGCGAAACCGTGCTGCGCCTTGGCTACCGTAATCGCATCGAGCGTTCGTGGGTCAGCAACATCAACACCCGTATCACCACCCACGCCCTCGTACTCGGCATCGGAGGCGAATTCCTTGGCATCGGCCGCAAAGGACTCTCGTCCAATGCCCGCATCATATCCTCGATATACTAAAACAAAATTTGCACAGATGAAACAGTTATGGATAATATTACTCTTGGTTGTCGTGACGTTGCTAACTGCGTGCCACGATACCGAGGAGTGGAATAACGACCCCTATGGCAATTTTGACGCGTTGTGGACGGCGCTTGACGAGCATTACAGTTTCTTCGAGTATAAGGACATCGACTGGAACGAGGTGCGTGCGCGCTATCGCACGAAACTGACGCCGGGCATGACCCAGGGCGAATTGTTTGACCTGTGCAGTACCATGCTGAAGGAACTGCGCGACGGCCACACCAACCTCATCGCGTCGCACGACGTGTCGCGCTACTGGATATGGGAACAGTATCCGCTCAACTATGACGAGCGAATCATCGACGAGCACTATCTCAACTTTGACTACCGACGGGCATGCGGCATCAAGTATCAGATACTGAGCAGCAACTTCGGTTATATGTATTATGGTGACTTCTCGACAAACATCGGTGAAGGCAATCTGGACCAGATTCTGAGTTACCTCTCGACTGCCGACGGGTTGGTGATTGACGTGCGCAGTAACGGAGGCGGTTTTCTCCAGAATGTCGAGACGCTCGTGGGGCGTTTCATCGACGGCAGGATTCATGCCGGTTCCATCACCCACAAGAACGGTCCCGGACATAATGACTTTGCCGAACCGTATGACTACTACTTCGAGCCCACAAAGAATCATATCCACTATCTGAAACCTGTGGTCGTGCTTGCCAACCGGGGCTCTTTCAGTGCCACCAACAATTTTGTGTCAATCATGAAATCGCTGCCCAATGTCACCATTGTGGGCGACACCACAGGCGGCGGTTGCGGACTGCCGTTCACCAGCGAACTGCCCAACGGATGGCGTGTGCGCTTCAGTGCGGCGCCAATTTGTGATGCCCAGGGCAACCTGACCGAGTTCGGCGTCGCACCCGATGTCAAGGTCGATCAGACCGCCGACGACACCGCCCGTGGACACGACACACTACTCGACAGCGCACTCCAAATCCTTGCCCAGAAACACTGAAAAAGTCAATGATGACTTCACCTGCCCGAGTTTTTGACTAAAAGAGCGGCTGCGCCTTTCCGGAACGCCTTACGGCTTTTCAGAACGTTGCACTCTTCGGAGCGGCTTCGCCTTTTCAGATTCTTGAAGATTTTTTTTGAAGGAACATAAGGGCTGATGCAGCGAGGTTATCAGCCTCGATGCCTATAGCCTCTATGGTTCCTATAGTTTTCTATGCTCTTACTGCTTACCGCTACTTACTTTGCCTTGCCGCCGTACTCGCCTTTCAGCAATGCTTTCAGGGTCTTACCTAGGCAGATTTCTGTGTTGGTGCTTCTGCACTCGGGGCAGTGGACCTGTGGTGGCAGTATTGGTATGATTGACCAAAAAAAAGGAGGAACCTTGAATACTTTGCCACAGTCCTTACACTTGTAGATTTCATTTACCATGATAATATTGATTTAATTGTTCTCAATCTTGGCCCAAACCTTCCATTAGAGCAGGGGCACTATTAACTACTGTCATCGGGTCTTACCGCCGTACTCGCCTTTCAGCAATGCTTTCAGGGTCTTGAACAGGCAGATTTTGGTGTTGCTGCTGTTGCACTCGGGGCAGTAAACCGGCATTGAATCGGCTGTGCAGTTCTTCTCGATGTCTGCGTCCCAGAATGTTTTGCCGCAGTCCTTGCACTTGTAGATGTAAAATCCTCTTATCATAATGATATTGTTTATTTGTTCTTAATCTATGGTTCAGCACCACCATGCCACGTGCAGCATCATCTGCTCGCCGTGCTTGACAATCAGGCGTGCGCTTGGGTGTATCTGCCCGATGGCAGTAATCAGGCGCTTGACAGGCTGGCTGCTGTGCTGCACCTCGGGCACAGTCACGCACACCACCACTTGCGACAGCTGTCGGTCGGGGCAGTCGAGTGCGCCATATCGTTCGACCAGTTCCAGCAGGTAGTCGGCATCGCTGATGCCGTCCCGGGCAAAACTGGGGTAGTAGGTCGGTACAATCTTCTTGCTGCCATACAGCATACTGCTCAGGTCTCCCGGGTCGCCATCATCGGGGCTGATTTCATTCAGGAACCAGTTTATGAGCTCGTTGCGGTCCCCGGTCTTAGGCATACTCTCGGGGAAGTATCCGTAGAATGACGAGTGAAACAGGCAGGCTGCTGCAATCTTTGCCGGCGGTGCGGTCACTGCCGGGTCAATCACCAATTCGCATGCCAGGGCGTCCTCCCAGTCTATTTCAAGGTCAAAGGCAGTGATGCCCACTTGCCCCGTCTTCTCGCAGAAATCAATCTCCCCATGCTGGCACTTGTTGCGACGTGGGCATTCATCGTCGCGAAAGGCGCAAGGGAAAACCGAGACCTCGGCTTCGCTGTCGTTGCCCGACGGCTCAAGCTGCAACAGCATGTCGTAGTGCAACTTGTAGGATGCTTGCTCCTCGGTCAGATATGGTAAAATCTCGTCAAACGATAACGACTCCAGCAGTTCTTTATAGGTCATAACAACTATTTTTTTGCAAAATTACACCCAACCTGTGCCGAAAACAAGCACAACAAGCAATTTTTTATCTAATTCCCAATCTGCGGCACATTTCTTGGCACTCGGCAACTGTGGGAATGCCCGGTTGTGCCAGTTGCATAACCGTGGCAACGCCGCCGTAGTGCGAGATTGACTCATGGATGACGTATGGCACGCAAAGCACTGTCTTGCCGTCGCAGCACTCATGCAGGGTCAGGTGCTCGCGGTTGAGACGCTCGGTCACACCGTTCAGGTCGCAGTGCCAGCGTTCGGCAAGAATCTGGCGTGTCTCGGCTTGCCACAAATTGCGCACATCATCCTCGATCCACCCCATTTCGGGAATCGGGCGGTCATGAACAACCTTATATGCCGCAAACGGTTCAAAATCGACCTCCTGCAGCGGGCTGAACTCCACGTAGTCCTGGCCGCCAAACTGCATCATCAGTTGTCGCAGCGTCTTGCCCTCGGGGTTATAATTCCTGTCGCCCTTGGCATTCTTCATGGGCAAAGTGTCGGCATAGGGGCGCCACCGCGACTCCCGCTGCCTACCCGACCACTCGCCGCCCGCAGCAGGCGCCATATAATCCTTGGCAAAATACACGTCAAAAACCCGCTGCCAGTACACCGGCAACTGCTTCAACTTCTCATTCATCAGCCGCGGCTCGCCCACCAGCCAAGCCCTAACCCGGTTGCGAAACACAACCCCCTCATTAGAAGTGATAACTTGCATCATTTTGGACCGTTATATTTGTTTCCTAACAATTCAAGAATTATTTTGAATACCTTTTGGCTTGTGCCATTATTGCTGAGGTAAGAGTTGTCAGCGCACGTTTGTTTTCTCCTTT
>JAGHSV010000099.1 GCA_018065665.1 Candidatus Sodaliphilus aphodohippi
ATTGAAAGGTAACTGAAGAGGGGCGGGTGCCCCGTACGCATTGATGCGTAAGCGTCCATGCAGAAAACCCCCACCGACAGAGGAGGTGGGGCAATTAATGACCTTCCTATACCTGCGGCTGGAGGCCGCCACCTTTGATCGTGTGTAAATCGCGGACTTTCAGCCCGCATTTGCTACGGGTGTCACTTTCCGGGGCCTGCGCTCACTACTGTTCGCTCCGCCCCCGGTTACAGTTGCGCTGCGCTCACACTTCGCACTTTCAGTGCTTTATGTCTATCGGCATTTACTAAGTCACTTCACAGCCTTGCACCATGAATTCTTTTCCGGACAAAATTAAAAAGAATTTTGCTGATGTATGTGTCGCGTTTCGCTAATTGTTGCTAACTTTGCATTGCGATGAAATGTGTACAGACCGATTTGTTCCAAGTGTCAGCCGGGCGATATATGCGCCGGTTGTGTGCCATGTGGTTTGCCCGCAACTGGTGGTGGTTCGCTCTCCCGCTTGTGGCGTGTGCCGCTCTCACCTGGGTTGACGTTCGGTGGGCTATCATCGCGCTGATGCTCATCTTCATGGTTTTCCCGATGATATTGACTCTGCTGTATTTCAACTTTGCCTTTGCGCCGGTGGCGCGGTGGTCGGTGATGGAGAAATCAATGATGATTGATGAAAGCGGAGTCAGGCTGAGTTTTACCCATGAGCGGATGAACGACCACGAAATCAGATGGAGCGAAATCGCCAAGGTGCAATTGGCCAATGACAATATCCTGCTAATCCTGCGTCAGGGGCGTTTCTCTTTCTTTATGATACCGTTGGAGGCACTGTCGGCCGACCAGGTGCAGGCACTAAAAGACATCGCCCGCAAGTCGCTCAGGTAAGCAATTTCCCACAGTCTACATCACTTAGGACATTGGTAGAATTTGCCGATGTCCATTGGCATTATGCCCCGGGCTTGGTTTGCACCGAACAGGGTGCGGGCTGCCTGTACTTGGGCTTGCTCTTCGTTGCTGAAGGCGACAACTGCCTTGTCACAACGGTCTAGGGTGTAACTGAAATCCTTTAATTCCAAGGCATTGCACATGAATACGGGTATCACGTGTTTGCAGCGTGAGGCAAGGATGTCGGCAATGATTCGTTGGTTAGGCAACTTCCTCTGCTTTTCTTTGCCAAAGATTCCGATAACTACAGCGTCAAATCTGCCGTTGTCGATGGCATTGACCAGGCTGTCAACATTGTCGCCGGGCATATAGGAGTAGCGAGTGGTGGGGGACAGCTGGCCGCACGTGTTCTGGAACGGCGACTCGGTGCCGGCAGGATCGCACAGACTGACAACGGCCACGCGTTTGCTGTCGCACAACGGCAGCGCTTCTTTTTTGCCGGGCAGCATGGTGATGGCGTTCTCCCACAACTCGGTCATTAGCGATTTGGCCTGTGGCGAGTACACCTCGGCAACGAGATTCTCGGTGTCAACGTGTTGTGGAGTTGTGACTCCCAGAGCAAATTTGTATCGTAGCACTTGGCGGGCGCGCTCGGCTATGGTCTCTTGGCTGATGATACCTTTGTCGATAGCTTCTTTCACCGCCTTGATTTCGTTGGGGAGGCTGTCGGGGCATAGCAGGATGTTGTTGCCCGCGAGAATGGCTTGGACGCTGACCGACCCTTTGCTGCGTGCGCCTTCCATCTGCAGGGCATCGGTGATGGCAAGCCCTTGAAATCCTAATTCATTTTTTAACAGGCCGTTCACCATCCTGGGCGACAAGGTGCCGGGAATGGTGTCGGGCTCTATTGTCGGGATAAACAGGTGAGCGACCATGACGCCCGACAGGCCCTCGTTGATGAAGTCCTTGAACGGGACGAGGTCGATGTCGTGTGTTTGCCGCAGTGTCTTTTTGACTGTCGGCAGCATCAAGTGTGAGTCGCCCGTTGCCGAGCCGTGGCCCGGAAAATGTTTGGCTGTGGCTACCACTCCGCCACTCTCCATGCCTTTGGCAAATGCTATGGCTTTGCGGCTGATATTCAATGGTGACTGGCCATAAGAGCGGGTGTCCAGCATAGACCCCATTTCAATGTCGTTGATATCGACAACAGGGGCAAAGTTCACGTGGATGCCCATGCGGCGGCATTCGCGCGCAACTTCCTGCCCCATGCGGTAGATTAGCGACTCGTCCCGTATGGCGCCAATGGTGAGTGCACGCGGAAACGACGGGGAGTCCTTCAAGCGCATGCCCAGACCCCATTCGCCATCAAGGGTGATAAGCAGCGGTATCCTGCTGATTGATTGCGCATAGTTGGTGACCTGAGCCTGCTTTTCGAGCCAGCCGCCCGAGAACAGCAGACCGCCGATGTGGCACTCCTTGACCCACTTGTCTATCTCACGTCGGTTCTCGTCGGTCAGGTTGGGGTCAATGGTCATGACATAAAGTTGGCCGATGCGTTCCTCGAGCGTGAGCGTGTTGAGGGTGGCCTCTACCCAGGCGTTCATCTGTTCTTGGTTGGCGCGTGACAGGATTGTTGGGGTGGTGGCATCTGCATTAACGTGTACCATGACGATACACAACACAATTGTAGTCAGTAGTTTTGTAATAGCTTTCATGATTGTTCTGATGATTGATTATTGGGCATGACTGACTCAGCTGCAGCCGCGTTTGGTTTGAATTTGCTGGCCGTAGGTCCTTAGTCTTTGCCTACCCATGCGTCTGAATATTCATCACCCAGTGTCTCCTTGACCTTAGCCAGTTCATGGTGGCTGTCGCCTCGGGCGACGGCAATGCGGTAATATTTGCCATGCTTTACAACCTCCATGCGGCCTGCCAGGTCAGGATGTGATTTCTTGAAATTATTGACTTGACGGGTGCTGCTGAGCGATGAAACCACCAGATAGTAGCGGCCATGACCGTGATGGGTGTCAACTGCTTGTGCAGTCGTTGCCTTTGTGTCTTGCATAGCGCCCTGGGTGTCCATGTCGTGATGGTGGTGAATATGGTGCTTGTGCTCGAACGCCTGCTGGGGCAGCGCCACTGCAAAGTCGGCTTTCAGCGAGTCCCACTTGATGACCTGATGCTTGGGCATCTCTATGCGGGTGATCCCCATGTCGGCATAGTTTGTGTTGCGGTCAACAATGATTGGGGTTGTGAGTACAACGCTCAATGCAATCAGTAGCAGAATCGAGGCTGCTATGCTTATGGTGCGGGTGAATGAGTTGCGTCGTGTCTGTTGGGTCTCAGCGACAAAACGCTGGCGAGCGTTCTCCTCGTCCTCTTTGATTCGGGCCAATGTCTTGATGGGTAGGCTACGCAGTCCGTAGTACTCGTCATTGTCCATCTCGTGGTAGAACGGCTCAAACTCAACAGGGCCGTTGTTGGCGCTGAAGAACCCGATGCGGCCCAGTGACACCTCGTTGCCGGCATTGATCTGCTGCTTGAATGTCGTCACGCTGTCATTGATGAAACGCACTGCCTCGTCATAGGTGAGGCCCTCGCGACGGACTATTGACTGGGCCAGCATGCCGTCGTTGTGGTCGACAGCGGCATTGAAGGCTATTGAGCGTTGCGGCTTCTGGAACACGCAGTTCTCGTTGTCGTATGACGAACTTGAGTATTGCGCTACCAGTGCTCCCCAGCCGGGAACCACTACGCAGTCGTGAACCGATATCAGGTATTCTATGTGTTCTACCAGTGAAAACATCACACAAATTTACAACACTTTTTTCAAACCACCAAATTTTTCTTCATTTTCACCCCCGAAACCCTGGCGACCGATGCCGGCTTCCGCGCCACTGGCGGCTGCCCCGTGACTCCTCTTATTTTGATATTCCGAAAAGAATACTTAACTTTGTGCTGTTATTGGCGTCCGGCACTCTCTGCCTGGGGTCAATGCCTTTAATTTCAAAGACTCTCAAATGAAATCGATACAAGTTGTTACTCCTGTCAAGGATTCTATAGACACTGCCCTGCAGACCATTGATGCCGTTTTGGCGTCTGAGGTCAATGTCCCGATGACCTTATTCGTCTATAATGACAATAGTACCCCCGAAAATAGTGAATTGCTGAAACGTATGTCGATTGAGAAAGGGTTCGAACTGATAAACCTGAGCGACCTCACGTCTCATCCATCGCCCAACTACCTGACCGTGTTGCAAACAACCCAGAAAAAAGCGTTGGCCGATGATGCCGCGCTCATCATTGTCGAGAGCGATGTTGTGGTCGCCCGCAATACCCTGCAGGCACTTTTTGACGGAGCGGCTCAGCGCCCCGACTGTGGCATCGCGGCGGCGGTTACCGTCGATGAGAGTGGCAGAATCAATTATCCCTACAAGAAATTCCAGGGCCAGGAGAACCGTGTCATCGACACCCGTCAGCATTGCAGTTTCTGCTGCTCGTTGCTGTCGCCGGCACTCCTCGGGGCATACAGCTTCGACAGACTCAACCCCGACAAGCACTGGTACGACGTCACCATATCTCACGCATCGCTCGACTGCGGCCTCCACAACTACCTGTTCACCAACATCCCGGTCATCCACAGGCCCCACTCCAGCCGCCCCTGGAAACAACTGAAATATACAAACCCGATTAAGTACTACTGGCGAAAATTCACCAAAGGCTTCGACAAGATCTAGCCCGCACTCACTGTGCATCTTGCCCCAGATAGGGTGGGGCGCCCTAATACTGACCTGTCTCTATTCACCTTGGTGTAGGGCAATAGATACAAAAAAATCCCTGACGTCACCGTCGGGGATTGCTTAACTAATTAACCTTCTAATACCATTAACATTAACCTTAACAAACGAAAACACAGGAGTCGTCGCGACTGCCGGGTCTTCAATAAACCTTATTAACTAATACTATGAAAACCGATGCAAAGTTAATATGCACTGATTTATCATTCCAAATATTTTCTCAACAAAATATGCCCAATTAACACTATTTAAGCAAATTTCCCGCCCGAATATTATTGAAATTGTCAAAATATTAAGAAAAACAAGTAAAATTCGTTATTTTACTTATAAAGTGTTAGAGTGCGCTTTGCTTTTCAGAACGTTGCACT
>JAGHSV010000017.1 GCA_018065665.1 Candidatus Sodaliphilus aphodohippi
CTTGGCAGACTTATCGATTCGAGCCTTGGGAAGAGGGGTACGAGCTGGAACGCCTTCCGTTACAGCGAGGTAATAGAAACTCTCTTCTGTAACTATCTTTGTGGTGGCGACTGCCTCGAGGACATCAACATGCTTGCTCCACAGCTATCCCTCCGTCCTGGTACAAGGATTCCGAACTCAGACACGGTTGGTCGTGTGCTGAGGTCTTTGGCTACGGAGAACATCTCTTATGACGCGAAGTATTCCTACAAGAAGGACTATGGTTATTTCCCCGGCTGCGCAAGCGGAGCGTCATAGAGTCGGTCAACGACATGCTCAAGAATGTGCCCCAGCTCGTACACTCAAGACACCGCAGTTTCCACAACTTCATCATGAACCTGCTTGCCGCTCTTGGGGCTTATTGCTTCCATGCTGTAAAGCCACATGTGAACTTTGACTTTGAAATACCGGAGTCTGACGGGCAGCTGATAATCTGGTAGCAGCGTTCCGCATAACACGGAAACAGCGACTGCACTTTGCCGCCGCTGCTTCAACTGTGTCCTGACTGTAAGGATGAATTATCCGGATTTTACCCAAACGTTATCCCGAACTCGCTTTACAGGATAAATGCCTTCATGTTTTCCCAGCATCGCTCCATCGTGTTTTCGGGCCTAGGCGGCGATGATAGGTTCTTTATGGCTTCGACCCAGTCATCAAGCGATTCCACGACATTGAAACCTCTTGTCCGGTGTGGGTCGTGGTAGGGGTTGCGGGTGATTATCAGCGGTTTGCTAAGTCCTTCGGCATCGGTGATTGTCGAGAGGCCGACGCAGTAGTTCAGACAGTCTTGCCTGATGGGGCAGACCAGGGCTTTGGCATGAGCCATTTCATCTATCATCATCCCATAGACCTCGCCTGTGTTCTCGGTCAGTATCACCTCGATGTTGGGGATGTCTTTGCATGCTTGGGCAAGATATTCGTGGTTATTGCCTGCATGTTCCTTTGCCGTAATTATTTTTAGCGGGGCTCCGGTTTTCTTGAATGCCTCAATCAGTATGTCGAAGTCTCGATTCTCCTTGCCTGTGCTGACAAAGTAGTCGCCCGGGCTGGTAGTTACCTTGTCATAGAAATCCATATCGGCACCCCACCCCGGCAAACTGCATTTTGCTGGGTTGACAAGCCTGTTGTTGACGGTGCTCTCCATAGTTTTGCCGCTGAGGAAGAAGATGTGCCTGCAGCCCGACAGGGCAATGCGGTATAGCCAAGAGCGCACACCTTTCTTGACCTTGGGCTCGTGGTGCAGAAACGCAATGACGGGTTTGCGTTGAATTCCCAATGCCGAGAGCACCAGCAGCAGGATGTGCCTGTGCAGGTTAAGGTTAGGGATAAAAACGATATCGGGCCTTGAGGCGCGAACCAGTTTGCAGTCGTTCAATAACGAGGGGCTTTCGTCCTCCCATACCATCTGGCAACCGCATCTTTCCATTTCGATTGCGCCATATAGCCAGTGTGAAGGCACTATTCCCTTCACATACTGGTCGTGAGTCGCTTTGTTGCCGATGTATAGGACTTTCTTCATTGTGCGGGTATGGGTTACATGCAGTAGGTATTGAAACCGCCGTCCACCACGGCTACGGTGCCGGTGACAAACGATGATGCATCCGAGATCAGGTAGTGGATGGTGCCGCACAGTTCCTCGGGAGACCCGAACCGCTTGAACGGTGTCTGTCTGATTACGTCTTGTCCTCGTTGCGTGAGCGTGCCGTCTGGGTTGGTCAGCAGGTCCTTGTTTTGTGACGTCAGGAAGAACCCCGGTGCGATGGCGTTGATGCGAATGCCGGTTGTGAACTTTGATGCTATCTCACCTGCCATATAGGCTGTCCAGTTGTTTATGCCGGCCTTTGCGGCACCATACCCCATTACTCGCGTCAACGGGCGGAATGCCGACATTGACGAGAAGTTGACGATGCTGCCCTTGCCGGCCTGCACCATTGGTTTCAGGAAGATTTGGGTTGGTATGACCGTGCCTGTGAGATTGAGTTCGAGCACCTTCTGGAAGTCTTCGACCGTCACGTCAAAGAAGTTGCCGTTGGGCGATATGGTCGCTCCGGGCATGTTGCCTCCGGCTGCATTGAGCAGAGCGTCAATGCGTCCGTAGCGGGTGACAACCTGCTTGCAGCAGTCCTCCATCGACTCCTTGCTCAACACGTCGCCGGGCAGGAAGAGCGCCTCGCCGCCCTTGTCGATGATGTCTGCCACGATGCAGCTGCCCAATTCTTGGTTCCGGCCAATGATGACCACCTTGGCTGCCTGTTGGGCCAGATATGCTGCAATGCACCTGCCCAGCACACCGGTGCCGCCAGTTATGACCACAACGTGGCCGGTTATATCAAATAGATTCTTCATATTATTTTACGAGTTTAGTTGTTGTATATTGCATTCACTGTTGCCATCACACCTTCGACCTGCCCCAGGGCAAGCATGCGCCCGTGGAAGGAGTATCCGGCATTATAACCCATCTTCTCGTCGCCCAGCATCAGCGGCGCATGGTCTACACGCATGGGTAGCAGCATCAAGGCCTTTTCGCTGTCATTGGCGCACTCCAGACGCTGCTTTTGCTCGGCTTCAAATATCTTGCACAGTTCGATGATGTTGGCTCTGCCGCCCAGGTGGCTGGCCTCCTTGAAGTCGCCGTTGGGCATCACGTTGGTTGAACGCAGGTGCACAAACCATGTGCGGTTGGCATATTTGCGGGCTAGCCGGGGGACATCGTTGTGGGCACCGGCACTGAGCGAACCGGCACAAAAGGTGAGACCGTTGTGGGGGTTGGGGACGGCATTCAGCAACCATTCAATGTCCTGGTCGCACGACACAATGCGCGGCAACCCCAGTATCTGCAACGGGGGGTCGTCGGGATGTACACACATGTTCATTCCCCACTCCTCGCAGACGGGCATAATGGCTTCGAGAAAGTAGCGCATGTTCTCGCGCAACTTGTCACGGTCAATGTCCCGGTACAGATCAAGCAATTGTGCGAACTTCTGTACCGGGTTCAGGTCTTCTTCTGATATGTTGCCGTTAACAAACCCCTGAGTCTTGACGATGATGTTTTCAACCAGCCTCTGCTCCCACTGTTGCCGGTTGGAGGCATGCTCTTTCATGAGTTGCTCCATGCGCTGCAGCGTGTCGCTGTCGTAGTCGCCCTCGGCCCCGTTGCGTTTGAGGATATGGATATCAAAATAGGCAAACTCGGCCTTGTTGAAGTAAAGGCTTGATGTGCCGTTGGCATTGGGGTTCTCGAGGTCGGTGCGCGCCCAGTCCAGTACGGGCATGAAGTTGTAGCAGATGGTGTGTACACCGGCTTTACCCAGGTTTGCAAGTGATATCTTGTACTTTTCAATCAGTTCGTCACGGTCAGGACCGCCATATTTGATGATCTCCATGACAGGGAGAGACTCCACCACCGACCATCGCAGTCCGTGCTGCTCGATAAACGTTTTCATTTTCATTACCTCGTCGAGCGGCCACACATCTCCGTTCTTGATGTGGTGCAGGGCTGTGACAATGCCTTCGACACCAATCTGTCGAAGCATGTCAAGCGTTATTTTATCGTTGGGTCCAAACCAACGCCATGTTTTTTCCATATTATTCCCAATTGAAATATTTTAGTGCATTATAGTAGCAGATGTCTTCAATCATCTGTTCGACGCGCGGCATCTCCTCCATTGGTATGAGCCCCTCTTCAATATCGTGGGCCAGGATGCGGCACAGCAGACGGCGGAAGTAGTCGTGGCGGGGATAACTCACAAACGAGCGCGAATCGGTCAGCATACCTACAAAACGGCTCAGCAACCCCTGCAATGACAGTGTGTCAATTTGTTTCTTCATGCCGTCGAGCTGGTCGTTGAACCACCAACCGGCGCCCCATTGCATCTTGCCGGGCACGCTGCCGTCCTGATAGTTGGCTATCATGGCGGCGGTCACGTCGTTCTCGGCGGGGTTGATGTTATACAGTATGGTTTTGGCAAGCAGTCCTTCATTGTCGAGGGTATCGAGAAAATGAGCCAGCGCCTCGGCCGAACGCCAGTCGCCGATTGTGTCGCAACCGATGTCGGGGCCGAGCTGCACGTAAAGGCGACTGTTGGTGTTGCGCAGCGGCCCGAAGTGGAATTGCTGCACCCATCCCTTGCGGGCATTCATTCGAGCAAGGTCCAACAGTATGAATGTCTGCAGTTTTTTTACCTCGGTACTGTCCAGCTCACAGCCACTCCTGACCTTTGCAAACAAGGTGTCGGCATCGGCCTTTGAACACGGTTCCCATGGGAATTCGCTCACGCCATGATCGGCAACTGTGGCACCTTGACTGGCAAAGAAGTCATGGCGCACCTGTAACGCGGCCATCAGACTGTCGTAACTGTCAATGCTGATATCGCTCGCACTGGCAAGCAAATCAAGATAGGCGTTGTATGCCTTTGCGTCGGCGACGGCCATTGCCTTGTCGGGGCGCCATGCCGGCAGCACCTTTATCTCGAAGCCGTCCTCACGAATCTTTTGGTGATGCTCAAGCGAGTCGATGGGGTCATCGGTGGTGCAAACAACTTTTACCCCATAGCGGCGCATGAGCCCGCGTGCTGAGTATTCGGGTCGTTGCAGCAGATTGTTGCAGCGGTCATATATCTCGCGAGCAGTGCCGGCGTTCAATATCGTATCTATGCCAAACGCCGTGCGCAGTTCCATGTGGGTCCAGTGATAGAGCGGATTGCGCAGTGTGAAAGGAACTGTCTCGGCCCACTTCTGGAACTTTTCCCAGTCGCTGGCATCGCCGGTGATATAGCGTTCGTCGATGCCGTTGGCGCGCATTGCACGCCATTTATAGTGGTCGCCGCCCAACCATAGTTCGGTGATGGACCTGAAGCGATGGTCTTCGGCAATCATCTGCGGCGACAAGTGGCAATGATAGTCGATGATTGGCATTTTCTCGGCATGCTCGTGGTAGAGTTTACATGCAAGAGGGGTGTTAAGCAAAAATTCCATGTCTTTTGTCTTTATTCATCCACTGGATTGTATTTGGGTACTAATGCCTTGAGTGCTGCCCAGCCCAGCAGGTAGGCAACGCCGCAGTAGCAGAACACAATGAAATATCCTGCGGGCTTTCCCTGGAAACCGAGGAAGGCTATATTGTGGGCATCGGCATAGTCAAACAGGATGCCTGCCAGCAAATTGACGAGAAAAGAGCCGATGCCGCCAGCCATACCGTTAATACCGGTGATTGATCCCACCAGACGTTGTGGGAACAGGTCGCTGCACACCGTGAACAGGTTGGCCGACCACGACTGATGGGCTGCGCCGGCAATACCAATCAATATAATGGGTAACCAGTAGGAGTAACTGCCAAGAGGCTGCGCTAGCAGGGTGAACAGCGGCAATACAGCAAAGATGAGCATGGCTTTGAGCCGTGACTCGTAGGCATTGAGGCCTGTACGGTTCATTATGATTGTCGGCACCTTACCTCCGTAGATTGAGAGCATGGTGATGGCATAGAGCACAAAGATGAGCATCTGGGCCGTCGGGTGGTCCGAGGTGAAACCGTACACGTCAGAGATATATGCAGGTGTCCAGAACAGGAAGAACCACCACACGCCGTCGGTGATGAACTTGGCAAGGAAGATGCCCCATGTCTGGCGTTTGCCAAACAGTTCTAATGTGCCGCCTTTCGCAGTCTTGGCGGGTGATGTCTTTTCGGTAGTCAGACTGTTGTCTTTGGGCGTTTGGTATAGCCACATCCACAGTCCCATCCAGATGAAGCCCAGGGCACCGATGATGATGAATGCCGCCTCCCAACCATAGTGGCGGGCAAGTACCGGTATGGAGATGGGGGCGACAAGCGCTCCCACTGTCGAACCGGCATTGAAGATGCTGGTGCAATAGGCGCGGTCCTTGGGCGGGAAGTACTCGGCTGTCACCTTGATGGCGGCGGGGAAGTTGCCTGACTCACCGATTCCCAGCACAATGCGCGAGATGATGAAGTACCACACACTGCTCATGGCAAAAATCTGGGTCACATAGCCGCAACCCGAATGCATGCATGCACCGACGCTCCACACAAAGATGGCACACAGGTATCCCTTCTTGGTGCCAATCCAGTCTATGAAACGCCCGGCCACAGGATTGGAAAAGGCATATACGAGCGAGAATATGGCTCCAATCAGTCCGTAGTCGGTGTTGGTCCAGCTAAATTCGGGGGCTATGAAGTCCTTCCAGGTCAGCGATAGCACCTGGCGGTCCATGTAGTTGATGGTGGTTGCCAGGAACAGCAATCCACAGATGACCCAGCGAAAGTTTTTTGAAGTCTTGATATTACTCATGAGAATTTATTTAAAGTATCCAAGGCTTTCACTGCACTTGTCGGTTATGTATTGCCAGTCACCGGCCTCGATACGGTCTTTGGGAAATAGTTTCGAACCCATGCCAACACAGAAGGCACCGGCCTGTTTCCATGCCCCGAGGTTCTCGGCTGTGGGCTCTACGCCCCCCGTCACCATGAGTCGGGTCCATGGCATGGGTGCCATAATGCCCTTGACGAACTTTGGCCCGAGAATGTCGCCGGGGAATACCTTGCACACCTCGCAGCCGGCTTCCTGGGCAAACCCTACTTCGCTAACGGTGCCGCAACCCGGAATGTAGAGCGTGCAGCGACGGTTGCACACCTTGGCAACGTCGGGGTTGAAAAGAGGACCAACTACAAAGTCGGCGCCCATCTGCATATACAACACTGCTGTGGGGGCATCAACCACCGAACCCACGCCAAGCACCAGGTCGGGGCATTCCTGACGGGCCCACTTGATGAGTTGGGCAAAAACCTCGTGGGCAAAGTCGCCGCGGTTGGTGAATTCAAAGGCGCGGACACCTCCGTTATAGCACGCCTTGACCACTTTCTTGGCTACATCGGCGTCTTTATGGTAGAACACAGGCACCATGCCGGCCTGCGACATTTTTTGGATTACAGTTTGTCTTGACATATTTATATAGGATATTTGGTTGTTTGGTTTTATCGTTCTACGCGTCCGTTGCCCGAACTCTTCATCAGGGTTTCGACCTCGCTGGCGCTAACCATGTTGAAATCGCCTGGGATGGTGTGTTTGAGTGCCGATGCTGCTACGGCAAATTCCAGTGCCTCGGCTTGATTGCCCTTGGTGAGCAGACCGTGTATTATGCCGGCGGCAAACGAGTCGCCACCGCCAACACGGTCAACGATGGGCAGGATGTCGTAGCGGCGCGATACATAGTAGTCCTTGCCGTCATACATCATTGCCTTCCATCCGTTGTGGCTTGCCGAGATGCTTTCTCGCAGAGTCGATATGACATATTTGAACTTGAACTGGCTTGCCATTTGCCCGAAGATTGTTTTGTAACCCTCGGCATCGGTATTGCCGTCCTCGACATTGGCATCGGGTTTGAACCCGAGGCACAGTTCGGCGTCCTCTTCGTTACCAATGCACACGTCAACATACTCCATCAGCGGGCGCATCACCTGTTGCGCCTTTTGAGGTGTCCACAGTTTTTTCCTGAAGTTGAGGTCAACCGACACGGTTACCCCATGTCGCTTTGCCGCCTGACATGCCAGCAGTGTTAGCCGTGCCGCCTTGTCGCTGATGGCGGGCGTGATGCCGCTCCAGTGAAACCAGTCGGCACCTTCCATAATGGCATCAAAGTCAAAGTCCGATTCATCGGCCAGGGCAATGGCCGAGTTGGCGCGGTCGTAGATTACCTTGCTCGGGCGCATGGCAGACCCAGACTCAAGAAAGTAGATGCCAACGCGGTCACCACCGCGACAGATGTAGTCGGTTTTTACGCCATAGCGTCGCAGGGCATTAACTGCCGACTGACCAATCTCATGTTCGGGCAGTTTGGTTACATAATAGGCCTGATGGCCATAGTTGGCGAGACTCACGGCCAAATTTGCTTCGCCGCCGCCGTAGCAGGCGTCAAAAGAGTCGGCCTGTACAAAGCGGCCGTGTCCGGGAGTGGATAGGCGTAGCATTATCTCGCCCATGGTGATGATGGTTTTGCCTGTTGTCATGTCCTTTGTTGTGAACTCAATTAAACTAAGTAGTTTATTATATGGGGATTATACAGTGGCTTGATGTCGGAGAATTAACAACGCAAAAAGTCATAGTATTCCGTAATGACAAAGTTAGTGAAAAAATCGTAAAGGATAGCGGGTTTTACCGATAATTTTGCGATGCATCATCTTTTATGTTTATTTTTTACGAATTTATGGACAAAAAAAACTAAAATTTTGGATTTTGTCAAAAGATATATTAATTTTGCAAAAAATAAATCAGATTCTTGGCTGAAAAATTATAAAATCAGCGCAAAACAAGATAGTTATATTAACATTTTTAAAAAATACATGTTTATGAAAAAAATCTTTACTTTTCTTTGCGCACTTACATTGGTTGTTTGTGTAAACGCTGCCCCGACAAAGCGGGCCAATTTCCTGAAAGCAAACCACATTGCTCAATCAACCAAGTCGATGCCCAACAAAGCCCCCGGTTTGAAGGGCGAAACCCACAATGTTATTGCCAATGATTTTTATTGGGACGAGTACTATTATGATGTGTATCTGGCTACCGAGGACGGTTTCTATCTGTTTGAGATGAAAGACGGATACCCCGAGAACGGCGTAACCTACACTCTCGACGATATGGAACCGATATATACCGGATGGTATGCATCAGAGGACGAGGGCTATATCACGACCCAAGCCACGACTGCCACACTAAAGGTGGTGCAAGATGGACCGAGCACTACCATTGAGGCATCGATGACTCTTGACGGCGATGTATATAACATCACCTATCAGTTTGTACCCAGCGGAAAGAAAATCAACGTGAATGCAACTAACCTCGAGACTTATTACTCATCTTACTATGACGAGTATTGCTACTACGCATCTAACGAAGAGTACAGTGACATTGCCATTTGGGTTTATACCGATGTTGAATTCGGCACATTTACTGACGAGGTGGATATTGCCGGTGGATATCTTGAACTGCCCAGCGGCGATGACATTACCTTCCACAGCGTTGGCAACCCCATCGTTGTGTCGCAAGACAACGAGGGCTACAAGCACCTTACAGGCAGTTTGTTCACGACAAGCGGTGATGAGTATATATTCAACTTGACCGACAATGAAGAGCAGCCGACAGGTATCAACGGCGTTAAGGTAGGCAGCGCGACCGAGGTTGCACGCTATACCGTTGACGGTCGTGCAATCAGCGCACCTCAGGCCGGCATCAACGTCATCAAGATGAGCGACGGAAGCGTGAAGAAAGTGCTTGTTAAGTAAGAAACAAGACTTTCCCTATATAAGGTAAACAATAACAGAACTCCCGGGTATCTCCAGCGAGATATCAGGGAGTTCTTGACTGAATAACCCATGAAAATCGGGCAAGAAAATCCCCGACGGGAAAACAATTGTTGCAAATAAGTTGGCAGGTAACCGATTTTTGCGTAACTTTGTAGTCCCGTTATTGGAGTGATGCTCGAGTGGCTGAAGAGGCACGCCTGGAAAGCGTGTATACGTCAAAAGCGTATCCCGAGTTCGAATCTCGGTCACTCCGCCCACCAACAACCAAACAGGCGATGCCCTCCGGCACCGCCTGTTAATATTTTTGGGGGAGCGACCCTATTTTCGTGGGTCAGAAGTTGTCGATTTGCTTCTTTGCCCAGTTCTTGACCGACTTTATTGCCTCGTCCTTGGCACGGTTGGCAAGCGAGTCGAGAATCTCGTCGGCTGCCGATGGTTCGTCGTTGTTGGGTGTCTCGTCGGGATAGGTTTCGTCGGGGATGATGCCGGGATCGGTACCGGGGTCAGCCTCGTCATAGGGTGGAATGTATTCCTCATCGGGTTGGTTCTGCTCCTCCTGTGACTGCTGGGCACTCATGGCCTTGCGTACGGCATCCTCGACATCTCTCTTGCCAAAGGTGAACACATGTCCCAGGATGCCAAGTGAGACAGTCTTGCTGTTGTTGCCGAAGGTGAACTTGCCAACCGAGCATACAAAGTAGTTGTCGACGGTGAGTGCCTGGTCGATGATTGCATCGGCGCCGCGTCCAGTTATCCACTTGACAAGGCCTCCCCAAACTGTGCCCATGTCCTCGGTCTGGTCGCCGAGCCAGTCGCGGGTGACCTCGCCGATTTTATCGACATGTGCCTGACGGTCGGGAACGGTGTTGATCATTGTGATGAACAGCGCCATGAAAATCAGAATAAAGGCAATCAGCCCGATGTGTGATTTCCTGGGCTGTGGTTGTGGGGGAGTCTGGCCATAGGCCTGCCGCGGCTCGTAGTAGGGCGGTTGCTGTGGAGGCATGGGAGGGGGCACCGCGCCATAGTTGGGCGCGTACCGCTGTTGCTGTTTGAACTGCAGCACCTCGGTCAGTTCCGAAACGTCACCTGCCTTTTTCCAGTCGGGCATACCCTCACACCAAACCATGGTTTGCGGATTGATGTTGGTTTTTTCCAGTTCCTCGATGGTCACCGGTCCCCTTTGCTTGTTGTTCTCAATGTAATAAAATTCCATTTTATTGTGTTTTTGTGTGGCTGTTGTTGTGTTAGACTTTACATTGGTCAATTGGTTTAACCAAACATTGCTGCTACTCTTTTAACTGCCTGGGCAAAGCGTTCAATCTCGTCAATGGTGTTGTAGAACGCGAGCGATGCGCGTACCATGCCCTGTACTCCATATCGCTCCATCAGAGGTTGGGCGCAGTGGTGTCCGGTGCGAACGGCAAACCCCAGTTTGTCAAGCAGTAACCCCATGTCATAACTGTTGATGCCGTTGACCAGGAACGAGATGACAGCCCCTTTGTCGGGCGCGTTGCCATAGATGTGCATCCCGTCAATGGCCAGTAGGCGCTTGGTTGCCGCGTCAAGGAGTTCCTGCTCGCGTTTCTCGATGGCGGTGATGCCAATGGAGTTGATGTAGTCGATGGCGGTGCCCAGGGCGGCGATGCCAATGTAGTCGGGCGTTCCGGCCTCGAATTTAAACGGCAGGTCGGCGTATGTCGTCTTCTTGAACGTGACGGTGGCAATCATGTCGCCACCGCCCTGGTAGGGGTGCATCTCCTCGAGCCATTTGCGTTTGCCATAGAGCACACCGACGCCGGTGGGCCCGTACATCTTGTGGCTGGAGAATGCATAGAAATCACAATCCAGTGCCTGCACGTCAACCTTCATGTGAGGTGCTGCCTGTGCACCATCGACAAGAACGGGCACATCGTGGCGGTGGGCTATGTCAATCATCTGCTTGACGGGGTTGACCGTGCCCAGGACATTGCTGACGTGGGCAATGGCGACAAAGCGGGTGTTCTCGGTGAACAGGTCCTCATATGCCTCGAGGTCAAGGGTGCCGTCGTCATGAATTGGAACGACGCGCAGCCTGATGCGCTTGCGCTGCCCGATGAGTTGCCAGGGGACGATGTTGCTGTGGTGCTCCATGACGGTGAGGATAATCTCATCGTCATGGCAGAGCAGGTCACCAAACGATGATGCCACGAGGTTGATGCCCTCGGTGGTGCCGCAGGTGAAGATAATCTCCTCGGTTGACGGCGCGTTGATGAACGCCCGCACCTTCTCGCGCGTAGCCTCCATGATGTCGGTGGCTTCCTGAGAGACGGTGTGAACGCCACGGTGCACGTTGGCGCGGTGAAGGGCATACATCTCGTTAATGGTGTCAACAACACACTGTGGCGCCTGTGAACTGGCGGCGTTGTCGAGATATACAAGCGGTTTGCCGTTCACCTCGCGACCGAGCAGTGGGTACTGAAGACGAATTTTGTCAATATCCATCATTTATTTTGTATGGTTGTTGCATGCGGTGGCGCAGGTGGCGCACGCCGACAGCGTTCCGTTAAATCGTTTTTCAACAAGGTGATGCAGACGGTCGCGCAGCACCTCGAGGCGTACTCCGTCAATGACATCGCTCATGAAGGCCTGCATCAGCAGCGTCTTGGCACTCTCGAGCGAGATGCCGCGGGTCTGCATGTAGAACAGGGCGTCCTGGTCCATCTGCCCGATTGTGGTGCCGTGGGAGCACTTGACATCGTCGGTATAGATGACAAGTTGGGGCTTGGTGTGCATGCGTGCCGTTGGCGATGCACACAAGTTGCGGTTGCCCTGATAGGCCTCGACGCGGGGGCATCCCGGCTTGACGTTGATTTTGCCGGCAAAGGCACCGACGGCATTGTCGTCCAGTACAAACTTGAACATCTCGTTGCTGTTGCATCGCGGGGCGTTGTGGTTGATGACCGTATGGGTGTCAACATGCTGGCTGTCGCCGGCGATGGTCATGCCCAGCAGCGTCGTCTCGGCATGTTCGCCGTCGACGTCAACGCGGTAGTCGTTGCGTGTAAACCCGTTGGTGAGTGTGATGCCGTCAACGAGCACGTTGCTGCCCGCTGCCTGTTTGACAAACAGCGACGAGACGCGCGACGTGGTGGCGGCACTCTCCTCCATGTCATAGAAGTCGATGGTGGAGTCCTCGCCTGCGATAATCTCGATGGTCTGTAACGACAAGTGTTTGACGTCCTTGCTCTGGGTGTGGTCACAGGCGAGGATACGCGCGTGGGCGTTACGCCCCGCCACAATGAGCAGTCGCCTGACTGCCATCATCGGTTGCATGGCGTTAAAAATGTTGACCAGCTGTACGGGTCGCTCGGCGGTGACACCGTCGGGGATATAGATGAGAATGCCGTCCTGGGCGAGCAGGGTGTTGAGAGCAACGGTGGGGTCACCGAGGTCGGCAATGCTGCCATAGTAACCCGTGAGCACATCGGGGTGGCTGGTGGCAGCCTGAGCAAGGGTCTCGATAACCACTCCGCCGGCATTGCGCACCGCATTGGCACCGGGATAAATCATGTCATTGAAGCACAGGTATAGGCATGTACTCATGTTGGGCACATCACAGCGGAAACTCTCGGCAGGATTGCCGTCAAAGTTGACGCGCGTGATGTTGAGACCGTAGTCGGGGGCGAATACGGCCTCGAGGTCGGTGGCCTCATAGTCCTCGCTGCCGCGGCGTGGCAGCACCGCACCGTCAAGGGCATTCAGTGCCTTGTCGCGTAATGCGTTGAGAGGTGCAACCGAGTGCTGCTCGATTGTGTCGCGATGCTCGACAAAGAGGTCTATATATTGTTTTAATGCGTTCATGTTGTGGTGCGATTACTGCTCGTTGTCGACTTGTTGCTTGATCCAGTCATACCCGTTCTTTTCGAGTTCAAGTGCCAGTTCGGGTCCTGCACTCATAACGATGCGGCCCTTGTACAGAATGTGCACAAAGTCGGGTTTGATGTAGTCCAGCAGTCGCTGGTAGTGGGTGATGACGATGGTGGCGTTGTCCTGGCTCTTCAGTTTGTTCACACCGTTGGCAACGATGCGGAGGGCGTCGATGTCGAGTCCGCTGTCGGTCTCGTCAAGGATGCTCAACTTGGGCTCGAGCATAGCCATCTGGAAAATCTCGTTGCGTTTTTTCTCACCGCCCGAGAAACCGACGTTGACGGCGCGTGATGCCAGTTTGTTGTCAAGTTCGACGATTGCCCGTTTCTCGCGCATGAGTTTCAGGAAGTCGGCAGCGTTGAGGGGCTCCTGACCGAAGTATTTGCGTTTCTCGTTGATGGCAGTGCGCATGAAGTTGACCATTGGCACGCCGGGTATCTCGACGGGATACTGGAAACTGAGGAAGATACCCTCGCGGGCGCGGTCTTCGGGAGGCATGGACAGCAGGTCCTTGCCATAGAATTCGACCTGTCCGCCGGTCACGGTAAAGGCCGGATTGCCTGTGAGTACCGAACTCAGGGTGCTCTTGCCCGAACCGTTGGGGCCCATGATGGCATGCACCTCGCCGGGTTTTATTGTCAGATTGATTCCCTTGAGAATCTCTTTGTCCTCAATAGAGGCGCGCAAATCTGTTATCTTTAGCATAATTCTATGTTGTTTTTTCTTGTTTTATCTTTGTTGCTGTTTTTTAGACTACATGTTGTTGGTTTTTAGACTAAAAGAACAGAAGGCTTCGCGTTGTAGCCCTTGTTTTCGTTTTTTTAGACTAAAAGAACAGAAGAACATAAGGCTTAGCGTTGCAGTCCTTGTTTTCGCTTTTTTAGACTAAAAGAACAGAAGAACATAAGGCTTCGCGTTGCAGTCTTTGTTTTCGCTTTTTTAGACTAAAAGAACAGAAGAACATAAGGCTTCGCGTTGTAGTCTTTGTTTTATTTTATAGGTTTGAGTCATAGGTTCTGAATTTTCGTTTTATCTCTATTTTGGGATAACTACCAAAATTAATAATCAAACCATTATCGTAACCTGTAGTTTGCAAGTAGTTTACCACTTGTAGCTCATGGGCGATATTAATTGTCTTAACCGCTTTTATTTCAATGATAATTCTATCATTAACAACAATATCGGCGACAAATTCACCCACACGCTGTCCCCGATAGACAACGTCAAGTTGCTTTTGCTGTTCTACGTACAGCCCCTGTTCGCGCAATTCCATCGAGAGAGCATTTTCATAAACTTTCTCTAAATATCCTGGCATTAGCGCTTGCCGTACAATGAACGCGCATTCAATGATTTGATTTATAATTTTTTCATCATCCATTATTTATATTCTTTTAGTCAAAAGACTGTTCAACCAAGTCCATCAACTCTTATGTCCTTTTGTTCTTTTAGTCAAAAGACCGTTCAACCAAGTCCATCAACTCTTATGTCCTTTTGTTCTTTTAGTCAAAAGACCGATTAACCGAGTCCGTTAACTCTTATGCTCTTATAGTCTAAAAAAACATAACAACTGGCGGGCTATCCGATGGAGCCTTCGAGCGATACACTGAGCAGTTTCTGGGCCTCTACGGCAAACTCCATAGGCAGTTTGGCCATTACCTCCTTGGCATAACCGTTGACAATCAGACCTACGGCGTCCTCGGTGTTGATACCGCGCTGGTTGCAGTAGAAAATCTGCTCCTCATTGATCTTGCTGGTGGTTGCCTCATGCTCGACCACCGACGAGTCGTTGCCGACCTCGATGACCGGGAAGGTGTGTGCACCGCTGGTGTCGCTCAGCAGCAGGCTGTCGCACTGGGTGAAATTGCGGCTGCCGACAGCTTTGGGAGCTATCTTTACCAGACCGCGGTAACTGTTCTCGCTGTGTCCGGCGCTGATACCCTTGCTGACGATGGTGCTGCGGGTATTGCGCCCCAGGTGAATCATCTTGGTGCCGGTGTCGGCTTGCTGGTAGTTGCGCGTCAGCGCCACGCTGTAAAATTCGCCCACGCTGTTGTCGCCCCTGAGCACACAACTGGGATATTTCCAGGTTATTGCCGAGCCAGTCTCGACCTGTGTCCACGACAGCTTGCTGCCATTGCCGCGGCACAGTCCGCGCTTGGTCACAAGGTTGTAGATGCCACCCTTGCCGTCCTTGTCGCCGGGATACCAGTTCTGTACGGTGCTGTACTTGACCTCGGCATGTTCCTCGACCACTATCTCGACGATGGCGGCATGAAGCTGGTTCTCGTCACGCATGGGGGCGGTGCAGCCTTCAAGGTAGGAGACATAGCTCTCGTCATCGGCAACAATGAGCGTGCGCTCGAACTGCCCCGTCTGGGCGGCGTTGATGCGGAAGTAGGTTGACAGTTCCATCGGGCAGCGGACACCCTTGGGTATGTATACAAACGAGCCGTCGCTGAACACGGCGGTGTTCAGTGCAGCATAGAAATTATCGGTATAGGGGACAACGCTGGCGAGGTACTTGCGCACCAGGTCGGGGTAGTCCTTGACAGCCTCGCTGATAGAGCAGAAAATCACGCCCAGCTCGGCCAGCCGTTCGCGATAGGTGGTGTGTACGCTGACACTGTCCATGACGGCATCGACCGCCATACCGCTCAGGCGCATCTGCTCCTCGAGAGGAATTCCCAGTTTGTCAAAAGTCTTCTTCAGCTCGGGGTCTATCTCGCCTGTCGCCTCGTCTTTCTTCTGCTTGGGGGCGGCATAGTAGCTGATTGCCTGAAAGTCAATCTCGGGCATCTTCAGGTGGCCCCATGTAGGCGGTGTCAGCGTCTGCCAGTGCCTGAATGCCTTCAGCCGCATGTCGAGCAGCCACTGGGGCTCGTGTTTCAGTGCCGAAATCTGACGTACGACATCCTCGTTGAGACCTTTGGGTATCACGTTGGTGTCGATGTCGGTGACAAAACCGTATTTGTACTCCTCGGCCGCAGCTTGGTCGATGAGTTGTTTGTCTTTCTCTTTATTGTTGTTGTCGTTCATTTTCTTTGTGCTGTCGTGCGCACCCTTGGTCACACGAAATGATCTGCAAAGTTACTGCAAAAAACCAACATATTCAAGCACCCGAAACCTATTTAAATTTTATACATTGAAAAAAATGCCGTCCGGTGTGTCTGGGACGGCATTTTTGACTTGTTTTTGTGACACCAGCGCTTTTTTTGAAAAAAAAACGATGTCCCGATTAAACCTTTTTACATTAAGGGTATCTAAACAACGCCCAACAACAATAATGGTGGGCATAGCTAACGAAGAAAACAAATTATTATTTACTATTTAAAATTTAAATTAAAAATGAAAAAGATTGTTTTGGCGCTCGTATGCGC
>JAGHSV010000188.1 GCA_018065665.1 Candidatus Sodaliphilus aphodohippi
GTGTAATAACAGGAGATATAGTTAACTCCACCAATATCGCGAACGAATGGCGGCAGACAGTCGTAGATACATTAAATAAATGTACCGCTGACTTCTTGCCCCTCCTTCATCCATCCTGCTGAGTTTGTTCCTTGACAAGTGGGCCCCTGCGTCACCCAACATGCAAAGTCGGCCGAATGCGGGTCAGTGGAAACACTGTAGCCTATTCAGCAACACTCAGTGGCAGCATTCTGATTTCCTATCATAAATTTGCGACATTAATCAAAACAACTTCAACAATGAAACAGATATTCCTTTCATTAATAATGATTATTGCTGCTGTGTGCACCTGCGGCAATGCCTTTGCAGCCGAGAACGGCAGCCAAACCCAACGCAAGTCATCAAAAAGCACAACGGTTTACTATGTTGTCACCGGTAGTTTCAGCACGTTGAGCGGAGCCCAGGAGTTCCTGAAAAGTTGCCATGACGGACTTGAAGGTCCCATCTATGTAACCAAATCAAAGGGGCACACACTCTATCGCATTTGCCCCGACTGCTTCTACAGCAAAACGGCAGCGCAAAAGTGTGCCCGCGAAATCAACGAACTGATTGAGAACAGCGCATGGGTATGGTCCAGCAATGGACGCGCCAAGTGCGTCTATCGCGGAATTGCCCTTAACGGCGAACCGTTCAATCTCAACCCCAGATAGGGAGAGCCTATTTTTATTTGAATTTACTTAGCGTAAACGGGACGAACCGACATCAGATAACAGCGCATGTCGTGGGTTATTGAGGGTTTGTCACCGCTCTTCACCTTCATGCACCATGCGGCACAAGGCACATCGCTATCATATCCCTGGCTTCGCTGGATTGACTTTGCCACCAGGTTTGCTGTCCAATAGGCAGCAATACGGTTCTGCCCTACCGCGATAATGCCGCCGTCACGCATTCCGGCTGCCGGCAGGAAGATAGACTTGCCGTTGGGGCCCACGACATTCCAACCGTTTTGCCCGTCAACGGTGACCTCGGTCCACACACACTGATCAATCAGTTCCTGGAACTCTGCCGAAGTTGGCACACGCCAGTCAGCACCCACTGTAAACTTGGCGATGTCGTAGTCGGTACCGGTGATGTTTGCAAGAGGCTGCAGTCCTCCATAATGAACGCTGTTCCATGTGCAGTGGGTGACATTGTCCTGGAACCAAATGTCAATGCCGTCCATTTTGTTATACAGACCGCTCGAGTCGGCCCACCCATATAAACCACCGGTGGCCGATGACGAAGGCGCACCGACATTGAACGATGCCCATTTAACACTCAGACCGAGGTCAACAGCCTCGGGGACAGCACGTTTTGTTACTTCGGGTTCATCGTCGCCACAAGCGGTTAACGATATTGACGTCACTACAAGTAGGGTTATCGCTATTAATGATAATATATGTTTCATCTTGAATTAAAATTATTTACAGTGAAAAGAATCTAACGAGAAACCGCGCATGAATGCATCGGGTTCCATGCGTTTTTTGCCTGCCAACTGCAACGACTTGATGGTCAGCCAACCGTCGGCACAGGCAATGCGCATTGTCTTGGCATCGGCACTGATGGTGCCAGGGGTGAGCCCGGTTGCGGGCTGGGGTTCATCGGTCTCGAAAATCTTTAGCGAGAACTCCTGACCATCGGCGCCGACAATCGTTGTCCAAGCAGCAGGATAAGGCGACAGACCACGCACGAGGTTATAGACATCCTCGGCCGGGTTGTTCCAGTCAATGCAGCATGTTTCCTTGAAAATCTTGGGTGCGGGCGTGGGCTGCTCACCGGCAGCAAGCAACGAGTCCTGCGGAGTGGTCTTCACGTCTCCTGTCAGCAAGGCATCGACGGTCTCGAGGGTCATGTCTGCCCCAATCTTCATCAGACGGTCATATACGACCTCGACATTGTCACGTCGCCCAATCTCAACGGCACGCTGCTGAATGATGTCACCGGTGTCAATCTCATGCTTGAGGAAGAACGTGGTCACGCCAGTCGTTGTCTCGCCGTTGATAACAGCCCAGTTAATCGGGGCGGCACCGCGATACTTGGGCAACAGCGATGCATGCAGGTTAAATGTGCCCATCGGCGGCATTGCCCAAACCACCTCGGGCAACATGCGGAATGCTATCACGATGTTGAGATGAGCATCAAGGGCCCGCAACTGAGCGACAAACTCCTCGTTTTTCAGTTTCTCGGGTTGCAGCACGGGCAAACCCACCGACACTGCATACTGCTTGACATCGCTCTGCAACAGATGACGTCCCCGACCGGCAGGTTTGTCGGGAGCAGTGACAACAGCCACGACATTATAGCCTCCCTCGACAAGACGCTTCAAACTCTCGACAGCAAACTCGGGAGTGCCAAAGAAAACTATTCTTAAATCTTTTTTTCCATCAATTAATATACTATTATTTCTTAGTCGTCATAGGTATAGTGCTTCAGCACCTGACGATAAGAGTTGAAAATCTTGGATTTTGAAACAAACCCCACATACTTGCCACCATCAACAACAGGCAAGTTCCATGCCCCAGTGTTGTCAAACAATTTCATCACCTGCTCCATTGGCATGCCCAGTTCAATCTTGGCAGGCGGAACCGCCATAAAGCGGTTGACAAACATACGCCTATACAGGTCCGGACGGAACATGATATTGCGGATGTCATCAAGTTGCACGACACCAACCAGCATACCGTCGTCGGCAACAACGGGGAAAAGGTTGCGGCGACTTTTTGAAATCACATCAACCATATCCTTAAGACTCATATCGGGAGTGACCGAGGTGAAATCGGTCTCGATAACGCTATCCATCTTCATCAACGTGAGCACGCTCTGGTCCTTCTGGTGGGTCAGCAGTTCGCCACGCTGCGCAAGACGACGCGCATAGATGCCGTAAGGCAAGAAGATGCGACAGGTACCGTAAGACACCACACTGACAATCAGCAACGGCAGGAAGAGCCCGTAACCGCCAGTCATCTCGGCAGTAAGGAAGATTGCCATCAGCGGTGCGTGCATTACACCCGCCATGACTCCCGCCATGCCAAGCAAGGCAAAATTCTTGATTGAGAGGGGTATTCCGTCGGGAACTCCAAGGGTGTTAAGCAAATAGGCAAAAAAGAAACCTGCCATACACCCCACATACAGCGATGGGGCAAACGTACCGCCCACACCGCCTGCACCGTTAGTAGCACTTGTGGCAAAAGCCTTCATAGCACCAAGGAACAGGACAAATGCAAGAATAAACCACACGTTGTCACGATAAGCAAAAAAGAGGCTATTGTCGAGCAACTCGTTTGCACTGCCGTTGAGCAGGTTGTTAATAGCATCATATCCCTCGCCATAAAGAGGAGGCAACAGGAAGATGAGCAGGCTGAGCATCACCGCACCGACAACATATCGCAGCTGGGGACGCTTGATACGCTTGAAAAAATGCTCGATAATCTCGACCACCTTATTAAAATACACTGAGACAAATCCACAGAACGCACCAAGCACGATCACATAAGGGATTCGCGTAGTCATGAACTGCTCGCTCTGTGAGAAAAAGAACTCAACATTATACCCGGTAAAGATATACGACACCGTCGCACCTGCCACCGATGCCACAATCAGCGGCACTGCCGAACCTGCCGTCAGGTCAAGCATCAGCACCTCGACAGTGAACAACAGACCGGCAATCGGGGCCTTGAAGATGCCGGCAATACCGGCTGCAGCACCGCACCCGACAAGCAGCATCAGCGTGTGGGGCGACAAGCGGAACGCCTGACCCAGATTAGAGCCGATTGCCGAGCCTGTGAAGACAATAGGGCCCTCGGCACCGACCGAACCGCCAAACCCGATGGTCATTGACGAAGCAATCAGCGATGCATACATGTTGCGAGGTTTCAAACGGCTCTTCTTCAGCGCGATGGCATAAAGCACACGCGTGACGCCATGATAAATGTTGTCCTTGACAATGTAAAAGACATACAGCGCCGCAAGCAATATACCCAGGGCCGGGAACACCAGGTACTGGACATTGGCATGAGTTACCTGCATCGTTGATTCGACAAATGAGGCGATAAGGTGAATGAGATACTTCAGCAAAACAGCGGCAAACCCCGACGCAATGCCAACCACCAGCGCAAGAATCAGGACAAACGTACGCTCGTCAATGTGTTTCTCGCGCCATGCCAGAACACGCATGAACCAGCTGTTGCCTGCCGTTGCGTTTGCGGTTTTATCTTTGGTTAAATCACTGCCCATTGCTGTTCACATTTTACATTCCACGTCCAGTGAATACAATCTTAACGGTATAAACCAGAATCTTGCAGTCATTGAGCAGCGACATGTTCTCGAGATAGAGCAAATCATACTGCAGCCGTTCAACCATCTGGTCAATGTTCTGGGCATAACCATATTTGACCATGCCAAGCGAGGTGATGCCCGGCCTAACCCGATGAAGCAGCGCGTAAGATGGTTCACGCTGTGTTATCTGGTCAATAAAGAAACGCCGCTCGGGACGTGGGCCAACTATGGACATGTCGCCCAGCAGCACGTTAAGGAACTGCGGCAACTCGTCGATGCGATACTTGCGCATGAAACGGCCTATGCGGGTGATGCGCGGGTCATCGTCCTGAGTAAGACGCGGCTGACCATCAACCTCGGCATCGCTAACCATCGTGCGGAACTTGATAATCCTGAACGGTTTGTTGTGGAGCCCCACCCTATCCTGCAAATAAAAAACAGGACCCTGTGAATCGAACTTCACCATCAAACCGATAATCAGGTAAAGGGGTGACAGCAGAATCAGCGCCAAAAGCGAAATGACAATATCCATGAACCGTTTAAGGTTCTTGCCGCACTCGCCAAGGTTACTGCTCGAGATGTCCACCAACGGGTCCCCCACCATATCGCTGATACGCATTTTGAACGGCAGACCGCCCAGATGGACCGGCTGCACCTTGATGGGGAGACCTAGTTTATAGAGTTTGTTGATTGTATGCAACAAGGTATTCTCGTCGCGAGTTGACGGCACGACAACCAGTTCCTTGATGCCCTGGTCGCGACACACGCCCTCAATGCTGTCCAACTTGATGCAATCGCCACAAGTCGGCGTTTCCTCGGGGATATTGACAAATCCCTTAATATCATATCCAAGCGCCGACTTCATGGAGTTCAGTTTATCGGCAAACGCACGTGCCTCGGGGCCGCTGCCAACAATCAGTGTCGGGAAACTCCACAAGCGGTGCTTGATGCAGTGTGACGCGTTGGCAGTGATAAAGAAGCGAAAGGCATAGACCACCGTGAACAATATCGCAAACAAGATGATAATAATCAGATAGTCGGTAGCACGCACGTGCGATACATCGTTGATGAGTGCGACAAAGAAGATCAACAAAGTATTTGCCATCGCACTCCATGCTGTTGTAAACAGTTCGTGAAGCCTGGACTTGCGGAACACCTCATTATAATAACCCGATAGCGAGAACACAAACAACATCAGCAACGGTAACAGCAGCTGTCCGACCAAGACGTTTGACGAAAGCAGGAAATCCTGCAACAACGTATAGTCACCCTTCACCACGTGCATACTATATCGCACGCAGTCAAAAGCAAACCAGGCAATGTTGGTGGCAACAAAGTCGGCAGCAATATACTTAAACCTTTGCAGTTTCTCGCTTATCATTTATCTCAGGATTTTAAAGGTCCCGTCGTTGTTGAGTTTGATAATATTAGATGGTTTGGACACCGACTCGTCATCCTGCCGATACTTGACGACATAGTCAACAGCATTAACAATCTCCTTGTCAATCTGCTTAAAGACTGCCGGTGACGGTTTGCCGCTGATGTTAGCCGATGTAGAAACGACAGGCTTACCGTAACGCTCACACAGACGCTGCGAGAACAATTCATGAGGCAGACGAATGCCAAGGCTATCACCCTCGCCAAGCAGGTTTGGGGCAACGTTATAAGCGCCCTCATATATGATTGTCAATGGGTTAACTGCAACATCAACCAGTTCTCGTGCCATCGGGGGCACGTCAACGATGTAGTGGTCAATATGGTCGGGGCTGTCGAGCAGCACAATCAGTGCCTTGCTATCATCACGTTTCTTCAGCTGATACACCTTCTTCACCGCCTCGGGGTTGGTTGCATCGCAACCAATGCCCCAAATGGTGTCGGTCGGGTATAAAATCAAGCCTCCCGAACGCAGCACTTCGATACATTTTTTAATGTCTTCTTCCATAAACTTCACACGCGGTTCAACGGTCTTCGCCGCGTTTTAACGCAAAGTTAATGCAAAGAAATATTATAGAAAAGAAAAATTGCAAAAAAATGCGATACAAATGCCGAATCATACCAATATGTGGCCCAAAAAGTGTATCTTTGCAATAGAAATCAACTTTGAACACTATGAAATCAAGAACTTTTTTAATACTGCTGGCTACAGGGACACTTACCCTGTCGGGCCACGCCAAGACATCAGGAAAGAGCCATCAGGTCATCTACACCGGCGACATCGCCCGACAAGTCACCGGATATGCCGGAGCAACCCCGGTGAACATCATTATTGACCATAACAAAATCACTAAAATCGAGGTTTTGCCCAACAATGAATCGCCAAACTACCTCAAGCGTGCAGTGGCAAAGGTGCTGCCGCAGTTTGAAGGCAAGACCGTTGAGCAAGCCAAAAAGGTGAAAGCCGATGCTGCAACCGGTGCAACATACACGTCACAGGCCCTTATCAAGAACATCACGATGGGGCTGCAGCAAGCAAAATTCCAGTCAACCTCAAAGAAATCAAACAAAAAACGCAAGTAAGATATGGAAAAGAAAACATTTTACAGCATTTTCAGACAACTGAACAATACCCCGCGCCCCTCCCATCATGAGGAGAAGGCCGCCGACTTCCTGTGCAATTTTGCAAAAGAACATGGACTGCGCTATCGCCGTGACGGTCAGAACAATGTCGTCATCGAGAAAGATGCCACTCCGGGATATGAGGATGCGGTTCCCGTCGTAATTCTCAACCACATGGACATGGTATGCGTTGCCAAGGACGGTTACCTGCGCGACGGTCATACATTTGACCCTGAGAATGATGTCATTAAGGCATATATCGAAGAGGAGAAACAAGCCGACGGTACAACACGCCGCTGGATGAAGGCCGAAGGAACATCGCTGGGTGCCGACAACGGTATGGGACTGTCGATGGGACTTGCAGTACTCGCCAACAATGACATCATA
>JAGHSV010000162.1 GCA_018065665.1 Candidatus Sodaliphilus aphodohippi
GACTTAAAGATCGACGTCCAGGACCTGAACAGCATCATCAACATCATCCTGGGCATACAGTGACGCAAGCCTTGAAGGTGAGCAATAAAATGGGTTGGAATGATAGAAATTCCAACCCATTTTTCAGGTGTTACCTACAATCACCGCGAGGTGATATTGGCAATCATTGCTGTCTGGTAAACAGACATCCAACACATATCGCGGCCGCTACCTTTGATTGTGTGTAAATCGCGGACTTTCAGCCCGCCTTAATGTTAGGCAGGAAGAAATTTCAGGTGTTTAGGTTCGTTGGATGGGGTGTCGTTCCAATTTTCAGGTTGTGAGTTATAGGAAATTCTGATAATTTTATATACCTTTGCGTTAACTAAAGAATATATGGGAATGGAGATAAAATTTAAGGGTTTGCCTTTTGAGCCGGTTGAAGGGCAGGTGATATATTATGAGTCGAAACGAGACAGCAAGGTTAGCAAGTTCATCCGCAATAACTATGACTGGGTGGTGGCTTTGTTTCGCCAACACGGCATGGACTTTTGTTATATTCCTCAAAGGGTCCAAGAAACTTTACATTACTACGCACCCTATGCTTCGGCTCAGAGCATCAAGGAGGTGCCTAATCTGTCGGACTACGCTGTCGATTCGCCCGTTACTGGCCCATCGTTACTTTTTGCCTTGGACATTCCCGTTAAGGACGATGAGGGGAACACTGTGCTCCAGTGTGTTCCCATTGTGACCAATTGGTTCAAGTCAACGAGCAATGTGTTCCGGAATCTTGTCCTTGAAATAGAAAGGGACGCTGCAGACCGCTCAAGATATTACCATAATCTTGATGACGAAAAGCTAGCCCGGGAAGATAACGTTCGTTTTTCTCTATTTGAAGATTCAGAAGAACCGGTTGGGCGCAGGGGAATTAAGTTCGCTGCTGGCATAGAGAAGATTGACAAAAAAACACTCGCAACGAGCAAGGCCGATGAAGATTTTGATGAGGAGGTTATGGAGGTTGTTGACGAAATAAAAGAACGCCTTAAAATGTTGCAAATGCGTGGCATCAACATGATGTTCTTGCACGAAATACTCAATAAAGAATCCAAACTGAGCCGACTGCGCATAACAGCGGATAAGAGGCTTTTCCTTGTCGATTACAATAATAGGGAGATACAGATGACACCTCTTGTTAAGGCGGTGTTCCTGCTGTTCCTTAAGCACCCCGAGGGTATCCGTTTTAAAGAACTTTCAGACTACTATGATGAATTGTTGGGGATTTACAAAAGCCTGAAACCCAACGGTTCGCCCGAGAAACACAAACACAGCATATCAGACATCGTTAATCCGTTCAGCAATAGCATTAACGAGAAATGCGCCCGCATCCGAGAGGCATTCATCGGTAGTTTTGAAGAACGCTTGGCAAAGAACTACTTCGTAACCGGCACTCGCGGCGAACCAAAAAGCATCACCATCGACCGCAACCTGGTCATTTGGGATTGAAAACACAGGAGGTTGGCTTAAAATACTTCAAACAACGGCGCACTGTAAGCGCAATGTTGCAGTCAGCCCAGGGCAACGCCCTGGGTAATATATTGTTACGTTATTACGCCCTGAAAGGGCAAAAGCATTGTTATACCGCAATTATGCTTTTTGAGACACCCCCGTACGGGTTCCTCCTCAACCTGCGGCTGGAGGTCGCCACCTTGCGATGCCACAATGCCGGAAACGAGGTAGCGGCTTCATGGGTGTTGCGGACACGTCTTTTGTGACTTTGATGTTCCCCGTGCAGAATAATCTGTTACTATACTGTAAAAAAGGTCTGAGTTGCCGACTATAGAGATTTTTTTCGGTAATTTGGCAATCTGTTATTCACCTGCGATTAGTATGCCACCAGGGCAGCCTTGTCCTCGGGGGTGATTGTCCGGGGTTTGATGGCTGTTTTCAGTTCGGCAATGACGGCCAGTGCTATGGCGCGTGTCATGAGGATGTCGTCGTGCTTTCCCTTCATGGCCTCATAGCCGCCACGGGTTGTGCGTCGATAGGTAACCATCTCGTCAACAGCATCGTGGTCACGCTCGACATAGGCAGCATCACGGATGGCGGCAATAAGCGAGTATATGGCAAAGCGCTTGGTCTTCCGGTTGGTCTGGAAACCGGGTATCCTGCGGACTCCACGACGGTAGATATTACCGTAGGCACGGCCTATGCTGCCAAGGATGAATTCGCCTGCCCCGCCGTCGGTCTGCTCGGTCTCGAGGGTATTGCTCTCGATAACCAGCAATGCGTTGTCATAGACACGCGCGGTCTGCGCCGCCTTCCACGCCAGCAGGTCGTGGTCAATGTGGCCGCGCCACTGGGCAACCACCTCGGGACGGTTGTCGCGCAGGTTGTGGATGTCAAACACAGCGATGACCGAGTAGTCGGCCTTGTCGCTGCGCCCGCCAATGTCCACGCTGACAAGATAACGGTTGCGCTCGGGCGAGTGTTCGGGCATCGCCCATACCTTCATGGGGCCGTCGGCCTTGGGAACAAAGCGCGCATGGCGGTCGCTGAGGTAGTCGCCCTCAATGTCGCCAACGGCAACAGGAGGGCAGCAACCGCCACGCAGCCGCTCGAGTTGACCGGTGTCAAACACACCGTTGCCCGAGCCCGCAAACGCCTCGATGTCGTTACTGGGGAACTCGGCCATCATCAGCGAGTGGGTGCTGTACTCGCGTCGCTTGTGGTGATACCAGTTTATCATCTCCAGCGTGCAGCCCTCGTCCCACAGGGCGTGCTCGTAGTCGTCCATCGACTGCCACAGTGCCTCGGCATCATCAACCCGGCTGCGGTAAATCTCAATCTCATACCACGGCACAAAAACGGGGATTTTGTCGCATGCCCCCGACTTGGCGCGCAACCACTCGCTATGGAAGAAGTTGCCAACGCCGTTGGCTGTCGATTCATAGACCACAACGGTGTCGGGCATCATGGTGACCGTTCCCGCCACACTGCGCACCACGTCCTCGGGCGAGTGCATCGCCGACGATGCCCAGTAGGCAACCTCGGTCAGATGCGCCATAGCCAGATCGTAACCGCGCACGGCATCCTCGCTGCGCGATGAACCCATAACGACCAGACAGTCACGCCCCTTGAGTTCCTGCACGGCATTGGAGCCCTCAAAGTTGCGGAACTCAAGTTTCACGCCCTCATCAAGATACTCGGGCGGATAACGCCGCAACAACAGGTTATACATTCGCTTGATTGCACGCGACGACTGACGCAGATGACCGCAGATGAGGCTGTTCCATTGCTTGTGAACCACAATCTGCAGCCATGCCATATACATCTGGACCAACGTCGAGCCTCCCCACTGACGCGCCTTCAGCAGGATTACCCTGACAGGCTGCCCTGCCTGGCGCTGACGCTCCATGACCGACAGCAGGCGACGTTGCGGGGCATTGAGCACAAAACGCACTTCGCGGCACGACACCTTGTCCTTGATGGTGGCACATGTCGCCGCCCAGAACTCAAAATCATGTTCAATGCGCCGCCTGTTCTGCTCTACTGGCGACAGCGAGGCATAACAGGGCACAGCATCAAGCAACGACCGCGGCAAACGGCAATCACCGATGACGACACGATCGCCACAGCAACCGGCACCGGTCAACGGGTCGTAGGGAGTGACAAGCAGGTCGTTGCGGCGACGGTTCTCGTCTATAACCTCTTTAATATTCATTGCAGTGACTTGACCGATAAGATGTTAGTATCAAGAATTGTACCAGTCAATGCAGTGCCCGTCACCCGCAGCCTCACGCTTCGGCACGGTGACGATACGACATGCATTGGCAGCGACGCGTTGACATCTCCGCTTACACACAGCCGGGCCACCAACGCCCCGTGACAACTGCGGCCACGCTCACCAAGCAGTTCCAACGACAACGTGCACGAGGGCGAGTTGACCGACCACAACACAGCGCGAGGCACTGCCGGACGGTATCGGTCAATGACTATCGGTTGGGTAAGGTAGTCAATTGAAACCGTCTGCGAATCCTCGACCGTAATGTCACGCACCGTGCCATCACTGCCAACAAGCAGCGCAGCGGCAAAGTCGCTATATACCTGAACAGCACCAACAGTACGCACCACATATCCCCCGTTGCTGTCCACCACAGTCACACGGCCGTCATCGTCGCACACCCACAACTCGCGATGGGATGCGTTCCACCCGAGGGTGCAGGGCAAGGGCACATCGGGCATCAGACGCTGCACCCGGCTTGACTCAAGGCGGCACAGCCAACCGTCACTGTCGATAAAATAGACATCGCGCGAACCCTCGACAGGCACACACCCGACATCGGCAACGGCACGGTCAACAAGCCTTGCCTCGCCCAGGGTGCCCGTTGCGCTCTGAGCCACTGCATATATGCCCTCATTGGTGAACAGATAAACGGCATAACGGCCGAATCCGCCCGAATATATCGGACGCGACACGGGGGCAATGGCATGCACGGCTGCACCGGTTACCTGACGCACTTGGACGGTTGACATGACGTTGCCAAACGCCGATGCCGACACGGTTCCGTCGGCAGCAGCCAGAAAGAGGCGGCCGTTGTTGACAACCGACGCCACAGGCACGATATCAGAACAACCGCGGGCAATTGCCTGAGCCTCAGAATGTGTGAGGTGTTCGGGCTTGGCCATCGGTGCCAGCACCACACTGGTGGCACTCGAGGGCATATAATCGACATTATCGGCAACGAAACGACCATCGGCAAGCGAGTCAAGGTCGGTTGTAGTCGCGAGCAATGTCCACCCCGAGGCGGCAAGCGACGCCATCACCACCGACTGCTCCAACGCCTGCCAACCATACTGCAACGACGGCACACGCGCACCGGCACTGGTGGTAAGACAACGGTAGTACAGCGAACCGCGGCTGGCAATGGCCGGGCATGATGTGACAAACACATCGACCGACTTGACCAGTGACCGCCACTGCTGCCCCACCGATGATGATACCGTGATGCCCACCCGATAGGCACTCATGGATAACTGCGTCGCCTCATAGGCTGTATAACGCGAACTGGCTGTGGTGACCGATGCCGTGACAGGCAGCACATTGGAGAGCGTTGACAGACCAATCGTAATAGGCTGGCTTATCCACAGATAGTTGTCATCATGCATACGAACGGCATAGCACACCTGCAACGGGGTGCAGTAACTGCCCGATGCACCAATGCGTGCGACAATGTCGTCCCATACCTGACGAAACCTGGATGTCAGCGATGCCACATCGGCGGCAGCAAGCGGGGCTGTCCACGACTGGTAAGGCTCGGCAAACGAAGCCCCGTCGAGCGACTGCGTGACGGTTTGCCCCTCGGCAGGGGCAAATTCCATCTCCGGCACTGCATCATCAGGGTCAACAACGTCATATCCACCGTCACGAGGCAACAAATATATTAACCCTCCACTCGTCACTATCACGGCAAGCGGGCCGACACGATGGGCACCGACCACACCCGACGCACTAGTCAGCAGCACCGAGTTGCAATAGACTTTCCCCTCACTGTAAGTGAGATAATTGCCACCGTCAACAAGCAGCAGACGATGACCGGCAGGCACCGAGGCAACGGCACGGGGCTGCCCAACCACAGTTAATGTTCCGCCGCAACGACGCAGGTTGACGGCAACATCGGCAGTACCCGCAGGTGCCTCCTCGCCATTATCGTAGTGCCCGACAGGTGCAGGCACCACACCAATTTGTTTCTCTTTTGTTTTTTTCATGGTAATACAAATTAAAATGATAACTCCTGCAAAGATACCACCACCGCCCCACCCCGGTCAATATCAACCGGGAAAAGAAAGTGCTTCAACGCAAAATTGTTGATTGGGCAACAAGTCTTATTTTGTCCGAAATTATTAAAGTTTTTCGGACTTTTCTCGATTGTTTAGTAAAATTTGTGTAACTTTGCACACATATAATAACATATAAAT
>JAGHSV010000111.1 GCA_018065665.1 Candidatus Sodaliphilus aphodohippi
GGCAAGAAGTTCTCTAACCTTGGTGCTGATGACCTTGCCCTCGGCGCGTCCGGCAAGCTGCTTGGTGGCGATGCCCATCACCTTGCCCATGTCTTTCATCGATGAGGCTCCGGTGGACTTGATGATGTCCTGGATGGCTGCGGTGAGTTCTTCATCGGTCATCTGTTTGGGGAGAAATTCCTCGATTACGGCTGCCTGTGCCAGTTCTTCGTCGGCAAGGTCCTGACGTTTTTTCTCGGCATAGATGGCGGCGCTCTCCTTGCGCTGTTTTACCATGCGGACAAGGGCCTTGAGGGCGTTTTCGTCACTTACTTCACCGTTGTTTCCGGGTTGTGTCTTGATGAGCAGCAGTTCGGCCTTGATGCCCTGCAGGGCTCCGAGGCGCACTTTGTCGCGAGCAAGCATTGCTGCTTTGATGCCAGCGCTGACGTTATCAAAAATTGCCATAATAAATCTCCTTTTTTGTTATCAACCTACAAAGTTACAACAAAACCCGCTTTGATGCAAGAAAAAAAGGCTTAGGGGGTGATTTTTTTTGAAATGATATGCTTTGCTGCCGCAAACCGATACATGTTCCCGTAATCGCGGCATGTCAAGGCGGCGACCTTCAGCCACCGGTAGAAGCGATTTCCCGAGCATTCGCTGTCGGTGGAGGACTGTCGGCAGAGATTTATGGTCGTTGCACTGTTACAGGTCACCACTCACTTCCTCTAGCTTATGCCAAGGAGGCTGTTGAGTAAAACGTTGATGTCGGCGATGTCGGTCTTGGAGTCACCGTTGATGTCGGTGCGGTTATAGTATTTGCCGGCGTTGTCCAGCCCAAGCACAACGTTGATGAGTATGTTGAGGTCTTTGACGTCAGCAATGCCGTCGCAGTTGATGTCGGCATTTGCTATGGGGAAGATGTTTGTGAACAGTCCCCATCATTGATTGATGCTGTAGTCCTGGATTGATGATGACGGTACCCATAGTATTGCATTGGTGTATGTGCTACTTAAGAAAGCTCCTGCGGGTGCGTTAGGCGGTGTAGTGGCTAGTGAAGTGAAAGAGACTAGACCTGTACACTGTGCGAACGCATCGTTTCCGATACTAGTGACTGAGTTGGGGATGGTGACAGTTGTCAGACCGGTACAGTTGCGAAACGCATCGTATCCAATGTAATGGACCGAATTGCCTATATACACTGAAGTTAGTCCTGTGCATTGCCAAAAAGCATAGGGCCCAATTTCTTTGACTGAATTTGGGATGTCGATTGATGTCAGCGCGCTACAGTAATAAAAAGCATGGTCTCCGATCTGGGTGACGGAGTTGGGGATGTTAACTGAAGTCAGCGCTTTACAGTGCTCAAACATATAGTTGCTAATTGCTGTGACGGAGTTGCCGAGTGTTACTGAAGTCAGTCCCTTGCAACTGGAGAACGCACAGCTCCCGATAGTGGTGACAGAGTTTGGTATGGAGATAGAGGTTATCTGGCTACTGCCCGCGAACGCACTGGAACCGATAGTGGTGACGGTGTTGGGGATGGAGACCGATGTCAGACCATAACAGTACCAAAAAGCCTTTGTATCAATTGCCGTGACGGTAAAGGTCTTGCCGTCGTGTGTGATGCGCTCGGGGATAACAATGTTACCGGTATAGTTTTTGTCACCAGCGATGACAGCCACCTCATCGATTAATCGTCCCTTGACTTCGAGCCTGTTGTATGTGATGCCGTCAACAATGAAACTGAAATCGTACGCGTGGGCTGTCAGACAGGGTAAGAGCATGCACAAGCCAATTATTGTTTTTTTGAGAATAGCCATGATGATGTGATATTTTGTTTATAAGCACAAAGTTAATAATTATTTATTGAAT
>JAGHSV010000221.1 GCA_018065665.1 Candidatus Sodaliphilus aphodohippi
GAACGCAAGTTTCGCTTTTTTTTTATCTGTATGGTTAAAGGGCGCGGCGGTTCTTTCATCAATTTTATAAAAATCTACAAAAAAATTAGGGTAGGGGGTTGCATCTTTGGAATTTTATGACTAATTTTGCAAGTTCAAAATACTCTATAGAGATGAGACAATTAAAAATTACAAAATCCATTACCAACCGCGAGAGCGCATCGCTCGACAAATACCTCCAGGAAATCGGCCGCAAGGACTTGATCTCGGTCGAAGAAGAAGTTGAACTCGCACGATGCATACGTGAAGGTGGACCTGCCGGTCAACGTGCACAGGACAAACTCGTTAGCGCTAACCTCCGTTTCGTCGTCTCGGTCGCAAAACAGTACCAGAACCAGGGACTCAGCCTCCCCGACCTCATCGACGAAGGAAATCTCGGCTTGATTAAGGCCGCACAAAAGTTTGACGAGACACGTGGCTTCAAGTTCATCTCATACGCCGTTTGGTGGATCAGACAGTCTATCCTGCAGGCACTCGCCGAGCAGTCGCGTATAGTCAGACTGCCGCTCAACCAGGTGGGCTCGCTCAACAAAATCGGCAAGGCACTCTCCCGATTTGAACAGGAGCACGAGCGCCGCCCCTCGCCCGAGGAACTCGCCGACCAGCTTGACGTACCCGTTGACAAAATCGCCGACACAATGAAGGTGTCGGGACGACACGTCTCGGTCGATGCACCTTTTGTCGAGGGTGAGGACAACAGCCTGCTTGACGTGCTGCCCAACGACGACAGCCCCATGGCCGACTCGACACTCAACCAGGAGTCGCTCTCAAAAGAGGTTGACCGCGCACTCGAGCAACTCAACGAGCGCGAGAGCGAAATCCTGAAGATGTTCTTCGGCATCGGATGCCAGGAGATGACACTCGAGGAAATCGGAGCCAAGTTTGACCTCACGCGCGAACGCGTGCGACAGATTAAGGAAAAAGCCATACGCCGACTCAAAGGACAAAAGAGCAGACTCCTGAAATCCTACCTCGGATAAGGCTAAAACAGATTGAAATAACAAAATGCATACTCGGGATCCCCAATGTGGCGGGTCCCGTTTTTTGTTGCCCCACCACCGCCCGAAAACCCAACCAAACCACGATATTTGCACTTTTCGGGCACAATATGTGCCGTATGTGAAATTAAAGCATTAACTTTGCATGACAAATCAATTATACATTCGTTTTTATGTTAAGCGATTCAATCAAGAAACTTGCCTCACTGGCTCTGCTGCTGGCACTCTCGGCCGCAGTCGCCATGGCACAGGTCAACGTCAACGCCCCCAAGGGGTTGTCGACGCGATCCAACAATAACCCTCAAAAGACCGAGCAGCCTGCTGCCAAACCCGAGGCACCCGCTGCCAAGGCCGAACAGCCTGCCGCTCCCGCCGCTGCGCCTGCAACGGCAAACGCCCAGCCTGCCGCCGCATCGCAACCGGAACCGGCAAATAACACGACCGCCAACACCGGTCAGCAGAACTCCAGACCGGCCGAGGTGACCATACCGGCAAACCAGCAGGTCATGAAAGGACGCTGCGGCGGATACAGGATTCAGGCATACAACGACAACACCAACAAAGGACGCATCAACGCCCGCGCCCGCGCCCGCGCCATCGCTCTCAAGTTCCCGCGCTACCGTGCCTACATCACCTTCAGGGCACCGACGTGGCGACTCAGAATAGGCGACTTCCAAGACCAGAAGTCGGCACAGGATGCTCTCAAACGCATCAAGGCCGTCTTCCCCGACTATGCAAGAGACATGGCAGTGGTGCGCGACAACATTAACCTGTGGGGCAGATAACAGACAATGAACGACAACAGACAACAAAAAATAGACAACATAGCCGGCCACATCAAGGCCATAATTGAACTGCTGGGCGAAGACCCTAACCGCGAGGGGCTGGTCAGGACACCCGTCCGTGCCGCCAAGGCCCTGCTCGACAACACCTGCGGATATGAACAAGACGCCGACGGGATTCTGCGCTCGGCAATCTTCACCCATCCCGGGTCGCAGATGGTGGTCGTCAAGGGCATCGAGTTCTACTCACTGTGCGAGCACCACGTGCTGCCGTTCTTCGGCACCATCTCAATTGGCTACATCCCCCGGGGGACAATCGTTGGCTTGAGCAAACTCGCCCGCCTCGTCGAGGTCTATGCGCGCCGCCTTCAGGTGCAGGAACGCCTCACTGCCGAGGTGTGCGACCAGTTGTGGCGTTCGCTCGACTGCGACGGTGTCATCGTCGTGTGCAACGCGCAGCACCTGTGCATGAAAATGCGCGGCGTCGAGAAACAAAACGCCAGCACCACCACAATACACTATTGTGGCAAATTTGAGGACATTAAGTTGAGAGAAGAATTCCTCTCGATGTTGAAACAATAAAAAAATAACGCCTTAGACGATTTTTTTTGCCGAAAAATTTTGCAGGTATAAAAAAAACTCGTAACTTTGCACTCGCAATTAAGGCAAAACGCGAAAATAGCTCAGTTGGTAGAGCGCGACCTTGCCAAGGTCGAGGTCGCGGGTCCGAGTCCCGTTTTTCGCTCACGATCATTGAAATTTAGTCGCATCAACTTTGATGCAAAAATGCGAAAATAGCTCAGTTGGTAGAGCGCGACCTTGCCAAGGTCGAGGTCGCGGGTCCGAGTCCCGTTTTTCGCTCAAACAAATGCGAAAATAGCTCAGTTGGTAGAGCGCGACCTTGCCAAGGTCGAGGTCGCGGGTC
>JAGHSV010000130.1 GCA_018065665.1 Candidatus Sodaliphilus aphodohippi
TATTATAATAGTAGTATCTTTAATTCAACATTAATATGCCTTTGCATATCCACCATAAGTATTGCCATAGTAACCATAACCATGGTACTCCTGCTTAACTCCATTGAGAAGAACAACGAGATTGCGATATCTCTTTTCCTCATAGTATGAGTTAAGTTCAGGCAGCATATTGCGTTGGAACAACCCTGCACGTATCACAAAAATTGTCATGTCACACAATTTGGTGATAATTGAAGCGTCGGCCACAATGCCCAACGGTGGACAGTCAAGGAATATATAGTCATAATCAACCCTTAGGGTATTAAGAAGGTCCTCAAGCAAGTTACCATAGAGCAACTCGGTTGGGTTGGGAGGCACGACACCAATTGGAATCACATCGAGGTTTGGTACAGTCTTACCTTTAACCATAATGTCTTCAATTTCAGAGATGTTGCCGCTGAGGTAATTTGAAATACCCACCTTGGCTCGTGTAAACATCTTAGACGAAGTGCCCTTGCGGAGGTCAAGGTCAATGTACAAAACCTTCTTTCCATTGAGAGCAAATGCTGTTGCCAAGTTTGCCGAAACAAAAGTCTTACCCGAACCCGGGAAAGCCGATGTAAACATAACAACGTTACATTTCTTGCCTTTAGTAGTGACAAACTCCATATTGGTTCTCACAACACGAAAAGCCTCATTAATTATATTATTGGACTTTTCTTTAACAACAATCTCATGACGCTCTTTTTTCTTGTTAAGGAACGAGAAGATGCCGCTATACCCCTTATAATTCAAAGGAATCTCACCGATATACGGTACTACAAGATTTTCAAGGTCCCTGCGCTGCTTGATTGTTGTATCAAGATTATACATCAGCGTAAGAATCAAAAGCGGAATCAAGAAACCAAGTGCCAGAGAAATGACAATCACATTAATCTTAACTGGTCTAATGTGTTTCTTTCCTCCTGCCGGTGGATTAATGAGGCGTGTCTTTGAGTTATAGGCTTTAGTCATCTGATTCTCGGCACGTTTCTGCAACAGGAACACATACAATTGCTCCTTAACTTTCTGCTGACGTTCGACACTAAGCAGATATCTTGCCTGTCCGGGGCTTGACGAAATTTGGCCGCTTGTCATGCCCTGCTCGCTCCTCAAATCACTGATTTGGTTGCTAAGCTGAGCAATAACATTGTCAAGCGATGCCATAATAGCCTTTTTGGATGCAACAAGAGTCTTGTCAAGTTCAACCACGATGGGATTGGAGGGTCCGCTATTCTCAATAAGGTTATTGCGTTCAGAAACTTTTTTGTTATAATCAACAATCTGTTGAGATACCGACGGATTATTAATCCCAGCATTAGCAGGTAGTGTCTGGAATGAACCATTACCTGACACAAGTTGTTTCTTTATATACTTGGCAATAAAGATTTGGTTATTCAAGTCCAAGCTGGTTGTACGCAATTTCTCGGCACGGTCAAGACTGATTGCAGTCGTTGCTGCCACGTCAGGAACATTGTTGCGGCTTTTGAAATCAGAAATATCATTATCCTCATTGCCCAGTTCCCTCTCAATTTGCTCCAATTCCTCATCGATAAACTGCGAAGTGCTCACTGCCTGTTGATTGATGTTGTCTATCCACTTTTTGTTATACACATCCAGCAAAGCATATAGCATATCTTCGGCCCTCTGTGCGGACTCATCTTCAAGAATAATTTCGATAACCGAGGCCTTCACGTCAATCAAGTCAGCATAAAGTCGTGAGACATACTTTTGAGCGATATCCATAGCCGGTGAACGGGTCACATGAATTGTCGCTTCGCGCTTTGCTGTAGCAAAGAATTCTGTTTTTGACACCATGACTTTGCCAATTGGCGTAGAAATCATTGTGTTAAAGTGGGCTTTGATAGTTTTATCCGATTCAATCTTTTTGTCATTTTCACCATTAAGGGTGAATCCCGACAAATTTATCGTGTTATTGTCAACAATATCAATATCCATTGTGGCAGACTCACGTTCAAGCAGGTCAACCATAGTAACGCGAACCGGCAACGACTTACCATAAAGCACCGCATCACGGAAAATTCCTTTTGACCGATAATCGATGTCCAAATTCAATTGTTTAACAACATCATACATATAGGCAGGCGACTTGAAAGTAACAATCTCGTTATAAACATTGCTACCTCCGGTAGAAACGCCGAACGCCGAGAACTGGCTAAACTGGCTTGAAATTGACGATGCCTCGTCATCGGTAACGATGACCGCCGCTTTTCGCTCATAGATTGGAATTGTAGTCACATAATAATAAGCTCCCAATACCAGAGCAAGAAACACAAACACAACAAACCAACGATACTTTCTCAGCATATAAGCCGACCAGTCATGCAATTTTGCAAAATCGTCTTTGGGGGTGCTATCAATTTGATTATTGGTTTCCATTTAAATATACACAATGCAGGTTAGACAATTACTTAAAAATCAGGACTGACATTGAAGTCAAAACAGATGCAACCGAAAGCCAGAATGATGGCGAATTGTAAGTCGCTCCGACAATGGTTGATTCCTTAGCCTTTTTGTCATTAGGCTCAACATAAATTATGTCATTGGGTTTTAGATAATAAACCGGCGAAGAGTAAATCTCCTCAACATTGGTCATGTTAATGCGGTAAAACTTTTGCTCACCGTTCTCCTCACGAGTCACAAGCACATTCTCGCGAATGCCATAGATGGTAAGGTCTCCAGCGCGACTGATTGCATCAAGCAAAGTGATTTTATCATGGTCAAACGCAAAACGTCCGGGATTTTTAACCTCACCAATAACGCCAAACGTAAGATCAAGAAAGTCAACAGTAACTTGCGGGTCTTTCAAATAGCCTTTATTGATAAGTGTATTTTTAATATATTGCGATATTTCTTTCTTGGTCATACCGGCAAGTTTCATTTCGCCAACGACTGGGAAATCAATGCAACCATTCTGATCGACAGTATAACTTGCAACCTGATTGATGTTCAAACCTTGCTCTGACGAGGTGGTACGGTAATGCCCGACAATGGGCAGGTTAAACAGATAGGCCAACTGCGGGTCCTTACTACTGACAAGAATAGAAAGTTTGTCGCCAGGTTGCAGCAAAACGAACTGCGGTGACTGAATCTTAAATGATGAACCAGACTCGGCATTCTGAAAAAGTCCAACCCTAGGTGTTGTGCAAGATGCCATCATCAACGCGGCACAAGC
>JAGHSV010000060.1 GCA_018065665.1 Candidatus Sodaliphilus aphodohippi
TAGTTAGGCGGCACCTCGGAAATTAAAATGAAAAATTGCTTTTTCATTTTGTATTTCGCTCGGTTTGCACTACGTTGGCTGCGCCTTAGTTAGGCGGCACCTCGGAAATTAAAATGAAAAATTGCTTTTTCATTTTGTATTTCGCTCGGTTTGCACTAACTTTGCAGAGCAAAACTAAATATACATTATTAATATGAATACTATCAAGACTATTGCAACAGCCGCTGTGTGTGCTATCACACTGCAGGCCAACGCACAGACTGTCGGCCTCAATCGCGCCGACATGAACCTGAACGTATCGCCCGGCGAGGACTTCTATGAGTACGCCGGCGGTGGTTGGATGAAAGCCAACCCTCTGAAAGCCGAGTTTTCGAGCTATGGCGTCTTTGACGACCTGGCCGAGAAGAACCGTAAACAACTGCGTGAACTCTTTGACGACCTGACCTCCAAACAGCATGCCAAGGGCAGCGTTGGACAAAAGGTAAGCGACCTCTACAAGCTGGCTATGGACAGCGACCGCCTCAATCGCGAACAGGCCGAGCCTCTCAAGGCCGACCTCGCCAAGATTGCCAAGGTCAAGAAGAGCAACCTGACCGAACTAATCGCCGAGATTCACCTCTACCTCGCCAACCCGTTCTTTGGCATCGGCGTATCGGCCGACCTCAAGGACAGCAACACCAACGTGATGTGGCTTAGCGCAGGTACCAGCGGACTCCCCGACCGCGACTACTTCCTCAGCACCGATGAGGACAGCAAGAAACTGCAGCAGGGCTACCGCGACTTCTTCACAAAACTCTTTGTACAGAACGGATACAAGCAGAAGGATGCTGCCGTTGCCGCACAGACCATCTATGACATCGAGTATAAGTTTGCCGAGGCCATGATGAGCCGCGCCGAGCAGCGTGACTACACCAAACTCTACAACATCCGCACCATCGACCAGATGCAGCGCGACTACCCCGCCATCCAGTGGCAGAAGTACTTCGAGCTCATGGGCGTCAAGGACATCAAGCAGCTCATCGTCGAGCAGCCCAAGGTCATGGAGGTTGCCAACAAACTGATGACAACACTCACCGACAAGCAGATCCGCGACTACATCAGCGGCAAGGTGATGGCAGCTGCAACCGGATACCTGAGCGACGACATCTACATGACCCAGTTTGACTTCTACGGACGCCAGCTGAGCGGCCAGAAGGAGCCCCGCCCACGCTGGAAACGCGCACTTGGACTGCCCAACACCCTGCTGGGCGAGGCCGTCGGAGAACTCTATGTCGACAAGTATTTTGCACAGGGCAGCAAGGAGAAGATGGTGAAACTCATCAACAGCCTGCGCAAGGCACTTGCAAACCGCATCGCGAACCTTGACTGGATGAGCGACGAGACCAAGGTTCAGGCGCTTGTCAAGCTCAACACCTTCACCGTCAAGGTGGGCTATCCCGACAAATGGCGCGACTACAGCAAGCTCACCATCAACCCGACGCTCTCGCTGTTTGAGAATGTCAAGGCAGCCGGCTATATCGAGACACGCCGCAACCTGGACCGCCTGGGCAAACCCGTCGACAAGGACGAATGGGGCATGACACCGCAAACCGTCAACGCCTACTACAACCCCACCACCAACGAGATTTGCTTCCCCGCAGCCATCCTGCAGGCACCCTTCTTTGACGTCAATGCCGACGACGCCACCAACTACGGTGGCATCGGTGTCGTGATCGGACACGAGATGACCCACGGATTTGACGACCAGGGCCGCCGCTTTGACTGCGAGGGCAACATGAACGACTGGTGGAAACCCGAAGACTCTCAGAAGTTCAAGGTGGCTGCCGAGAAGCTGGCACGCCAGTTTGACGAGCTGATTGTAGTGAAGAACCAGCGCGCCAACGGCCACCTCACCCTGGGCGAGAACATCGCCGACCAGGGCGGACTGCGAATTGCGTTTGACGCATTCAACAAAACCCAGCAGGCCAAGGAGAACAAGGAACTTGACGGTTTCACACCCGCACAGCGTTTCTACCTGAGCTACGGACGCATCTGGGCCGAGAACATCACCGAGGAGGCCATGTTCCAGCAGACCAAGAGCGACCCCCACTCGCTGGGCCGCAACCGCGTTAACGCGACGCTGAGAAACATCGACACCTTCTTCGAGGCCTTCGGCATCAAGAAGGGCGAAAAGATGTGGCGTGACGAGGACGACCGTGCGCTCGTTTGGTAACCGACATTTCCACATTATCTAATACAATGGGCGGGGATAAAGCTATCTTCCCGCCCATTTTGATTAAAAATACAGACTGTTTTTAGGATAAATGAGATATTATTACTAACTTTGCACCGCAATTAGCAAAACGCCCTTGCGCCTGTGGCGAAATTGGTAGACGCGCTAGACTTAGGATCTAGTAACGCAAGTTGTGTAGGTTCGAGTCCTATCAGGCGCACTAAAAGAAAGTCAAGCACCCGCTTGACTTTCTTTTTATTCCCCTGTTTTATCTATTCTCAATTGTCTAGGCTTTCTAGATTTTCTAGACTCTCTAGATTTTCTTGGATAATTCCTCTTTGAGTCTTTTTATCTCGTCCTGCTGCTCGTAGTATGCTTTGAGGGCGCGTTGCTTGAGGTTTTCGTTGGCGGCTTGCCATTTCTGCGCTTCAGCCTTCCATTTTGCGGTTTCTTGCAGTGCCTCTTGCAGCTGCTGTTCTAGTTGCTTGAGGCGTTCGTCCTGCTGCTGCCGATAGCCGGTGCGGGCGCGATACATTCGTTCCTTTATTCCGCCTTCGGTGACGAACTCATGCTCCAGTTTTTGCATGAACGACATCATCATCTTGTCTGTCATGTGGCAGATGGTGAGGCCGTAGTTGCAGAGCTCCTCGTCGGTCCATTGCCTGAAGAATGGCTCGTATGCCTCAAGCTTATTGTGAGTGCGGCAGTAGGCAAGCATGGCATCGTAGCGGGCAGTGTCATGGTCAAAATAATGCTGCGGAGCCATGTCGGTAGGATTGCCAAAGAACTTCAGGTTGCGTGATTTGATGTAGTCCTCAAAATCTTCGCGAAGCTCTTGCAGCGATGATCGTGCTACATTGAGGAGCTTCAGTTGCATCTCGGCCGATGTCACTCCGTCCGAGAGTCCTTCCACGATGTTCTGTTTACATGAGCGTGCTGCCTGTATCACCTGGTCGCGTGTACGGTCTTTATAGAGATGGATAAAACGGTCGCAGAAGACGAATGCCATCTGATATATAACATCCGACTTCTGGTAAAAGTACAGATCCTTCCATTGCGCCTGCACCTTCAGTACCTTCCCGGTTTTCTTGTCATTATATTTCTCCATAGGGAATTCAACAACATTAATTCCGCAACACTTTTGTCAGTATTTTGCAAAGATACACAAATTTTGGCGAAAGTCAATGGTATTGGAGTGTAAAATCTATAATGTACGCGCGGGAGTGTTTTGGGTGTGGGGCGGGACAAAAATGGGGATGGGATGGTGGTGTAAGGTTTTTTTGCTAATTTTGTGGGCTGTAATGGTGGGCTGTGAGATGCCTCTTTTTAATGACGAGTTATGATTATGATGGAAACAGAGCGAATTTTGTTGCGTCCCTGGCGGGAATCGGATGCCGGGGCTCTATATAAGTATGCGAGTGACCCCGAGGTGGGGATGCGTGCGGGGTGGCCTCCGCACCAGTCGGTTGACGAGAGTCTGGATGTAATCAAGACTGCTTTCAACAATGACACTACCTGGGCGATTGTCCTGAAGGCCACGGGCGAGGCTATCGGCGCCATGGGGTATATGCCCGAATGGGAGATGGACCTGCCCAAACGCGCTAATGAGCCCCTGGTGGGCTACTGGGTTGGACGGCCTTATTGGAACCGGGGCATCTGCACCGAGGCGCTGCGCCTGATGCTGGGGCACATCGGCCAGAAGGGCGTTTACCGGTCGCTGATCGGCAGCCACTATGTTGACAACCCGGCATCGGGACGAGTCATGGAGAAATGCGGGTTTGTGCCGACCGGCGACATCGGTTTTGACGAAGAGCTGCCTAATGGAGAGAGGAAGCCGATGAGGGTCTTGAGACTTGAAAGCCTCCTCTAAACTTCGTCCTGACAGCTTTTATTAGTCGGTGTAGGATGCTCCGGGTTTGACGCGATAGACGATTTGCTTGAGTTCCTGTGAACTGAATTCGCGCGGTGCTTCGTAGGGCAATGCTGTCGAGGTCTTGAAGGCATTGAATATCCATCCTTTGCCGTCAAGCCACACGACGATTCGTTGCCTATAGGCGGGGCTGGCATTGCCCGGCGCTGGCACTCTCTTGTCAATCAGCTTATACTTCTTGGTTGCCTGATCGTACTTGTATTCGTAGCGGGCATTGTAGCCTTCCCACTGATATCCTTCAAATTTCATGACGATATAGGCCGGGAACACAAAGCCCGGCGGCGGGGTCTCGGTCTGGGTAGGGTTGGTTGAAGCCTGCTGGCCGTCGGGTGATTCAGAACCCGACTGATTGTTGCCCTGCGATTTAGAACCTGGCTGAGAAGTCTTGGACTTGCCTGTTGTTGATGTATTCCCGGTAGGAGTCTGTGGTTTGGAACCGGGCTTTGCTGTTTTAGGTTTGGTGTCTCCTTCGGGGGGGCGTTTGTCGCCAGCGGTACTTTGTGGGGGACCTACAGTGGTAGTTGGCGGTTCATCTTCCTTGACATCCTCGGCGGACTCCGGTTTGTCTTTTTTGGGGACGCCTTCAATCATGCGTTTAATCCAAGCATAGAGATCGTTGGGCATATTCTTCTTCCACTGTGATGCCATGATGGTGACATAGTCGATATAGTCATACTTTGGGGTGCCGTTCGCCTTAGCCCAGTCGGCAACCTGGTCGGCATCGGTGCTGTTGTCGCGTTCGAACCTGAACACAGAGCCGTCAAGGAAGAGGTCGGGATAGCCCTCGGCATACTGTTTGCGGTTGGCTGCCGCCAGCATGGCCGTGCAGAATTCTATGATGCCACGAGCGCCGCTGTTCTTGTGATAGCCCGTTGTCAACCAATCGAGATTTGCAATATTCTGCTCGGTCGCGGCTTTGTAAGCGTCAACGTTAATCAGGCCCGGGACAGGCAACTTGTAGATATCGTTACCGGTCTGTACCACTACTTTAGAGTCCGAACCATAGTAGAAGGTGGTCTTCATCTGCGTGTTGTGCACTTCAATGGGGCGCAGTTCAGTGTCGAGCTTGATGCCGGTGATGTCATCGCCGACAATACCGATGTAGGTGGGACGTCCTTTGTCATAGTGCACGAGAGTGAGCAGCTGGTGTTTGTGGCCGAGCATAAAATAGTTGCCGTCCAGCTCATAGGACGATGCGGCAAGGGTGAACAGCACCGTCATCAGCATTAATGATAGAAGTCTTTTCATACTGAAGTACATATTATTTAATACTTTATTAATCTTGTTTGAAAGGCATGCCGATGTGCAGCCGCCTTTTCACTTTTGCAAATTTACGGCAAAATTCTCAATTAAGCAACTTTTTCCCGTTTATAGTAAATTGTGCGGTTTGTGAGCAACATGAGCAATAAAAATCCCTTCAGAATTTGAAAATGTGAAAAGAAATTGTAATTTTGTAGGCGATATGTTACCCCAAGGGCGGATTAACAGAGGCTATGCCGCCTTGTAGAGGGTGGTGATAATGACTACATGACCTTCAAAAAAACAAACGTATGAGAAAAAACTTCAACCTTATGCCACTGGCAATCCTTTTCATCGCAATTGCTGCGGTGGGCTGCCAGGGCACAAAAATCAGTTCCTTTAACGGCATCGACACCAACCTGGGTACGCTCTCGCTAATCTCGAATGCCGAGTCACGCTGCATCAGTCCCGAGAACTTCACCGGTGCACGGGGGAAAGGCGCCCTGGCGGTTCCCTCCAACCCCAAGCAACGCAATGTGAACAATGCCTCGAAGGCAGCATCGGAGTTGGGCCAGGGATGGAAAGTCAATCCCTATGTCCACATCGCTGCAGGCGAGACCTTCACGCTCGCCGAGATGGAGGGCCCCGGTGCCGTCAAGCACTTCTGGATCACCACACTCGAGGACTCGGTATGGCGCTCTCTGATTCTCAGGATCTACTGGGACGACGAGAAGACACCGTCGGTCGAGTGTCCGCTGGGCGACTTCTTCTGCCAAGGCTGGAATAAATATGCCCACGTCAGTTCAATCCCAATCTGCGTCAACCCGCGTCAGGGCTTCAACAGTTTCTGGTCAATGCCCTTCCGCAAAAAATGCAGGATGACTCTCGAGAACTGTGACATCTACGGTGACGAGCTTACCGTCTACTACGAAGTGGACTATGTGCTCACCGATGTTCCCCGCGACGCCGCCTACTTCCACGCCCAGTTCCGCCGCAACAAGCTCAACGAGACCTCAGACCACGTCATCCTTGACGGCGTCAAGGGCCAGGGGCAGTATGTCGGCACCTATCTCGCGTGGAAAGTCCACAACGGCGGCTGGTGGGGCGAAGGAGAAGCCAAATTCTTCCTCGACGGCGACAGCAAAAGCCCCACAATCTGCTCGACGGGCCTCGAAGACTACATCCTCGGGTCACACAACTTTGACAGCGACAACGGGTATGTTGTCTTCACCGGACCATATAGCGGCTGCTGCCAGGCCATCTGCCCCAACGGCAGTTACCACACGGGCGACAAGTTTGGCCTTTACCGCTGGCACATCGCCGACCCCGTACGCTTCAAGTCGTCACTGAAGGTCACCATCCAGGACCTCGGTTGGAAACGCGGAGGCATCTATAATGCCCAGAAGTCAGACGTGTCGTCAACGGCATTCTGGTACCAGACCGAGCCCCACGCTCCGTTCCCACCGCTGCCCTCACCCACCATACTGTCGGTAGACGAGGACTAACGGCACCATATATGGACAATAGAAAATGGTGCCACCTTGCCTAAAGATATTATTCACTTTTAATACTTAAATAATGAAAAAAATTGTTTCGACTCTCGTTATCGCCATTTTGGCATGCTTTTTTGCTACTACAGCAGATGCCGATACTCCAATCAAAGCAAACCAATTGCCTACAGCTGCCCGTCAGTTTATAAAAAAGACATTCCCAAACCAAACCATTATCCAGGCTAAGAAAGACAGGGACTTGCTGTCGATTGACTATGAGGTGATACTTTCTAATGGCGTGTCAATTGATTTTGACTCAAAAGGTAACTGGACCGAGGTTGACTGCCACAAAGGGACCGTGCCTTCATCGTTAGTGCCATCGGCCATTGCCAAGAAAGCCAAACAACTTTATAAGAACGCCTCAATCACAAAGATTGAGAAAGGCAAGCTGTGGAAGGTTGATTTGAACAACGGCATGGAGCTTGAGTTCAATTCGGCATTCAAACTGGTGAAGATTGACGATTAAAACCGATAGGCGGCACAATATCAGGTTGTGGCTCGAGGACACCCCTCGGGCCATACTTGTTGTTGTGGCCTCAGCATTCACCGAACGCTATCAGATGGTGGCGAAAAGAAGAGAAAATTGCGGAAATTTGGGGTGTATAACAATATGTGAGGCGTTTTTGCGTTATAATCTTTACAATGACTTTTTTATTTAAGCGAAATATCACCCTGATGGCGCTGATGCTGATGGCACTGGCTGCCGTGGCACAGGATAACGACAAGATACTGAATCGCCAGTATGCCGACATGAAGAAAATCCACTTCGGATTCTCGGTGGGCATGAACCTGCAAGACCTCAACATCACCAACAACGGTTTCACGACCGAGGACGGCGAGCAGTGGTGGTCTGACGTGCCGGCACACTCGCCCGGATTCTGTGTCAACGTCCTTGCCGACTGGCGTCTGGGCAAGCACCTGAACCTGCGTGTGTCGCCGGGTATGTACTTCGGCAACAAGGTGGTGCAGTACCGCAACGCACTGTTTAATCCCGAAGACCCCGATGTCACCGAGACCACCCGCCAGCGCCAGAGCCAGAACATCAAGTCGACCTATCTGGTGATGCCCATCGACCTCAAGGTGTCGGCGCTGCGTCACCACAACATGCGCCCCTACTTCACCGGCGGCGTGATGCCCGTGTTTGACCTGGGCAAGAAACGCAGCGAGCAACTGCGCATTGGCAATGCCGACATGCTGCTGACGGTTGGCATGGGGTGTGACTTTTACCTGCCGTTCTTCAAACTTTGCCCCGAACTGAAATTCTGTTTCGGGCTCCGCAACCTGCTGGACAAGAACCGCGACGACCTGAAGGACAACCCCGAGATGATGCGCTTTACCCAGAGCGTTGACAAGATACAGAACAATATGGTGGTTCTCACGTTTTACTTTGAATGACAATGGACATCATCAACCGCCTACATATCAAACCGCTGCTTGCACTGGTACTATCAATAATGACGTACGCGTGCGCGAATGCACAGATTGACGCGACGTTGTCCCAGTACTGGAACGTGCCTTCGTACTATAACCCCGCCGCCACCGGTGACGTGGACTTCATCCACATCACAGCCGGCAGCCGCCTGCAGTGGGTTGGTATCCGCCATGCGCCAATGACCTTCATGGGGCTTGCCGACATGCCGTTCAAGTTCATGAACCGCCGTTGGGGCTGCGGTGTGTCGCTCGAGCAGGAGAGCATGGGTCTGTTCAGTTCGCTTCGCGCCGGCGCACAGTTGTCGTGGAAGAAGAAAATGCTGGGCGGCACACTCAGCGTTGGTGTCCAGGCCGGAATCATCAACCAGAGTTTCAAAGGCGACTCCATCATCATGCCCGAGGGCGACGAGGCACACGAGAGTAATGACGAGGCCATCCCGGCAGGTACCGTGACCGGCACGGCGCTGGACCTTAGCGGAGGCGTGATGTTCACCCACAAGTGGTTCTGGGCATCGGCGTCGGTGACACACATCAACTCGCCCACAGTCAACCTCAAAGTCGAGAACGACGAGGAGAAAAGATATGAATTTGATGCCGGCCGCCTGTATTATTTCATGGCTGGTAGCAATATTCCGGTAAAAAATACGTTATTTGAAATACAGCCGTCGGTGATGTTCCGCACCGACACCAAGTTTTACAGCGTCGAGGCGACAGCCCGCATGCGGTACAACAAGTTCCTCAGTGCAGGCATCGGTTACCGCCACAACGACGCGTTGTCGCTGCTGATTGGGGCGAACTACAAGGGGTTCTTCATCAGTTATAGTTATGACTACCCCACGTCGGCAATCTCCAAGGCAAGCACCGGCAGCCACGAGTTGTTTGTGTCTTACAACGTGAAACTGGACATGGGCGAGAAGAACAGGAACAAACACAAGAGCATTCGTATAATGTAAATTGATAATATGAAAAAGATCTTATTTATACTGACAATCGCAATCGTGATGGTATCGTGCGGCGGAATGCGCAAGAGCATCCCCGTCGGCGGCGAGGTTACCGGCATTGGTGCCACAACCTTCAGCGAGCCCACCCCCTACGGCATGGTGCTTGTTGACGGAGGTTCAATGCGAGAAGGCCCCTCAAAACGCGACTCGGTCTGGGGAACAGACTCGACAGCACATGGCATCTCGGTTGATGCATTCTGGATTGACGAGACCGAGATTTCAAATTCAAAGTACAAACAGTTTGTCTATTGGGTGCGCGACTCTATCATTCGCGAGCGCCTTGCCGACCCCGCATACGGCGGCAACGAGGAGTTCAAGATTGAAGAGGACAAGGAGGGTAATCCTGTGAAACCCCACCTCGATTGGAGCAAGAGCATCCCCTGGAAGAACCCCAGCGAGGACGAGGAACGCGCCATCGAGAGCGTTTACAAGATTAACCCCATCACCGGCATCAAGGAACTGGACCCCACCCAGATGAACTATCGCTATGAGGTCTACAACCTGACCGAGGCAGCCAAGCGCAAAAACCGTTTTGACGCTACACGTCGCGACTACAACACCGACCATGCAACCGACTTCACTGCACCGACAATCAGTAAGGACACCGCATATGTCGATGACGAGGGCCGCATCGTGCGCCAGACAATCACGCGCCCGCTGCAGAGCGAGTTTGACTTTGTGAACACATACATCGTCAATATCTACCCCGACACCACCTGCTGGGTCAACGACTTTGACAACGCTTACAACGAACCTTATGTCCGTATGTACTTTGCCAACGGCAACTACAACAACCACCCCGTTGTCGGTGTCAGCTGGGAGCAGGCTAACGCCTTCTGTATCTGGCGTACCGAGTTCCTGAAGAAATCGCTTGGCAAGGAAGGCGTATATATCGAACCTTTCCGCCTGCCAACCGAGGCCGAGTGGGAGTATGCAGCCCGTGCCGGTATCGACGACAACAAGTTCCCGTGGGAGGGCGACCTGCCGCTGACCGAGGGTGACGGATGCTTCTATGCCAACTTTAAACCCAACGAGGGTAACTATGTCAAGGACGGAAACATCATCAGTGCTCCCGTTGGCACATACCAGCCCAATGACCTTGGTGTATATGACATGGCGGGTAATGTCAGCGAGTGGACCTCGACCGCCTATGTCGAGAGTATCGACCGCATGACCAGCGACCTCAACCCCGAGTACCGTTACAACATCGCCAAGGAAGACCCCTATAAGATGTCGCGCAAGATTGTGCGTGGCGGTTCGTGGAAAGACGTCGCACACAACATCCGCAGCGATATCCGCATGTGGGAATACCAGAACGAGCAACGAAGCTATATCGGTTTCAGATGCGTGCGTTCAAAGGTTGGCTATGCCAAGTCAAAACGCAAGAAATAATAACAAAGAAACACATTCACCTATTATATAACGACAACAATGGAAGACAACAATAACAAAAAGAAAGGCCTCGCCAGTTTCCTTCAGGGCGAGAAAGGACAGCGTTTCTTCAACTTTGCCTACAGTATTGGTGCTGCAGTCGTCATTTGGGGCGCACTGTTCAAGATTCTGCACCTTCCCGGCGGCAACACTCTGCTGACCATAGGTATGGGCACCGAGGTGCTGATGTTCCTGCTGACAGCGTTTGACAAACCCGAGAAACAGTACAACTGGGAAGAAGTGTTCCCCGTCCTGGCAAGCAAGGACCCTGAGGACCGTCCCGACTTTGCCGGTGGCACCGGTATCGTGATTGGAGGCGGTGGCGGCAACGTTGCCGGTGAGACTGGTGAATACGGTGGCGTGAGCGTAGAGCAGGCCAAGAGCGCCGTGGGGCTGCCCCAAGGCATAGACTTGACCCCCGAGGACTCTCAGTCGCTCAGCGAGAGCATCGCCAAGATGGCTGCCGCAAGCGACCAGTTGTCGCGCATGGCCGAACTGACCGACGCCACTCAGCAGTACCTGAGCCAGATGAGCAGCATCAGCGAACAGATGCAGAAACTCAGCGACACAACCAATGCCCTGAATCAGGTCAGCGAGACACTGCTGAACAGTTATCAGGCCATCACCAACAACAGCACTACCATCAGCGAGAGTTCGACCGGATATGTCGAGCAGATGGAAGCCCTCAACCGCAACATTGGCGGCCTGAACACCATCTACGAGATTCAGTTGAAGAGCATCTCGTCCCAGCTTGACAGCATCGACCGCGTCAACCGTGGTCTCAAGGACATTCGAGACATGTATGAGAAGTCGGCTGCCGAGAGCGCACACTACTGTGACGAGACCGAGAAGATGGCTCGCTACATGAAACAGCTCAACAGCGTCTATGAGAAGATGATCAAGGCAATGACAGTCAACATGTACCGCCCCATGGGTGGAATGCCCATAGGCGACCCCGACGCACCAATCATGCCCGATGACAACGCATGATGAACCGGCATGACGTGTTTGATTGAGATAACAAAGAATTAAGCAACATCTATACTGACAAGATAAATGGCAACCGGTAAAAACCAGTCGATAAGTCGTATGTCGCCAAGGCAGAAGATGATAAACCTGATGTATATCGTCCTCACTGCCATGCTCGCACTGAACGTGTCGAGCGACGTGCTGAACGGTTTCAGCCAAGTGGCCGACGGTCTGGAACGCTCCAACCGCACCATCACGGCACGAAACATGGGACTCTATCGGCAACTGCAGGAGTTCAACTCCAAGAATCCACAAAAGGGAAAGGTATGGCTCGACAAGGCTACCGAGGTTCGCGCCAACACCGACCTGCTATATAGTTACATCGACTCGCTCAAGTTTGAAATCGTCAAGGTGGCCGACGGCGAGAAAGCCGATGTCAAGAACATCGTTAACCGCGACAACCTGGACGCTGCGTCACAGGTAATGCTTGCACCGGTCAAAGGCAAGGGCAAACTGCTGCGCTCCCGCATTGAAGAGTATCGCGGCTACATTCTCGGGTTCCTCGTTGACCCCGACAAACGCAAGAATGTAGAGAACGCCCTCTCGACCGTGCCCGTCAAGACAGCATCGGGAGACGAGATGAACAAGAAGACATGGGAAGAGAGCATGTTCGAGAACATGCCGACCATCGCGGCTGTGACGCTGCTGGCTAAGCTGCAGAACGATATACGTTTTGCCGAGGGCGAAGTCCTGAGCCAGATGCTTGCCGACGTTGACATGGGTGACCTGCGCGTCAATCTGGTTGATGCGTTTGTCGTTCCGCAGTCCCGCATCGTGATGCGAGGCACCAAGTACTCGGCCAACATCGTGCTGGCTGCTGTCGATACGACACAGCGCCCCGTCGTTTATATTAACGGACGCCGGCTTGGCAACGACCGTGGCCTCTATGAGGTGACTACAAGTGCGGCAGGAAGCTACGACTACTCGGGCTACATCGAGGTGCTCGGGCGTGACGGAAGCATCACCCGGCGTGACTTCAAGTCGTCCTACACCGTGATTGACCCTCTCGCCACCATATCGGCGACAATGATGAATGTGCTTTATGCGGGCATCAACAACCCCATCAGCATTGCTGTGCCGGGCGTACCCGACGAGACCATATCGGCAACGATGACCAACGGAACGCTCACTAAGAGCGGTACAGGATGGATTGCCCATCCCACCAAGGTCGGGGCCGAGTGCGAAATCACCGTGACTGCAAACGTGGACGGTGTCAGCACTAATGTGGGCTCAACCAAGTTCCGCGTACGCAAACTGCCCGACCCGATGCCCTTTATCACCTATACCGATGCCAAGGGTGTGCCCAACCGCTACAAGGGCGGCAAACCGTTCCCCAAGGCCACGCTGCTGGCTGCAAAGGGTGTTGATGCGGCTATCGACGACGAGATTCTTAACATCGACTACCGTGTGATTAGTTTCGAGACCGTATTCTTTGACCAGATGGGTAACGCGATTCCCGAACTCTCGGCCGGCAGCAACTTCAGCGAGCGTCAGCGCGCCGCCATTCGCCGACTGCAGCACGGCAAGCGCTTCTACATCTCGCACGTGAAAGCAACCGGACCCGACGGCATACAGCGTGAAATCTCACCAATCGAGGTGATTGTAAATTGATAAAAAACTGACCGAAATATAGATTGTATATGAAAACATTCAAACAGATACTGACACTTCTCGTGCTCGCGGCATGCACCTTGACTGCAGGGGCACAGGTTGTCAAGAAAATAGAAAAGGACGCCGTGGCAAAGCAGGCCGCAGGTGCCAACGGTGCCGCCATAAGCGGACGCCAACAGGCATTCTATGAGGTGAAGAAGGCAAGCGATGCCGACCGCCAGTGGGAGAAAATCATCTACCGTTCACTCGATCTCACCAAGGGCAAGAACGCGTCGCTTTACTATCCCGAAGAACCCAACGAGGACGGACAGAGCCTGTTCTTTATCATCATGCGTCTGCTTGCCAACGACCAGATTTCGGCCTACGAGTACCTGGACGGACGCGAGATGTTCACCGACGAGTATAAGGTCAAGGTCGGTGAGATGCTGGAACGCTTTCATGTGATGGCGACGCCGGCCAAGGGCAGCAACGACAAGCACCCCAAGTACACCATCGAGGATGCCGATATCCCGGGAAACGAAATCCTGAGTTACTACATCATCGAGCGCTGGGAGTTTGACACACGCAGCAACCAGATGAAGACCTACGTTGACGCCATCTGCCCCGTACTGCACCGCATGGACGAGTATGGCGGCGAGGCAATCAAGTACCCCATGTTCTGGGTTAAGGTGAACGACATACGCCCGTTCATGGCACAGCAGTACATCTTCACCGACGACGACAACAACCTCACCCGCTACAGCATCGACGACTTCTTCAAGTTGAACATGTATGAGGGCGAGATTTACAAGACAAAAAATATGCGAAACATGTCGCTACGTCAGTTGTACCCCGAGGATAAGGACTTCAAGCACGCACAAGACAGCATTGAGGCACGTCTGCACGCGTTCAACAAAGACATGTGGGTACCTTCGCGCGAGGAGTTGCAGGCTGCTGCCGAGGCAAAGGCCAAAGCCGAGGCCGAGGCCGAGGCTGCTGCCGACGATGGCGGACCTATCCTCGATGACGACAACGATGCCGATAAAAAGGCTGAGGACAAGGCTGCAAAGCGAACAACTAAGCGCGGTGCCAAGGTTCAGTCCGAAAAGAAGGAAAGCAAGAGCAAGAACACGCAAATCAAACAGCGTAAACCCAAGGCCCCAAAAGCCTCTTCATCGTCAGGCGCAACACGCAGCGTCCGCAACCGCAAAAAGTAAAGTCACACTATATAAAAACTCAGCCGCAGCCCCCTTTATCAACTGGAGGCTGCGGCTCTGTTTTGCACCCGACTAGATAAAAGTAGATAAAAGGGACGGTTCTTTTTATCTAGTTTTTGGTGGTTGTGTGGTGGGTGATTGAACCGTAACTGATACCTGTCAGTCTTGAGAGCTGAGTCTTGGCGATGCCTTGTTCCACAAGCAGTTTTATCAGCTGCTTTTTCTCTTTGTTGGGTAGCTCGGCGAGGACTCTGCCGCCACAAGCCTGTGCTATCAGTTGTTGCGCTTCGGTATCGGAGAAACGACGCTTTGCAAGGTTAACCTGCTCTGTAGCGGTCTGATTGTTCTGCCTAACCAGCTCGCAAACTTCGTCCCAGGTCATTTGTGCAAACGGCAGGTTATCAGCGCAGGTTACAGGTGGATTAGTTGAGTTATACTCGTGCCAGCTGCTCCACCGATAATCATCGATTGACCGCACAAGATTAGCTCTTACTGGGTTTTGGTGGATATATCGCAGCAGAGTGATGAAATATCCCGCGTCTTCGACGGGCTCGCTGCGGAATCGGTCGTGGAAAAGAGGCCCTAGGCGCTCATGACGCTTGTTGAAGTAGCTCACATAGGCCACACCGACGCGTTTCATTACCGTGGCGATGCCGGACTCGGCTTCGGAGACCAATAAATGCACATGATTTTTCATCAGGCAATAGGCATGTATGTGGCAGTGTGGCGGCAATGGTATGCCATGCCTATCCACAGGGGCTACGAGCCCTTGGAGTATCTTGACGAACTTGTTGCAGTCAATATCATCGATAAATATTGCCCCTTTGTTGATGCCTCTTAGCATCACATGATATACGCCGGTGGAGCTGATTTTTCTATTCTTGCGTGGCATAAATACAGTTTTTGTGCAAAATTACAATATTTTTAGGTTACAAACAAGAAACAACCCAGAAAACTAGATAAAAAGAACCGTCCCTTTTATCTACTATTTGCGTCCACTGGTGCTTATCATGGCGGCGAGACGCTCGTTGAATCCGGTTGCCGACTGTAGCTGCTCGAGGGTGATGTGCATGCGCCATCGCCAGTAGTGCCGCGGGTTGGCGGGGATGTTGATGCGCTCGGCGTTGGCGTCGGGGTTTCGCAGGGTATCGTCGGTGGCGAGCCAGTCCTGCAGCGACAGCAGGCACAGCATCGACGGCGAGTTGAGGTGCTGCGCCACGACACTGGCGGCAAGTTCGGCAGCCATGGGGTGGATTGCCTTGCCGTCACGCCACAGCACAGTGTTGTAGTAGGCCTGTGCGCGCTCCCGATCCTCGTCCCACCACTGTCGCAGGGTGGGCATGTCGTGAGTGAAGATGGTCGCAACCGAGCGGTATGGGTTGGTGTTGAGGTTGGCGAACCTGACATAGGGTGCCTTGGGCATTGTCTGTATCTCGAGTGTGAGAATCCCAAGGGCATCCATCACCTGCTGTACGCACGCCGGAACCATGCCAAGGTCCTCGGCACAGGCCAGCATGCCGGTTGCCTCCACCACACGGGGCAGGCGCTCCATTGCCACGCCTCGCCAGTATTCTTCGTTGCGGCGATAGAAGTAGTCGTCGCTGAGGCGGTCAAATGCAGTCTGCTGTTCGGTACCCAAAGCCTTGTAGGCGCTGGTCTCTCGTGCTGACACGCGGGGATGGAACAAGTCGGGGTCATGGTGGTCACGCAGGAACAGCACGTCGGCAGCGAGCGCATACAGTGCTTGACGCATCTCGTCGTCGGCCACGGCCTCTTTGATCTGGACTTGGGTGCGGTAGCCTTCTTTGAGGGCATATTGGCCTTTACCGACGCTTGTCGGATAGTCCCTGATGCCGTCGGGCATGTCCTTGATGGTCTCGTCGGTGATGTGGGGGACGGTCATTGACCGGGCGTCAAACTCCAGTCCCCAACGGGTTATCTCATCGGCTGTCAGCGCCAGGGCCGGAGAGAACTGCCCCAGCAGACCCTGAACGGCATCGCCGGGTACTTCCCAAATGCGGAAGAACCCCAGCACATGGTCGATGCGGTAGGCGTCAAAGTACTGCGACATGTGCTCCAAGCGGCGTTTCCACCACTTGTACCCGTCAGTCTTCATCGCTTCCCAGTTGTAGGTGGGGAATCCCCAGTTCTGCCCCTCGACGGCAAACGCGTCGGGCGGTGCGCCGGCCTGTCCGTTGAGGTTGAAATATTGTGGCTGGCTTGCCACGTCGGCGCTGACGCGGCTGACACCGATGGGGATATCGCCCTTGAGTATCACGCCCAGACTGCGCGCATGGTTGTGAACGTCCTGCAGCTGACAGTGCAGCAGGTACTGGATATAATAGACCCCGGTCGCATCCTTGCCTCCGTTGTGGCGTACGGCGAACTGGGCATACGGTTCCAGCCAGTCGCGGTTGTCGTTCAGGAACTTACGGAACTCGGCCATGGCGAGAATCCTGTCGCCCTCTTGTGCATACAGCTCGTCGAGGTAGGCGCGCTTGGCGGCGTTGACGGCCTCGTAGTCCACCATCGTCTTGTCGTTGAGGCGTTTCCGCAGTCGGGAGTAGTGGCGGCGACGGTTGGCGTCTTTGAGTTTTGGCAGTTGGCGCATGTCGATGTACTGCGGATGCAGGGCATGAACGCTGACGCTGTTATACGGATAACTGTCCTGCCAAGTGCCGGTGCAGGTGGTGTCATTGACCGGCAGTATCTGTACGGCGTGCATCCCTGTCGAGTGCGCCCAGGTAATCATCGTCTGCAGGTCGCCCATGTCTCCAACTCCCCAACTACCCTCGCTGCGCAGCGAGAACACGGGCACCACCACGCCGGCAAGACGTACCGGGTTAACGGGGAAACGCGCGGCAACCAGTTCCATCGACACGGTCTCGCCCTCGCGCATCGGCGGCACTGTCAGGCAGCGGTTGTTGCCGTTCTCCCACACGGGCTTGCCGTCGCTGCCGATGATGATGAACTTGTACTCAAGAAACCACCCCGGCATGGTGTCGGCATCGAGGTTGACTACCCATTCACATGGCTGGTGCTCGTACATGGGCACCGACTTCAGGGCTGTCCAGTTGCCCAGCTGGGGAACATTGCCGACGAGGGCCAGACGCTGGTCGGCTGTCAGTTGTGGCGCGCGCACCTTGAGCTGCAGCGTCATGCTGCCGTTAGACGGACGGACGGCAACGCTTTGGCGACGTGCCACACAGTGCGTGAACGCCTGGCTGTAGAAGAAGGCATCCTGGGGGGCGTCAATCCACATGTCGGTGACTGTGCAGGCCGTAGCCGTGTCCTGGGCCGCGGCGAGGCGATGGCGGGCCATCCTCCACTCGTGGCGGACCGTCTTGCCCTCACGCACGACAATATAGCTGTAGTCTCCTTCCACCTCGTCTGTGATGCACTCCCACGTGCGCCCGTCCTTGTTGCAGTGCATGGCAACGGTGACGCTGTTGTTGGTGATAGCCAGTTCCTCGCCCGGGGACGCTATGTAATCTATCCTGAATTTTATCTTCATTGGAATCTTGTTATAACTTAAAAGACAAACCCTTGTGTCTCAGTCCGAAGTACATGAGCCCAAATAGGTCGGCGTTCCAACCTTGGATTGCAAACCCCAGGTTCTCGCCTGTCTTGGTGTTTATATGCTCGTTGGGGACATAGTCTCCGCTGTCAACAATATCGGCCTTGAAGATGGTCTGCATCAGGGATATAGCCCTGTCGCTGTGCCCCGACTCGATGCGAGCCCAGCAGTCCATAAAACTGAGCCACGGCCACATGGCGCCGTTGTGGTATACCCCTTCACGGTCGCTGGCACCCTCGATATATGGCCACATGTTGCAGATACCGTATGGGGTAAGCGCCTTGGTGTCCAATTCGTGCATGACCGACTCGGCGCGTTCGGGCGGCATGACGCCATACAGCACGCCAACCATCTGGTCCTGAGTCAGCAGTTCGCGGGCACTGCCGTCCTTCCATATCTGGGCATAGTACCTGCCGTTCCACAGGCCGCCATCCTCGGTGCTACGGTTCGTCTTGTCGTATGCGCGGGCATAGGCCTGTTTGTACGCTTGCTTGCGCTCGGAGTCCCCGACGACATCGGCCATCTTGGCCATCTGGTCGAGGGCGGCAAGATAGAGCATCGCCACAAAGGGAGAGTAGCGCCGGTCTTGCATGTACTGGACGTCTTTCCAGTCGCACCAGAACGATACCTGCTCGGGCAGCCCCTCGTGGCTGATATCGCGCCCGATAACCCAGTCCATGCAGCGGCATGCATGCGGCCAGATGGCGCTGAGTTTCTCCCAGTCGCGGTAGTAGGCATAGTAGCGCGCTGTCCTCAGGATGAGGAACAGGTTGATGTCCAGGTCATCCCAGCGTTCAATCTCGGGGAGGATGCAGGTGGGGATTTTACCGCTCGGACGCATGTTGTCATAACTCTCCTGTATCATTTTCCACTCCAGGTCTCTGAACAGCACAAGGTGCATCCACGTCGTCCAGAAACTGTCGCGCTGGTTAAGTTCGTTATAGCCCATCGTCAGCACCTCGTCATCGGCCGACATGCGTGTCAGAATCAGCGCCGGCAGCAGGTAATACTGCAGGTAGGCGTCAATATTCTTGTCCCCGCTATAGGGCAACGAGGCATCAAAGGCCTCGGTGTTCAGCCTGAGAACATCCCATCGCGGCAGCACATAGCGCGCCACGTCCTTGGCGTCGTCAAATCGCTTGGCGGCAACCCACGTCTTGTCCAGCTGGGTAATCACCACGCGAACACGTGCCGACTCGCCCTTCTTCAGCCTGAACGGAATCGTAACGACCCCCTCGGCGGGCGCAATCTCGCTGCGGTCGGTCGTGATGGTCAGTTGCTGCCCCTCGTTGGCTTTGGGGCTCAGCACAATGTCAAACGCCTCGTCGGCTGTGGCTTTGACATCGGCTTGCAGCATGATTGCCGGCAGTGCTGTCTCCTCCTCGTCCCTGACAGTGAGCGGGCAGAAAGTCTCGAGTTTCAGCGTGGCCTTGAGCTTGCGGCTGTCCTGATAGGTGTTCGACACGATGGGGAAATCGCGATGCAGTTCCTTATGGCCGAAGTCCTTCAGCCCATACGTTCTGCCATCCTTCTGCACTGCAACCTCGACTGTGCCGCAGTTCAGCAGCCATCCGCCCAGTTCCCCCGTGTTGCGTATGATATTGCCATACATCGACCCGTCATCGGGCACCTGGGCTGCCATGGCAAAATTGCTGATTGGGAAACCCCCATACAAAGTCGCGGGCACCGAACTCTTGACGGCACCGAAAACCGAACACGTGCTCACCACGAGCATCGATATAATCAGGAAAATTTTCTTCATGATGAAATTGCTGAATAAATGCAAAGTTACAAAATTATACACAACATGAACGGGGTTCATTTTCGTTTTTTTAGTAGTATTCCTAACCGCTCACCACATCTTTGTCCAATAAGAAGTCAAGCAACGAGATAGTTTTTAACATTTTTTGCCGGCATCCCAGGATGGCTCTACGTTCTTTTGTCAGTCACTTTGTGCAGCAGGGCGGCTGCCAGAAGGGTGAGGGGCAGTGTGGCGGGCCAACTGATGTCGTAGAACTCGGGGTGGCCGAAGTGGCCCGCAATGGCAGCGATGTAGTGGCTGTAAACAAACGAGACTAACGCGGCAAGCATATATACCTCGAGGCTGACGCTGCCAAGCCATGTCAGCGGACGTGACGAGAGCAGGCGTCCAATCATGCCCTCGCTGCCGTTGACCAGTATGCACGTCAGCACCAGCAGCGACAGCGGCAGCCACCACACGGTGACATCTTCACACCAGTCGAGCCAAGGCATCTTGCCGACAGCAATCACCACGGCAATCAGCACAGCCACGACCACCAGTTCGACTATCGTCGAGTGGTCTCGCAGCGTGCGAGGCAGACGGGCGTCGTCGGCAGTTACCGTTTGACGCTGGGCCATACCCCTGACATAGTCGCCGACACGCATCAACGGCATGTCGAACAACCAGTCGCGAACGGGCTGGCTAACCGAAGCAGTCACCAAGCAGTGTAACGCCATGACGCCGATGGCAATGGCCCACTTGCCGCGAAGACCGAGGCAGGAGAACACACGGCTCAGCATGGGGTACAGCGCATAGCACAACAGCAGCGCACTCAGGAACCATGTGGGTTTGTTGAACGACAGGTAAACGGCACGCTCGGGGCACCAGGGATGCACAAGCATGGCATTGGACACCAGTGTCCACAGACTGCCAACCTTGCCCAACGGGAGCATGGCCAGCACAATCAATGCCAGCACCAGCCAGTGTATCGTGTAGATGCGTCGCGCGCGCGGCAACATCCACTGTGTCCAAGTGCACTTGACCTGTGGATGACGCATCATCATCAAAGTTCCGCTCATCACCAGAAACATGGACACACCCATATGGGCGGCTTCGGTAAGTGCCACTATTGGAGTGTGGTACAAGATGATGACCACAACAAGCAGTCCACGCCATGACGAGAGGGTCTTGATCATTGTTGATTTGCAGAAGAATTATACGGTCTGGAAACTCCAGAGATTAACTGAACATTGAGGTGTAATTGCTGGAACGGTGGCGGGCCTCCTTGATGCGGTACTTGAGGTTAACCAGCGGACGTACCAGCGTGAAGAACGGCACGAGCATCGGGAATCGCGGGGCATGAAGCAGACGGCAGTTGCGACCGAATGACATCGCCGAGAAAACCGAAGACAGAATCACCAGCAGCACGGCGGCAGCAACCACCAGCACATTGCGGTAGTCAAGCACGATGGCAGCTACAGCCAGTAACAGACGCAGCCAGTAACAACTGCTGAGAACGCCCTGGGCAAGCGGAGCCGTCCAACTCACCAGACGCGTGGTGAAATCGCGGTGCATCTTCATGCTGGTGTGGGCAAACTCGTAGTCCTCAAAGTAGGTCTGCACGTCGCTCTCAGGCGCCAACTCGACGCGGGTATTGGTTTTGGTCACTATCTTCTTGAGAAACACGTCGTCCTCACCCCAGATGAGGTGCATGCTGTCGGCATAACCGTTATTGTCAAAGAACAGTTGCTTCCTGAACGCCATATTCTCGCTTGTACCGCGGAAGGTGCGGTTACCGATTGCCCTGACAAGCCACTGGACGCCGGTTGTCACCGAGTCAAACACGCGATAGGCGTGTCCGCTCTGCTTGTCCCGGTTGTATCGGTAGTGGGAGTAACCCAGCACCACGTCGGTGCCCTCGACAAAGTTTCGCGCAATGGTCGCCAACCATAGGGTGCTCATCGGGCGACAGTTGGCACATGTGGTGACGACAATGTCGTACATAGCCGACTTGTACCCTATCATCAATGCCAGTTTCTTTCGCGACAGAGCCCTGGTCTCGCGTGGCGAGAACGTGATGCGCAGGTTGTCGTAGCGCGCTTTCATCTCACTCAGCACGTTGTCAACCCAGTCACTGTTGCTGTTTGCCACCACAATCACCTCAAACTCGGGATAATCCTGCTCCATTATCAGTTGAATTATCTGCTCAAGATTCATAGTCTCTGTGCAGGCATCCACAATCACAGTCACCGGCGGTAATGTCTCGACATAGGCACGCTTGGCCTCACTGCCTTTGACAAAGCGCTGCAATCGCCATGTGCGGCTCCACTGCCACAACACATATATCAGTGACAGCACTGCCGCAAGTGATAGCAGAACGATGACGATGAGCGATATATTTAACGAAAAATACATTATGTTGGTTGCTTGAAATTTTTTGCAGTCACAAAATTACATAGAATTTTGCAAATATTGGACCTTTTTTGCATTGAAATTGGCACCTTTTTTGTAACTTTGAACTCCTAAACATTTAATAAAAGAGTCATGAAAAAAATATTTCTATCTTCGGTGTGCATGCTCCTCGCCGCAGCGAGCCTCATGGCACAGGGACTCTGCCCCACCCGTCAAGCCGCCCTTGAGAAAGACATCAACAAGATGATGGACAGTCTGGGCGTTGTAGGAATCAGCATCGCTGTAGTTCAGGACAACCAGATTGTCTATAACAACAGTTTCGGCGTCAAGGATCTCGAGACCCGCGAACCCGTCACCAACGACACCCAGTTCCGCATCGCCTCGATTTCTAAGTCTTTCTCGGCTACGGCAATGATGCAGTTGCTGACAGCCGGCAAGGTAACCCTCGAGACCGATGTCAACGACATCCTTGACTTCAAGGTGCGCAACCCCAAGTTCCCCGATGTGCCCATCACCGTCGGCATGCTCCTGAGCCACACCAGCAGCATCAACGACAACGAGGGCTATTACATCAACCTTGACTGCATCAATCCCGACAAAAACCCAAACTGGGCGAACGCATACAACGACTACAAACCCGGCACCGGCTATGAGTACTGCAACCTCAACTTCAGCCTGACGGGCAGCATCATCGAGAAACTGTCGGGCGAACGCTTTGACCAGTATATGGAGAAACACATCATCGGCCCGCTGAACCTTGACGGAAGTTTCTTCCTGAACAATCTGGACAAGAACCGTCTGGCAAAACTCTACAGTTGGAACGGCAGCGAGTTTGTTAATGAGACGGGTGCATACCGCGCAGTGAGCGATTCATTGCTGCAAAACTACCGGCTGGGGGTTGACCCCGTCACTTTCTCGCCCGCCGGTGGCATGAAAATCAGCGCCCACAGCCTCGCCAAGTACATGCTGATGCACATGAACTACGGCAAGTCACCGCTCGCGACCGAGTGTGTCCTGACCGACAATGCCTCAAAACTGATGCAAGTTGAACACACCAACGGGCATCACTACGGCCTTGCACTCGAACAGACCGACGAATATACACCGGGAACCATCCTGGTTGGCCACACCGGCGGAGCCTACGGCCTGCGCAGCGCCATGTTCTTTGACCCGGTGGCTAAGTATGGATATGTCGTTATCTGCAACGGATACAAGCGCGGCGAGATACTGAAGACCTCGGTATCGCTCCTGCACCGTCACTTCACCGCTCCCGAGTGCGGCAAGTGCAATGACAAGAAGTAACGTGAAAATGAAAAAAAACTATAAGATAGAGGTTGACTGCGCCAACTGCGCCAATCTCATTGAGAACGCCATAAACAAGATTGAAGGCGTCGAGAGTGCAACCGTCTCGTTCATGACCCAGAAGATGAAGGTTGAGTTTGCCCCCGGTGCCGACCCCGACCTCATCTTTGAACAAATTGTCAAGGCCGCGCGCGCCATCGAGCCCGACTTTGAAATATGCAGCTGACAACCAAACAAAAGAAAGTGGCTGTGCGCATTGTCGTGGCGGCCGTGTGCGTGTTGCTGCTCAACCTGTTTGAGGTTGAGGGGTGGCTGCGCCTTGCCCTGTTCCTCGGTGTCTATGCCATCATCGGCGGCGACATCGTGGCCAAGGCTTTCAGGGGCATCATGCACGGGCGTGTGTTTGACGAGAACTTCCTGATGCTGATGGCTACCGTCGGGGCCTTTGCCCTTGCCATTGTCGAGGGTAGTGGCGACTACAACGAGGCCATCGCGGTGATGCTGTTCTACCAGATTGGCGAGTTTTTCCAGAGCCGCGCTGTTGCCAAGAGCCGCGACCGCATCATGTCGCTGATGGATATACGCCCCGACTATGCCAACATCGAGAATGACGGCGCCATCGTGCGAGTTGATCCTGACGACATTGAGGTCGGACAGACCATCAT
>JAGHSV010000204.1 GCA_018065665.1 Candidatus Sodaliphilus aphodohippi
CGAGTGAAAACGGCCTGTTCAAAGTCGTTGCTGAACTCGATTGCATTGAACGGGCATGAGGTGACACACATGCCACAGAAGGTGCAACTGCCCAAGTCATACATGTACTTGTCCAGTTTCATCTTCTTCTTGCCATTGGGGAGGTCCACCATGCGGGTGTCGATGTGGATGGTGCCATTGGGGCAGGCACGCTCGCACGAGCGACAGCCAACACATTTGTGTCCGCCTTCGGCGTCATAAATAATCTGCAGAGTTCCCCTGAAACGCTCGGGAATTTGCAGAGTATCCCTGTTCTCGGGATACTGTTCTGTTACCTTCTTGGTCACGAGTTCCTTGCCCGTAACCTCCATACCCTTGACAAGGCTGTGAAGGCCCTTGAAGATAGAGACGAAATACTCCTTGATGCTCATAGGTGTGAAAATGTCTATTCTTTAAATTATATTGTATTCTTGGTCTAAACTCAACGCTGAACCTGGCCACCGAGGATATCGAGCAGCTCGGTAGTGATGTTCTGTTGGCGCAGTTTGTTGTATTCCAGATTGAGAGACTCAAGCAACTCGGCAGCATTGTCGCTTGCAGTTTGCATTGCCATCACACGCGATGCCTGCTCGCTGGCGGCACTCTCGGTGAAGACGGCTTGCATCATCGAACGGATGTGCAGTGGCAACACGCTGTTGAAGATGGTCTCGGCGTCGGGCTCAAACAGGCACGGCGAGTTGGCAGCGCTCTGGTCAACCTGGCCCTGCAAAGCCTCGGGGAGCACGGGCAACAGTTGCTCGCGAGTGAAAATCTGCTTGCTTGTTGACTTGAAGTGCATGTACAGAACGTCAACGCGGTCAAACTCCTTGTCGAGGAAACGCTGCTGCACCATGTCGGTGAACTCATAGAGGTCCTCGCTGGCACTGCGGGTGTTCAGTTTCTCGGCCTTCTCGACCTTGAGGTTACCCTCGGCAATCTTGAGCGACGCCTTGGTGAGCTTCTTTCCCACGGGGAGGATGGTGATGTTGACACCGTCGCCATACTTCTTGCGCACGTCGGCAATGGCAACGAGCAGTTGCTTGAATATATTAATGTTGAAAGCACCGCAAAGGCCGTCGTCCGAGCCAAAAACCACGAGGGCCACGTTGGCCACCTCACGGTCGACGATTAGAGGCGAAGCAAACTCCTGGTCGGTCACCAGCAGGTGACTGATGACGTTGCGTACCATGTCGCTATAAGGTGTCAGGCGTTGCATTTGTCCTGTTGCCTTACGCATTTTTGCCGATGAAATCATTTTCATCGCGCTGGTCGTCTTTTGGGTTGACGCAACCGAGCCAATACGGCTTTTTAATTCTCTAAGTGTTGACATATCTTAATAAAACGTCAATAGTTTGGTTTGTTGACATCGCCGTCGGCACACGGCCGTTGACGGCGTTTGGGCAATGTCGTTTGCCCTGTTGTGGGCCGGAACATAGTATATCCGGCAAAAACCTTTTTGCCGCTGTGGCGGGCCCGTCAAGAACCCGCACACAGGGGTTAAAGGATAATTATAGTGACACAGTGGTCATCAATTGTACTTGGCGGCAACCTCGGCTGCAGCAGCCTTCAGTTTAGCCATGACATCATCGTCGATCTTGCCCGAGCGCAGCACGTCAAGCACATCGGCCTGGTGCTTTGCACGCAGATACTGGATGAAGAGTTTCTCAAACTCGCCAACGCAGTCGATGGGCACCTTCTGGAGAAGGCCGTTCACACCGCAGTAGATGATTGCTACCTGTTCCTCGACCAGCATGGGCTCGTACTGAGGCTGGACGAGCAGTCGCTCATTCTTGCGGCCGGTGTCGATTGTACGGGCGGTAACGGGGTCGATGTCGCCACCGAACTTGGTGAACGCCTCGAGCTCGCGATACTGTGCCTGGGCAATCTTGAGTGTACCGGCAACCTTCTTCATGCACTTGATTTGGGCGTTACCACCCACACGCGATACCGAGATACCCACGTTGACGGCGGGGCGGATACCGGCGTTGAAGAGCGCACTTTCGAGATAAATCTGACCGTCGGTGATCGAGATCACGTTGGTGGGGATGTATGCACTAACGTCACCGGCCTGAGTCTCGATGATGGGGAGCGCTGTGAGCGAGCCACCACCCTTTACGCGAGACTTGAGTTCGGCGGGCAGGTCATTCATCACCGATGCAACCTCCTGGTTGTCATTAATCTTGGCGGCACGTTCAAGGAGACGGCTGTGCAGATAGAAGATATCGCCGGGATAAGCCTCACGTCCCGAGGGGCGCTTGAGGATCAGCGAGATCTCGCGGTAAGCAACAGCGTGCTTCGAGAGGTCGTCATAGATTACGAGAGCATCACGGCCGGTGTCGCGGAAGTACTCGCCGATAGCAGCGCCGGCAAACGGTGCATAGTAACGCATCGAAGCCGAGTCGGCAGCTGTGGCGGCAACGACAACGGTGTAGGGCATAGCGCCCTGCTCGGTCAGTTTGTTAACCAACGCAGCCACGGTAGAGGCTTTCTGTCCGATTGCTACATAGATGCAATAAACGGGTTTGCCGGCCTCGTAGTTGGCTTTCTGGTTGATTATGGTGTCGATTGCGATAGCGGTCTTACCAATCTGGCGGTCGCCAATGATAAGTTCGCGCTGGCCACGTCCGATGGGGATCATCGAGTCGATGGCCTTGAGACCAGTTTGGAGGGGTTGGTTCACAGGCTGGCGGAAGATAACACCGGGAGCCTTACGCTCGAGCGGCAGACGCAGGCGCTCGCCGTCGATGGTTCCACGACCGTCGATAGGCTCGGCAAGGACGTTGATAACGCGTCCCAGCAGGCCCTCGCCCACTTGGATAGAGGCGATTTCGCCAGTACGTTTCACCTTCATGTTCTCGGCGATGGAGTCAACCTCGTTGAGGAGGATGACACCCACGTCGCTTTCTTCCAGGTTCATGGCAACGCCGGTCACGCCGTTCTCAAACTGCACGAGTTCGTTGGCCTCAACATTGTTCAGGCCGTAAACGTGAGCCACACCGTCGCCCACCTCAAGCACTGTTCCCACTTCCTCGAACGATACATTGCTCTCAATGTCGCTGAGTTGTTGTTTCAGTATGTCACTGATTTCGCTTGGGTTTACCATCAGGTTTTATTATTAACTTAGTAGTTTAAAACGCAATTTGTTTAATTCATTCTTCACCGAAGCGTCGAGCAGCACGTCACCGATAGTGACAGTGAAACCGCCGATGAGGTCGGGATTGACCTCGGTAGAGGTTTCGAGCGTCATGCCCGGTAGTTGTTTCTTGACAACCTCGATGATAGCGTCAATCTTTTCCTGCGGGAGTTCGGCTGCAGTTTCGATTACAACCTTGGCAATGTTGTGCTTCTCCCTGTAGAGATTGACATAGGATAGTGCGATTTTCCGCAAAAACTCGGCACGGTTGTTCTTGATAACCAGCAATATGAACTTATCGAGCGAACTTCCGGGCTCGGCACCTGCAATCTGCAGCATCACCTTTCCTTTGTCTTCGGCGGGGATGTATGGATTGAGCAGGACACGCTTGAGCTCGTCGATGGCCGAATATCGGCCGCTGACCGTCCTCATCTGCTCGTAGATGGTGTCACATTCACCAGTCTCTACAGCAAGCTTATAGAGTGCCTTAGCATATCTGCTGGGGATAAGTCCGTCATTCATATTACTTTAGTTTTTTGTTTCAACCTCGCTGAGATATCTCTGAACGAGTTCTTGTTGAGCCGCGTCGTTATTGATGTTTGTGCGGAGCACCTTTTCGGCAATCTGCAGAGCGATTTCGCCCGCTTCTTGCTTGAGCTGCTTGGCGCTCTCCTTTTGAGCTTGCTCGATAGAGAGCTGAGCAGCCTCAGCCACCTTCTTTGCCTCGACAGCAGCCTCGGCATGCGCGTCCTCGATAATCTGGTTGCGCATCTTGGCAGCGTCGCGCAGGATGTCGGCCTGTTGCCCACGAGCCTCGGCGATAAGTTTATCGGCCTCGGCCTTGGCAGTGTCAAGTTTAGTCTTAGCCTCTTGGGCATAGGCTACACCCTTGTCGATGAGGTCGGCACGCTCGTCCATGCTCTTGATGATGAACGGCCATGCAAACTTGGCAAGAATGAAGAAGAGTCCCAGGAATGCTATGAACATCCAGAACACCAGGCCAAATTCAGGCGTGAAAAGTTCCATGTAGCGACTGGTTTACAATTACATTACAATTGCGAGTACGCAAACGATGAGTGCGAGGAATGCAACACCCTCGATAAGGGCTGCAATCACGATCATGTTACTACGGATGTCACCGGTTGACTCGGGCTGACGTGCGATTGACTCCATGGCCGAACCACCAATCTTACCAATACCAATACCAGCGGCTACGGCTGCGATACCTGCTCCGAGAGCTGCACCAAGGTTTGCAAGTGCTTCTACTAAAATAAGTCCTAACATAGTTGTTAAATTTTAATTGTTATTATTTTTGTTAATTATTTCTTTTGTTTTTTGTTTCAATAAGTTATCACTCCTCGTGAACGTGTGCCATCGAGATGAACATTGTTGACAGGATGGTGAACACATAGGCCTGGATGAAACTAACCAGGGTGTCAAGAAGGAGCATGAACAGCGACAGTGCGAGCGACAGTACTGTTGTACCGCCACCGGCTGCCACGTTGAACAGCGCACTGAAGATGAAGATGAGCAACATGAACACGAGCACAACCATGTGACCGCTCATCATGTTGGCAAAGAGACGGATCATCAACGCGATGGGCTTGGTGAAGATACCGAGGAGCTCGATGATGGGCATCAAGGGCACGGGGCACTTGAGAGCCACAGGCACATCGGGCCACAGGATTTCCTTCCAGTAGTGCTTTGTTCCGGTGAAGTTGGTGATCAGGAACGTGCACAGCGCGAGCACCAGAGTGACGGCGATGTTGCCGGTCAGGTTGGCGCCACCGGGGAAGATGACGATAAGTCCCATCAGGTTCATGGTGAGGATGAAGAAGAACACCGTCAGCAGATAGGGTCCATACTTGGGAGCCTCGGCACCCATGATGGGTTTGATGGTGTCACCATAGACAAAGTCCACGATGAGCTCGACCAGTCCCATTCCGCCGCGCGGAGCCTTCAGCCCTTTACGCTTGTAGTGGCGCTTCAGTCCAAAGACGATGAGGCACACCACGATAGCAGAGATGAAGATGCCGCATGCGTTCTTGGTGAACGAGAAGTCCAGCTTTGGGCGCACTTCCTGGCCGTTGACGGTCTCAACAATCTTGTTGTTGTGGTCGCCGCCGCGGGCAATCTTGAAGCCCTCGAAGGTCTCGCCGCCAGTGATGCGTGCCGAGCTGAACAGATGCCAAGAACCGTCATTGCCGAGCACGATGATGGGCAACGGGATTCGTTTGGTGTGGGAGAAGGGAACCTCCCAGCCATAAGAATCGCCAAGGTGCTCAAAGATGATTTCCTTCACCTCGGGCATCTTGGGGTCGCCACCCTCAGAGTGCTTGGCAGCATCGGCATATCCCCAAGCCATCAAGGCAATCACCACGAGTGCAATTAAAGCAGCAATTACTTTTTTCATAGGCTAATTAATAAAGACATACCGACACCACGTTGTTCTTGATATCAGCCACACCGCCCTTGATGTCGCGTGTTGCCGTTCCCTCGGCAGTGACATAGGTCAGCAAACCGGGTTTCAGCGCCGCGATGAGAGCCGCGTGATTGTCGAGCACCTGAAACATGCCCTGAGCGCCGGGCATTGTCACCGATGTGACAGTGCCTTCGAACTCAATCTTCTCGGCCGATATAATTTTGAGTGTCATAGTTTGATTAATCTTTTATCGTTAACTAAAAGGGGCTTAAACCTCGGCAAGGAGTTTCTTACCCTTCTCGATAGCCTCGTCGATGGTGCCGACGCTGAGGAATGCCTGCTCGGGCAGGTAGTCAACCTCGCCGTCAAGAATCATCTTGAAGCCGCGGATGGTCTCGTTCAGGGGAACCATTACACCGGGAAGTCCGGTGAACTGCTCGGCAACGAAGAACGGCTGTGACAGGAAGCGCTGAGCGCGACGTGCACGCGAAACGACGAGTTTGTCCTCATCGCTCAACTCGTCAACACCGAGGATGGCGATAATATCCTGAAGTTCGTTGTACTTCTGCAGCAAGTGGATCACGCGCTGTGCGACATCGTAGTGTTCCTCGCCAATGATGTGCGGGTCCATGATACGAGAAGTCGAAGCCAGGGGATCGACCGCCGGATAGATACCGAGCTCGGCAATCTTACGGCTAAGCACGCAGGTAGCGTCCAGGAAGTTGAACGTTGTAGCAGGTGCGGGGTCAGTAAGGTCATCGGCGGGCACATATACAGCCTGCACCGATGTGATACTGCCGCTCTTGGTCGAGGTGATGCGCTCCTGCAGTTTACCCATCTCGCTGGCGAGAGTAGGCTGGTAACCCACAGCACTCGGCATACGGCCGAGGAGCGCCGATACCTCACTACCGGCCTGGGTGAAACGGAAGATGTTATCCATGAACAGGAGGATATCCTTACCGCCACCGTCCTGGTCGCGGAACTGCTCGGCCACTGTCAGGCCCGACAGAGCAACGCGCAGACGCGCACCGGGAGGCTCGTTCATCTGACCGAACACGAGTGTTGCCTGAGACTTTGACACGGCGTCCATGTCAACGTCATGAAGGTTCCACTCACCCTTGGCCATACCCTCTTTGAATTTGTCACCATACTGGATTACACCGCTCTCGATCATCTCGCGCAGGAGGTCGTTACACTCACGGGTACGCTCGCCGACACCAGTGAACATCGAGAAACCGTTGTGTCCGTGCGCAATGTTGTGGATAAGCTCCATGATGAGCACTGTCTTACCCACACCGGCACCACCGAACAGACCGATTTTACCACCCTTACTGAAGGGTTCGATAAGGTCAATCACTTTGATACCTGTGTACAGGATTTCCTCGGTAATTGACAGGTCGGCAAAGTCGGGTGCGGGTTGGTGGATTGCACGACGAACGTCGCCCTGAAGCGGTTCAAGGTGGTCGATGGGCTGCCCGATAACGTTGAGCAGACGGCCTTTGACTTGTTCACCAGTTGGAACCGAGATGGGACGTCCCAGGTTGTTAACGCGCATACCGCGCCGCAAACCGTCGGTGCTGTCCATTGCCACGCAGCGCACGGTGTTCTCACCGATGTGCTGCTCCACTTCGAGGATGAGCTGTGTGCCGTCGGGACGGTCCACGCTCAAGGCCGTGTAGATGGCAGGGCGAGAAACACCTTCGCCCTCGAACGCAATGTCGACCACTGGGCCAATCACTTGCGAAATTTTTCCATAATTATCAGCCATAATCACGAAAATAGTTTGTCTAAGTTTTTAAATATTTTATTAATTATTAATTATTCAATCAAAAGTGCCATCCCTGTGTGACAACGATAGCCATCACAACGAGGTTCACCAGTCCGATTGGCATCAGGTAACGCCACTCGAGCGCCAGCATCTGGTCGATGCGGACACGGGGGAATGACCAACGAATCCACATGAACACGAATGTCATGAAGAATGCCTTGCCAAGGAACCATATAATGCTGGGCACATAGTCCATAACTGCGTTGAATCCCTCCCATCCGGGGATGTGGAGGGGCATCCAGCCACCAAGGAACAGCAGCGACGCGATACCCGACACGATGAACAGGTTCAGGTACTCGGCCAGATAGAAGAAGCCGAAGTGGATACCCGAGTACTCGGTATGGTAACCGGCGGTCAGCTCGTGCTCGGCCTCGGGAAGGTCAAACGGGCCGCGGTTGTTCTCGGCGTTGGCTGCTATAATATATATAATGAACGCGATGATGGCGGGCAGGTGTCCCTTGAACAGGAACCAGCCGTCGCTCTGTGCCTCGACGATGCCGGTAACCGACATGGTGCCGGCCAGACAAACGATGGTGAGGATTGACAGGCCCACACTGAGTTCATAACTGATCATCTGGGCGCCACTACGCATCGCACCGATGAGAGTGTACTTGCTGTTACTTGACCAACCGGCGAGCAAGATACCCAGCACGCCAATCGACGACACGGCGATGATGAAGAACACGCCAATGTTGAAGTCAATGATTTGCAGCCCATTGCCCCAAGGCAGGCAAGCAAATGTCAGCATCGAGGCTATGATTACCAGGTAGGGAGCCAACTTGAAGAGGAACTTGTCGGTGCCCCACAGCGTGATAAGCTCCTTCAGGAGAATCTTGATCACGTCGGCAAACACCTGAAGCAGTCCCCAAGGACCCACACGAGTGGGACCAAGACGGCACTGAATCCAGCCGCACACCTTGCGTTCATAGAAGATGTAGAACATTGCAATGAGCGAGTAGGCCAAGAGCAATGCCACCGCCACTATAACGCATTCAATTGTTGTTGTCAACCATGACGGCATGACGCCGTTCATCAGTTGGTCGAGCCAAATTGTGACTGTACTAAAGTCAAACATCTTTATACCTTATTAATTTTTTTCTTTTAATTAATGCTACTGGAATGATTAGCGTCAACGGTCAATGTCGGGAATCACATAGTCGATTGACGCGGTAATCGTGATGAGGTCGGCAATCATGTTGTCGCGACAAGTGAGGTCCACGATGCCCACGAGATTGAAACACGGGCTCTGGAAGTGCAGGCGGTAGGGTTTCTGGTTGGGTTTGGCATCGCCGTCGCTCTCCAGATAAACGCCAAACGCACCGCGGCTGGCCTCAACCTGCTGGTACCAGTGACCTGCCGGCAGTTTTATCATCTTGGGCACCTTGGCGCAATATTCGTTGCCCTCCTCGGCCTCCAGTTTGTCACATGCCTGGCGCAGGATTTTGATGCTCTGCTCGATTTCAAGCAGGCGAATCATGTATCGGTCCATACTGTCACCGCTCTCGCGCATTACCTCGTCAAACTCGAACTCGTCGTAGAGCGAATAGGGATGGGTCTTGCGCACATCGCAGTGGAAACCGCTGGCACGGCCCGAGGGACCGGTGATGGCATAGTTGACGGCATCGGCATTGCCGAGCGGTCCCACGCCCACCATACGGTTCACGGCGATGACGTTGCCGGTAAACAGTTTGTGGTATTCTTTCAAGTTCTTCTCTATCACGTCACACGCGTTGCGTACGTCCTTGATAAAGTTCTCATGGACGTCGGCAACCACGCCACCGATTGTCGAGTAGCTCATCGACATGCGGGCGCCGCAGGTGCGGTCAAAGATATCGTAAATCAGTTCGCGGTCACGGAAACCGTAGAAGAATGCCGTTGTCGCACCCTGGTCCATGGTGAGGCAGCCGTAGCTGAGCAGGTGTGACGAGATACGCATCAGCTCGTCCATCATCAGTCGGATGAGTTCGGCACGGTGGGGAACCTCGATGCCCATGGCCTTCTCGATGGCGAGGCACAGGCAGTGGCGGTTCATGTGGGCAGCCATGTAGTCAAGGCGCTCGGGATAGAGCAGAGTCTGGGGATAGGTCAGGCTCTCGCACATTTTCTCGATGCCGCGGTGAATGTAACCGCTGACAACGTCAACCTTCTTGACCATCTCACCGTCAAGCGACACGCGGTAGCGCATAACGCCGTGGGTCGAGGGGTGCTGCGGTCCGACGTTGATCACATATTCGTCGTCGGCAAAGACCTTTCCGTCATGACGGGTGACATTGCCGTTCTCGTCCTCAGTCCATGTACAGGTGTCGTCCTCGTGTTCCTCGGCCTCGAGT